>JBGSNL010000016.1:0-5735 GCA_041739675.1 bacterium
CCGACCAGAGAGACTCCCCTCTCCACAACCGTATGAGATCCCAGAAAATTGAGGTCATCCATAGAGCGATAGGAAAATCAGTGGCCATGGGATGTATAGAATGCCCCAGAATTCTGAAAGGCTTCATAAAACACCATATGCATTGAACACCACTCGCCTCAGCAAAATCACAAAGGCCAGTACCGCAAGTGTTCCGTGAATGAGGGCAAGAGAAACCGGTACCTTCTCTCCCCTAAGATGGAACGAAAAGAGGCCGAAACCACCAACTGCGGCGATCACAAAAAGAATAAGCGGAAGTGTTGCAATTGCGCCGGCCCCTTTACTCACTATTGCCATGACTAGAACCACCAGGCCCGACGCCGCGAATACGCCGTGTGCCAAAGCCAGCCCCATGGGAAGATGTGCGTCGCGGATCCTTAAGACAAGGAGCGCTAGCCCCCCAGCGGCTGCAACGACAAATAAAACAAGCGCTGTGTTTAACATGTTTCACCCCCAATAATGATCAGGCATTCCTCGTATATAATGAATGCTTATATATCACATGGAGAAATTAAGGGCAAAAAAATAGAAAGGGTTTGACGATCCTGCAATCCATTTGCTATAATGATCTTACCGAGCTGAGGAGAGGGAGAGAGCCACCATAAATACCCCGCAGCAGGGGTTCCAGAAATGGAGGAATTGGCCGCCCAAACCAAAGGCTCGGTTTTTGTATCTTATGCCCGCCTGAACACAGCAGCGAAGAAACCATCCATGAAATCTTCTGAAGGATCCGTTCTAAAGTAGTCGCCTACGATTTCCCATCCGGACTTCTTCTTGAACCATTCCGCCACTTCTTCATTTTCGTCGGGCAGTATGCTGCAGGTGACATAGATCAGTTTGCCGCCTTTTTTTACAAGCAATGCGGAATCGGTGAGAATCTCTCTCTGCATCTTGACGCAGTTTTCGATATCGGCCTCGCTCAAGCGCCACTTGAGATCGGGATTGCGCCTCAACGTTCCCGTCCCGGTGCACGGCGCATCGACCAGAATAGCGTCGGCGCTATCCCTGAAATATTCCTTCAGTTTATGCGGCAGGACGACGTCGATATTTTTTGCCCCGGCCTGCTTTGCGCGATCTTTCAGAGTTCTCAATTTGCGTATGTTCGTGTCCGATGCGACGACCCTTCCCTCTCCTTTCGTCATCATGGCAAGCAGAAGCGTTTTTCCGCCGGCGCCGGCGCACACGTCGATGATCGTTTCGTTTTTTTTGGGATCGACAAGAAGACCGATCAGTTGGCTCGCCTCATCCTGGACTTCAAACAATCCGGCTTTAAAGGATTTAAGGGAGTTGAGATTGACGCGTTCGGGAATGGCGAGTCCGAACGGCGAGCGGGAAGTCGGCTCGGTTTCTATACCCTCGGCCTGGAGTTTTTTTTGCAACCCCTCCCTGTCTATTTTCAGGATATTGGTGCGTATTACGAGAGGGGCCTCCTCGTTCAACGCTGATGCGATTTTTGCGGCCCACTCCTTGCCCTTATATCTGACGAGCCGGTCATAGATGAAATCCGGATATGACCAGTATGCCGCGTCCCCTCCCGGGAATCTTGCAGCATGCAGTTCCCCTTTCAATTTCCCGTCCATATATGCCGCGATACGCTGCCCGTTGGTGGGGTGAGCCACCCCTTCAAGCATTAATATCCCGTCCAGCCGCCTCTTCCAGCGCATCACACCGAAAACCGCATCGGAAATGAGACGCCTCTCCCTGGGCCCGAGGTTGTGATTGCGCCGGTAAAAAGCGTCTATCATTCTGTCGAGCGGCTTGGGCTCGATTTCATAGGAACGAAGAAGGTCTTCGGCATGCTTCATAGTACTTTGACCTGGCATATGTAGAGATTCTCACGTCCATTGACTATGTCAAGAAAAGCGTGTTATGGGCCGGAATCCGAGAGTCAAAAACATGCACCATTCATTTATAGACCGGTACAGCAGCCTCAAGAGCCCCGTTCACGGACTCGATACGCGTCTAAAAATCGCCGTGACCTTTCTGGCGATCATTGCGGTCGTGGTGACGCCGCCGGTACATGCCACACCCTTCATAATCTATGGGATTGCCGCGCTCTCGCTCTGGCTCACGTCAAAACTTCCCGTCCGCTATCTCATATCGCGTATTGCGCTTGCCGTCCCGTTTGTAGCCGTCATGGCTCTCGGAATGATCTCGAAGGGATTGCAGCCTTTTATATATATAATAGTACGGGCGGTTCTTGCCCTGACCTTTCTCACGATTCTCACCTCGACCACCCCTTTTCCCTTACTTTTGGAGGGGTTAAGGTGGTACAGATTACCTCACGTGTTACATTCACTATTATCGTTTATATATCGATTTATATACATAATCATAGATGAATTTCATAAGCTCAACCGGGGCCGAGCGTCGCGCGAGTTCGGCAACAAGCTCGCCCTTTCATGGAGAGGCAGGTCGTGGATGCTGGGCAGCTTTCTCATAAGAAGTATTGAACGATCCGAGAGGGTCTACGGTGCCATGTTGGCCCGTGGTTACGAAGGACGCTAAAGGCATGCATATCATTGTCGAAAACCTGCACTTCGCCTACCCTGACGGCCAGAAGGGACTTTCGGGTGTATCCGTCTCCATAGCCAAAGGAGAACGCGTGGCGGTTGTGGGTGCAAACGGTACCGGAAAATCCACGCTTCTTTTGCATCTAAACGGCATTTTAAGGGGCGAAGGCCGGATCGTCATTGACGGTATCGAGCTCATAAACAAAACCCTTTCAGAGATTCGCCGCAAGGTGGGAATCATATTCCAGGACCCGAACGACCAGCTCTTCTGCCCCACGGTTGAGGACGACGTCGCCTTCGGGCCGGAACATTTCAATTTTTCACATGATGAGATTCACTGCGCGGTCGATTCCGCCCTGGATCGAGTCGCGATGGGACATGCCATCCACAGGGCCGCGCACCATTTGAGTCTGGGAGAGCGCCGCAGGGTTTCCATCGCGGCGGTGCTCGCCTGTGAACCGGATATTTTAGTCTTCGACGAACCGGCCGCCATGCTGGACCCCAAAAGAAAACGCGAGATGATCTCATTCATAAGGGAGACGGACAAGACAGTGATCATCGCGACGCACGACCCGCAATTCGCGCTTGAGACAACCACGAGATGTCTTCTGATGGACGCTGGAAAAATAGTGGCGGACGGCGAGAGCTCAAGGATTCTGGGCGACCACGCACTTCTTCAAAAACACGGCCTCTGAAAAAGATCAGTCGGCGAACGGATCCCGGAGCATGATGTGCGCGCCGCGCTCGTAACCCACCGAGATAATCGAAATGGGAATTCCCGCAATCTCGCGCAAACGGTTGACGTAATTTTGAGTCGTCTTCGGAAGGTTTTCAAATTTCCTGACGCCTGAAATATCTTCCTTCCATCCCGGCATATCCTCGTAGATAGGCTCGCAGCGCTTGAGCTCGTCGTCGGCCGAAGGCAGATAATCGATCGCGTTGCCGTCAAGCTTGTAGCCCGTGCAGATGCGGAGCGTATCGATGCCAGTCAGCACATCGAGCTTTGTAAGAGCCAACATCGTGAGGCCGTTTACGCGCGCAGCGTGCATCATAAGCATCGCATCAAACCAGCCGCAGCGCCTCTTCCTGCCGGTAGTGGCGCCGAACTCCTTGCCGCGCATCTGGAGTGTCTCGCCGATTTTTCCCTTCTCTTCCGTGGGAAACGGACCCTCGCCCACGCGGGTCGTGTACGCCTTCACTATTCCCAGGACGTCATCGATCACCGTTGGGCCCACACCGGTGCCGCAGCAGGCCTGGCCGGCAACCGTGTTCGATGATGTGACGAATGGATACGTTCCGTGATCGATATCGAGCGCGGTCCCCTGCGCCCCTTCGAAGAGAACTTTCTTTCCATCCTTGATATATTTGTTGAGGACAAGCGCCGTGTCCGCCGCATGGTGCGAAAGCCTTTTTCTCCACTCGTCGGCCTCCGCATACAAAGTGTTTATGTCGACCGGATGGCCGCCCAGTATCTCGATCAACCTGTTCTTTTCGGGCAGCACCTGCTCCAGACGCCTCTTGAAAAGATTGGCGTCAAGCATTTCGCCGAATCTGATTCCGCGCCTTGCCGCTTTGTCTTCATAAGTCGGCCCGATTCCGCGACCCGTCGTGCCTATTCGCGCGCTCCCGAGTTTCTCTTCGCGCAGCTGATCTATCTGCCTGTGATAGGGCATCACGAGATGCGCGTTCTTGCTGATGGCAAGCATCTTTGGGTCCTTCAAATAACCTTGTGAGTGAAGACCTTCGAGTTCGTCGATCAAAACGTCCGCGTCGAGAACAACACCGTTACCGATGACGCACAGGCAATCGGCATGCAAAACGCCGGACGGAACGAGGTGAAGTATCGTCTTCGCATCCCCTATCACGACAGTATGGCCCGCGTTGGCCCCGCCCTGAAAGCGCGCGACCGCGTCCACCGAGGGGGTTAAAAGATCGATGATCCTCCCCTTACCTTCGTCTCCCCACTGCGCCCCGACCACCACGACATTGTTTGCCATATCTATCCTTTCTTACGCCATGAATTTTTCCAGGACCGCCTTCTGCGCATGCAGACGGTTCTCCGCCTGATCGAAGATGCGCGACTGCGGGCCGTCCATCACTTCGTCCGTTATCTCCTCGCCCCTGTGCGCGGGCAGGCAATGAAGCACAATTGCATCTTTGTTCGCAAGCGAGAGGAGCTTTGAATTCACCTGATAGGGTTTGAAAAGCGCCTTCTTCTCCTTTTCGCCGGCCCCCTCCTGACCCATGCTGACCCAGGTGTCCGTGTTCACGACGTCCACTCCCTTCATCGCCTCTTCCGGATTGTAGGTGATCTTGATGTTGGGATAACCGCCCTGCTTCACCTTTTCCAGAACCATCGCCGCGGGCTCGTATCCCTTAGGCGTTGAAATCGTGAGTTTGAAACCCAGGATTATGGCGGCAGTGATCCACGTGTTGGCAAGATTGTTTCCGTCGCCGATGTAGGAGATGTGCAACGGTT
The DNA here is from genome assembly GCA_041739675.1 of bacterium. Classification (GTDB taxonomy): domain Bacteria; phylum UBA10199; class UBA10199; order 2-02-FULL-44-16; family DYJF01; genus DYJF01. The sequence goes on from JBGSNL010000016.1 coordinate 5,032, forward strand.
TGAGCGAGCCCTTGTTTTCGACGACCGTCTGAAGGTCGGCCAACACCTGGCAGGGATGGTGCAAATCGGTGAGGCCGTTGATGACCGGCACGCTGGACGTGGAGGCCATCTTTTCGATTCTGGTCTGCTCGAACGTCCTCACCATGATGCCGTTCACATATCTCGACAAGACACGCGCAGTATCTTCGTATGTCTCGCCGCGTCCAAGCTGAGAAGCCTGAGATGTTATATTGAGCGCATGTCCGCCCAGCTGATACATGGCAACTTCAAACGAAACGCGCGTGCGCGTGGATGATTTTTCAAAAACCATCGCGAGCGTTTTTCCCTTAAGCGGCTGGAACTCCTTGCCAGCTCTATTCTGGTCCTTGAACCAGGCCGCGCGCCGAAGCACGCCTTCAATTTCCTCTGCGGTCAGATCGAAAAGCGATAGAAGATGTCTCGGCATATCTCCTCCCTATAAAATGTACCGGCTAAGATCCCTGTTTTTCACGATGTCAGACAACGCCTTAACGACGTAATCGCGGTCGACCACGATCTTCTGTTTGCTCTTTTCGGGAGCCGTGAAGGAAATTTCTTCAAGCAGCTTTTCCATCACGGTGTGAAGCCTTCTGGCGCCGATGTCCTCCATCTGCTGGTTGACCTCCGCTGCGATAGAGCAGACCTCCTTTAGCGCATCATTCGTAAACTCAAGCGTTATCCCCTCC
>JBGSNL010000069.1:0-81186 GCA_041739675.1 bacterium
CGGCGGTGGAGGAGAGCGTTTCGGTCACCGAGGTTCAGGCGAAATCCGAAGGGGTGATCGATCTTGTCGCTTCAAATCTTGACGATCTTTTGACGAAGATCGACGGACGCGTCGTCGATATGCCGCAGGGAAAAGTTACACTTCAGACAAAAGGAGTCCCCGTAATCGAGATGCCGATGAACTTCAGGCTCCATCTGCTTTCGGTTTTGGCCCATCCAAACATTGCCTACATTTTATTGATGCTGGGTTTTTACGGTCTTCTTTTCGAATTCACTCACGCGGGCGCCATATTTCCCGGCGTTGCCGGTACGATCTGCATTATTCTCGCTTTTTTCGGCCTGCAGGTCCTGCCCACAAATTACGCAGGCATCGCGCTCATCGCCATGGGGATCATCCTCTTCATTGCGGAGGTGAAGGTAACAAGTTACGGTCTCTTAACTATCGGGGGATTGTTGTCGCTATTTTTAGGCTCTCTCATTTTATTTGCATCCCCTTATGAGTTCATGCGAGCGTCGATGCCTGTGATATTGTCATTTGTCATCGCAACCCTTGTCGTCGCAATCTTTTTGACGACGATCGCCGTCAAATCGCAGCGCCGCAAAATTAAAACAGGGATGGAAGGGCTCATCGGGGCCGTTGCCGAGGTGAAGCGCTGGGACGGCAAAAAGGGCAAAGTCTTCATCCACGGAGAGCTCTGGGAAGCCGAGAGTGAAAACGTTTTGGAAGAGGGGAAGCGCGCCGAAATTGTGGCGTTTAAGGGGATGAAGCTGATTGTGAAATGAAAATTCGAAATCCGAAATCCTAAACTCGAAACAATTTCGAATGTTCAAAATTCGAATGACCCAAACAAAGATGTTTTGAACATTGGAATTTAGGTGATTAGGATTTGTTTCTAATTTCGATATTCGAATTTCGAATTTAATAAAAAAGGGGGTTTTATGACATATCCATGGATGATTTTCACCGGATTCATCGTTTTGTATCTTCTGTCCTGCATCAAAATTTTGAACGAATACGAACGCGGCGTGATCTTTCGCTTGGGGCGGCTTTTGCCGACTCCGAAGGGGCCGGGGATCGTCTTCGTTTTCAAGCCGATCGACAAGATCGTGCGCATGAGTCTGCGCGTTGTGGCACTCGATGTTCCGCCGCAGGACATCATCACGAGGGACAACGTTTCCGTTCAGGTCTCCGCTGTCGTCTATTTCCGCGTAATAGATTCCAACAAGGCAGTGACGGAGGTGGAGGACTTCAAATTTGCCACGAGCCAGATGAGCCAGACGACTCTCAGGAGCGTTGTCGGTCAGCACGAGCTGGACGATCTTTTATCTTCGCGCGAGAAATTAAACGACCTGATACAGGAAATCCTCGATAAGCAGACGGAGCCGTGGGGAATCAAGGTTTCGAATGTTGAGATCAAGAATGTCGATCTGACCGAAGAATTAAAGCGCGCGATGGCGCGTCAGGCGGAGGCCGAGCGCGAGCGCCGCGCGAAGGTCATCAACGCGCTGGGCGAATTTCAGGCGGCTGAAAAGATGGTTGACGCGGCAAAGGTAATGGAACCGCATCCGATGGCTTTGCAGATGCGCTATCTGCAAACGCTCGCAGAGATTGCAACCGAGAACAACTCAACGACAATATTCCCGATTCCGATCGACCTGCTGAAACCGTTTTACCAGGCGAAATAGGGGAGAACGCGTTATCTCGCGCTGTCCGGAGGCGGCGGGTCGAGCTTCGCGCGTTCCTTGACGATTCCCTTGTAGGCCATCGGAGTCTTGACCTTGAGCTTCGCGCGGTCGGCGAGCCCGTAGTAGAGCCGCACCGCGGAGTTGTCCGGAGCGCTGACGACGAATGAAACCCTCTTGTCGCCTTTACCAATCATGATAACGACCGGCGATTTGATTATCTGCATGAACGTCGTCAATTTCTGGTTGTTGCAAAGCCGTTCGTTTGCCGTCGGCAATTCACCCTCCTGAGCGGCATAGATTGCGTCGTATCCGAAGAGCAGGTCCTTTATGTCGGCGTATCTTATGCGCGTGATCTCGACCTCTTCTATCCCTTTCCCCCTCTTCTGATCTATCATATTGCGCTTGAGGACGATGTCGCTGTCATCGAACGCAAGCCTCACGTTGTAGGAAAAGCACGTCGTCTGGCGGTCGATCTCAGGCAGGCCCGTGAGGTAGGCCACGGCTATCTCGTCGCCTGTTGCTACGGGAGAAGGCGTACCCTCGACGCGTCTCCAGTTGACCTTGCTGCCCGCAAGGCAGACAGATTCAATAATGAGGATGATGAGAAAGGAAAAAATAAATTTCTTCATTGGAGAACCTCCATAGGTTTTCAGGAATTGAAATTAGGGCCGGTGTAGGTGATTTCGTCGTCGGAGGAAAGAAAAGCGCCGCGTTCTTTTTCGCTCAGCTCAAAGTTTAAATTGGCGGGAATTTTGATGACGTCCACTTTTGTCTTCAAGCCCACCTGTTTTACCTCAAGCAATTCGCGGCCTTTGGATTTTACGGAGCGATATTGGTAAATCGCGAACGGAAAATCGACAAGTGACGGCAGAAGCAGTTGCGCGTCGGCGCCGATGCTTTCGCACAGATACCAGATGGAAATTGAGAATCCTTCAGACAAACCCTTTGCCTGATAGACATGAGCCAAAACATTTGAATTTTCACGCACCCACCTGAAAATTTCGGAAAGCTGTCTAAGATGTCTGCCTTGAAGCTCGTCTGTCACGCACGCAAGTATCAGCCGGCCGCTTCTCACGCCAACCATGTCTATTTCGCCGACATATGGGATGAAAAAGTCGCTGTCGACGGTTATGGTCCCGCTCTCGACGACGGCCGGATCGGTTTTCAAAAGCTCTCTGACCCGCGTGTACTCCATTTTCACCCCGTCATCTGACGTATTCGGTGCATTCGAGTTTTGCAAAATAGGAGGGTTCGCCCCATCGGTCTATCTGGCGCCCCTTCCAGCTCCGGTAATTCTTATGGATCTTCTCCGCCATATTTTCGATGGCTTTGGCCGCAACCGATTTCGGGTGCTTCAGGATCACGGGCTTCCGGCAGACAATGGAATTCTGGATATAGAAATTCTGCGGCAGCCACCCCAAAAACATCAAAGACACCTTACCGCAAAGGTGTTTATTAACGACGCTCCATATCTTCTGGAACGCCACCATCGCGCGGTTCTGGTCGGGCGCGCGATTGATTATCATTTTTACCGTTACTTGCTCCAATATCTGCGTCAGGGATTTGATGAGTGCATATGCGTCCAGAAGGGAGGTAACCTCCGGTGTTGTGACCACGATTACTTCGTGTGCAGCGCTGAGTAACCGCATGATCTGCGGCGTTATCCCCGCGGCAAGATCGATTACTACTATGTCGGTCTTTTCTTCGAGATAGGATAGTTCCCTCACTAGATAGCGGAACCTGTTGTCGTCTAACATCGCAAGCTCGGAAAAACCGCTCCCGCCCGGAACGAGTTTGACGCCGAAGGGGCCGTGCTCGATCACGTCGGCGACGTGTTTTTTTCCGGAAAGCACCGACGAAATGTCAAAGCGCGGTTCCAGCCCCAAAAGTATGTGTGAATTGGCAAGCCCGAAGTCGGCGTCGATGAGAGCCACACTCAAACCCTGCGCCGCGAGCGCCACGGAAATGTTCGTTGATATCATCGTCTTGCCCGTGCCCCCCTTGCCCGAAGCCACGCAGATGACCTGTGTTTTTGCCGGATGGGCAGAGAGAAGGGCCTGTGTTTTAAGTGAGAGCTCCGGCCGTTCGAAATCTATTTTTGAGGCCTGGCTCTCGATTGTTTCCCGGACGAATTGTTCTTCATTATTGTAAATGGTCGACATTTGAAACCTCCTGCCTTGAGGCGGCCTCTAGCAACTTCCCTTTCGCGTGTCGAGGCCTCTTCCTCTTAATCGGCCGCGACCATAAAAAGTTGCTAGAAAAACAAGTAATTAGGCAGGGTAGGAATTGACGTGGAAAGGTTTTTTTTGCTGGTTATAAGCTACGAATTAAAATAGGGGCCTTCAAAGGCATCGCCCGATTCCTGACATTCCGCCTCGACAGGCATGTCGAAGAAGTCGCCGATCTCTTCATCGGTGAGCCCGATATGAAATTGCGACGGCAGAATTGCTGCTTTTTTGCGCGGGTTCGCGGGAATTTTTACGGGTTCCAAGGCTTTTTTTTCAGCCGCGACCTTTTCGATCGCTATCCATTTGTTTTGACCCGATTCGAGGCACCTGTAGCGGTATATTTCAAGCGGGAGGTCGGCGATCATCTTCATGAGAAGAAGCGCGCGGCTGTCCACCTCCGAGCACAGAAACAGGATGCGCACGGAAAAATCGGGTTTTGAATCGCCAAGATAGACGCGCTTCAAGACAGTTTGATTCTCTTGCGACCACTGCCTGATGCCGGCGGCTTTTCCAAGATGATCTGCGGTCAGCTCTCCGAAGATTGAGGCCATGACGAGCCGACCATTTGAGACGGCGACAAGATCTATTTCGCCCACCGAAGGGATGAAAAGATCGAAATCGACGGAGACGAGCCCCGCTTCAATCGAATCGGGCCTTCCTTTTATCAGTTCGCGGATATCTGAAAGGGGAGGGGAGGAAACTTCGCGGCAAACGCGCATCGCGCCCTCTTCTTGCGGCGGAACCGAGATTGCGGCAATCGATTTGGGGTCAGCGCCCATAGATCATCTGTTCCAGTCTTCCGAAATACGACGGGAAACTTTGCTGATCCCTCCAGTGGGTATTGCGCTTGAAAAGTTTGTCCGCCATGCCGACAAGGCATGAGGTGGCAAAACACTGCGGATGCCTCAAAACGATGGGCTTTCTGCACGCCACGGAATTGAGGACGTACCAGTTCTGCGGTATCCAGCCCAGGAACTTGAGGGCCACTTTGCCCTGCAGATGCTTGTTCACGACGCTGTAGAGCTTCTGGAAGCCCACCACGGCGCGCGATTTGTCCGGCGCCCGGTTGACGATGATGTGCACTACCGTTCTCTCGTTGATCTTGGTCAGCGCCTTGATCATCGCATATGCGTCGACAAGTGAGGTGACTTCAGGCGTTATCACGATGATCATCTCGTGGGCGGCGCCCATGAGGGCCATCACCTGAGGAGAGATTCCGGCGGGAAGATCCACGATGAGGATGTCGGAAAGAGTTTCAAGATCACCAAGTTCGTTGATAAGCTGACTGAATTTCTCGTCGCCAAGGGAGGTGAGCTCTGAAAGCCCCGAGCCTCCGGGAATGAGTTTCACCCCTTCCGGCCCTTCAACCATGATCTCAGAGAAATTTTTTTCGCCGGTGATGACCGATGAAATGTCGTCTGTGGGATCAACTCCCATTAGAAGGTGGGCGTTGGCCAGACCGAAGTCCGCGTCGAGCAGAACGACGTTCAAACCTTCGCGGGCGAGAAGAACGGAAAGGTTGGTGGCGATCATAGTCTTGCCGGTTCCGCCCTTGCCAGAAGCAATACAGATGACCTGACTCTTCACCGGCTCAACTGCTGATATCGGCTCAAGACTTGCCTGGGCGGATTCTGCGGTCTCTTCGCTTGCATCCAGCTGCTCTATCAACTGATCTTCCACTTCATTATACACTGTCGCCATTCCTCTCTCCTTCTTGAAGTTTTCAAAAAAACATCGCTGTTTGAAAATGTGGAATGCAGAAATATCATTTTTTTAGCGGATCGTAAATAAATTTCTAAACAAAAAGCCGGGAAAATTTTTTTCCCGGCTCCGTTTACAACTTGCTTTTTATTTTTCTTATCCTTTTGCAGTCGAGCAGCAGCCGTGGTTTTCAGGGATGTGATAAGAGCTCTTCTGTTCGCCCACGCCGTAGTCCTTCACGACGACTTTGATGTCGGCGGGTGGCATGAAGCGTTTGCTCTTATTCGCCTTCGCGTGCGGATCGGAAGGCTCGTTGTATTCGTGGAGCTTCGTCGTCTGCATCAGCTCCTCGACCTTCGCGCGGTAGTACGGACCCGAGTTGTAGGTGCAGAACGGATACATCTTGCCGTCCGGTGCCGACTGATGGATCACGCAGCGGCGCGTGCGTTCCACGTCATAGTTGTAACGATCCTGAAAGTGCATTCCGGCGACAAAGAGAGTTCTGTAGCTCGTAGTTTTTTCCGTGTCCGGTGCGCGTCCCTTTTTTGTATCTTTGTATCCGTCCATGACGCCGATCATGCGCCTGAGCGTCAGACCCGTCGGCGCCTTTGATTGGTCGAATTTGTCCTTGAGTATGCTAAACGCCTTGAAACCGCCGAAGAGATCCGCCGAGCGGGCCAGCCCCAACGAACTCAGCGCGCGGTACCACCATTTTGCTCTCCTTTTAATGAGCTTTTCGGAGAGGTTCTGGATATCCAGAAACGCATCGCGCATGTTGAGGAATGCGGTGACGGGTTTCACCTCGTCATGATTTTCAGGGTTGATGAAGAGGTATCCGCCGGCGCCGCAATCGGGATGGCATGAGACGAAAAACGCCGGCTTGCCGGAGAGTGCCTCTGATAGCCTTGAGAGCGGTTGTGTCGCGCCCAGGCCGAACCAGTTGCGCTGCGGCATGAGGCCGTTCGTCTGCTTTTCGATATCGAGGGCGAGATCCGTGATTGTGTAGCGCTGGTTCATGCGGTCGCGCTCCGAAATTCTTCCCGTGAAACAGACCGGCTGGAAGGAGATGCCCGAAATGACGTCCGCATGATCGCAGGCAAAGCGGACCATTGCTCCCACCTGATGGTCGTTGATACCGCGTATGACCGTCGGGACCAAAACGATGCGCAGCCCCACCTTGCGGCAGACTTCGATGCACTGGAGTTTCGTTTCCAGCACGTCCTCGCCGCGTGTTTTTTTGTAAATGTCCTTGGTCACGCCGTCGAACTGCAGATAGAGGCTGTTGAGGCCCGCCTCAAAGCAGCGTTTTGCAAAATCGTAATCGGAGAGATTTTTGCCGTTCGTGGCGATCTGTATCTGCGTGAACCCCATCTCCTTCGCCATCTTGACGATCTCGATAAAATTCGGATGTATCGTCGGCTCGCCGCCCGAAAACTGGACAACCTTGCACGGAACCGGTTTTCTGTCGCGCAGCGTCTGGAGCATCTGGCGGATCTGATCGACGGACGGCTCCGTGATGTAGCCCATCGCGTTCGCGTTGGCGAAACAGACGGGGCAGGTCATGTCGCAGCGGTTCGTGAGATCGATGTTAGACATGCAGGTATGCGAATGATGCTGGTTGCATATGCCGCAATTTTCCGGGCAATTTTTGGAAAGCTCCGCCTGGACGATGGGGTTCGTGAAACCGCGGTTGTCGCCGAAACGGTATGTGAAGAGGCTCATGTAGAAATCCACGTCGGAGGAGAGCCTTTCCTTATAATAGCCGTGTTCGGGGCACTCCTTTTCCATGTAGACCATTTTGCCCTCGGCAAACTTGCGCGCCGGGATCGTGATGCCGCATTCCGGGCAGAGCGAGTTGGTCCAATAGGGCAGCGTCCACGGGATCTCCCTGATCGGGTGGCCGGAATAGGTCACTTTGGGTTGATATCTACTAAGGAAGGAAGGGCGGATATTACCCTTCACCGTCTTGGTCCCGGTCTTGCCCAGTTGGCCCTCTTCTTCAATGTTTACAGCCGGTTCCGCCGCTACACCCTGTCCCGCCTTTGCTACCATAAAACCCCCTTTTAACCCCTTTTTGATCGTTCAATTTGTTTTGAACGTTGTAAATACTTGTAATATATAGCGATTTTCAATTTTGTGCTTACTACGCGCAATCGAGGGCCATGTCAAGCAAAAGGAGGGGACACTTCTCCTGTTCACGAGAACTCCACGCGAAAATGAGAAGTGTCCCCCTCAGGGTGCCTTAAAAGTCTTTAAATTATGCCTAGTTATAAAATTTATTGCTCGCCAATGCAGTATTTACGCAACTTTCCGCCCGATGGTGCCGATAATATATATGGGAGGCCGCGAACATGGGGTTAGCGGCCGGCAAGAGGGGGTAGGGACGGAGGTCGCATGAAGTTATCGCACCTCGTAATCGTCCTGATCGTGGCTTTGGTTGCAGTTGGATCGGTATCGAAGGTCTTCTCACATGCCCAGAAAGTGGTTGTGGCGGAAGAAAGCTCTTCAACCGACGACGCAGGGGACGAAGGCGAATACACAGAATTTGCGTGAGAGGGGACACTTCCCCTGTTCACGAGGGCTCCATGTGAAAATGGGAAGTGTCCCCTTCATGGAACGCCAACAGGAGAAGCGTCCCTTTTTTTATTTTAACAGCTTCATTACCTTCTGCACATCCTCCCACACCTGTTTTTTTGCGTCCGGATTCCTCAACAGATAGGCCGGGTGGTATGTGGGCATTACCGGAATGCCTTTGTATTCGCCCATTTGCCCGCGAAGGCTGGAAATAGGCGCGTCCGTATTGAGCATGGTCTGCGCGGCAAATTTGCCGAGGCAGATAATTATCGTGGGCTTTATGATCTCGATCTGTCTTTCAAGAAACGGGAAACAGACTTCGATCTCGTCGGGTTCCGGGTTGCGGTTTTCAGGCGGCCGTGATTTGAGGATGTTGGTGATGTAGACGTCGCTTCTCTTATACCCCATCGCCTCTATGATCTTTGTGAGGAGCTGGCCCGCGCGGCCAACGAAGGGTTCGCCCTTGAGGTCTTCATCCCGCCCGGGCGCCTCGCCTATGAACATGAGCCTGGCTTCGGGGCTTCCAACACCGAAGACAAGATGGGTCCTGCTTTTTCCCAGCTTGCACCTTGTACAATCCCCCATCTCCTCCCGGAGTTCTTTGAGTTGCTCTTCCTTTGACCCTTGACCTTTGAGCTTTGAGCTTTCGCCCCGTGCCTTGCGCCTTGCGCCTTGTGCCATAGGTATTTCCTTCACCCCCATGAGATTCTGGTACTCAAGAAGGTTCTTCACGTCTTTGACAATCTTTTGTATAGTGGTCATGAGGCGTGATGATGCTTTTTTACACCGTAATTGCAATATTAATTTTCCTTCTGCTTCCGGCCGATGCGCTCGCATGGGGCCCCGGAATGCACATGTATCTGGGCATGACCGCGCTTGCCAAGATATCCCTTGCCGCACCCGTGATCCGTTCTCTGCTTGAAAAATATCCCGATGAATTTCTATATGGCACGGTCGTGCCGGATGTCGTCGTAGGAAAAAAATACGCGGGCTACATGCACCACTGCCACAACTGGGACATCGGGCGGTTGATTCTGGCCGAGGCCGCAACTCAAAAACAGCGCGCGGCGGCCTACGGATATCTCATGCATCTGGCGGCCGATATCGTTGCGCACAATTATTACATCCCGTTCAAAATAGTCAAAAGTTACAGCACCAGAATGCTCTCTCACACATATTGGGAGATGCGTTTCGACATCGGCGTTCCTGAAAAAGTCTGGAAGCAGATAAGCAAGGCTGCAAATTATGAGATGGGAGAGTTCGATCTTCTGCTCGAGCGCATTCTGAAAAAGACCATTTTTTCTTATCGAGTGAACAAGCGTATTTTCTCGTCGATTCTAATCTTTCAAAAGATGCGGGGGATGCGCGACAGTCTGAAACTCTATGCGAAGAGATCGCGATGGGAGGTGGGCGAGGAGAACCGCCAGCATTACGTCGATCTGACCATGGAAGCGGTCTTCGATTTTCTCGCCCATCCTGCGAACGCCGCGTGCCTCGATGTCGATCCCACCGGCGAGAGCCGGCTCACATATGCGAAGAATCTCAGAAGGCGCCTCAAGCTGCTCGTGGGAAGGGGAGTGCTCACGAAAAGGAGCGCGAAGACGGTAGTGGATCTGGTGAAGGAGCGCCTGGCCGTCGGCCTCTACCGCCCCAATCTCATCCTGCCTGACGTAACGGATGTACTGTAAAATCAAATACGCTGTCAAAACTCGGAGGCGTAGGGGCTCGTGGGGTTTGTGGGCGTCTCGGAGGCGATTGCATCTATGGATATGATGCCGCAATCGCCGAGAGACGAGGTGCGTTTTTGGGCCGTAACCCAAAAACGACGCCGTCCCACAAACCCCACAGCCCCGAAAGCCTCAGAGTTTTGCCATTTTGTATTTGATTTTTCGGTACCGAAGTGTCAAACAAGCGCCGGGAAATATGGAATCTGCGCTATGTTCACATTTTATACCGAAGTCATCAAACAAGATGTGGTGGATCGCCACGGCCGCTTTTTGGGCAGGCCCTTCGATTTCACCGCGAAGCTAGACGAGGCCTATCCGCGTCTGACCTCTCTTATCATTTCAAAAGGTTTTCTCCGAAAAAAATATTACGTGATCCCGTGGAGCGATCTGCATCACGCGGGCGGGCAGTTCCAGCTCAAGGTTCCGCTGGAATCGCTTACCACCGTCAAGACCTATCGCGAAGGCGCTGAAGTCACTCTCCGAAAGAATATTCTGGATCAGCAGGTCGTCGACACGTTCAACCGCAAGGTCGTTCGCGTCAACGATATCCATCTTCTGGAAGTGGACAACGACCTTCGCATCGCGCACGTCGACGTTGGAATAAGGGGTCTGGTCAGGCGTCTCAATTGGGAGCGCTTCATAGATCCGGTCGTCCGTTTTTTTCATCGCCATGCAAGTTATCTCACCGCGGAAAAATTCATCTCGTGGAAATACGTCCAGCCTCTTTCCATCCAGCCCATCACCGGAAAGATTCAGCTCAACGTCGGCCAGGATCAACTCAAGGCGATTCCGCCGCCCGATCTTTCGGAGATGTTAATGGAGCTCGACACATATCAGCGCGCCGCGCTCTTCAAGACACTAGATCCACAGAGTCAGATCGATATTTTGACCGAGCTTGACATGAAATGGCAGCGCGATCTGGTGGACGAGCTGGACCCCAGAACGACTGCAGATCTTCTGGAGCGCATGCCGGCCGACGAGGCGACCGATCTTTTAGGTTCGATGCCACCGCGCGAATCGGGCCGTTTTCTCGATATGCTCTCTCCCAAGAAGGCTCGCGAGCTGACCGACCTTTTGAAACACGAGGTCCACTCCGCCGGCGGTCTCATGACGAAAGAGTACATCACGCTCAAAGAAGAGATGACCGTCAACGATGCGCTGGATTACATCCGCAATACGGAGCTCAAGAAAGCCGAGACGATTCACAACGGCTATATTATAGATGAGGATTCAAAGCTCATCGGCATGATCTCCCTCAGAAAGCTTCTCCTTGAATCGCCCGGAGCGAAACTCTCCGAGGTGATGCTCAAAAAACCGCCTTCATTATATGTGAAAGCGCCGCTCAGGGAAGTTGCCGAGCTGATGGCCAAATACAACCTCTTCGCAATGCCGGTCGTGAATGAAGAGCGTGTCATGGAAGGAATCATCACGATAGATGACGTGCTCGCGGTTATCGTGGACGAGGTATGGGGCGGAAGATAGCATGACAGAAGAAAAGAAGACAAAGAACGGCAGATGGCGGAACCTCATTCTCTTTCTGTCGCTTTTGGGCCCCGGAATCATCACCGCCAACGTCGATAACGACGCGGGCGGCATCGCAACGTACTCGATTGCCGGCGCCCACTTCGGCTACGATCTTCTCTGGGCCGTCGTCCCCGTGGTCTTTGTCCTCATTGTCGTGCAGGAGATGAGTGCAAGGATGGGTGCGGTCACGGGCAAGGGACTGGCCGATCTTATACGCGAAAATTTCGGCGCGAAGATCGCGTTTTATGCGATGAGCGCACTTCTCTTCTCGAATATCGGCAACACGGTCTCCGAGTTCTCGGGCGTGGCGGCGAGCCTCGAGATATTCGGAATTTCAAAATACATAAGCGTTCCCATAGCGGCGCTTCTGGTGTGGCTCCTTGTCGTGAAGGGCAATTTCAAAACCGTTGAAAAAGTGTTTCTGGTTCTTTGTCTTTTTTATTTTTCTTACGTGGTGTCGGGTTTCTTCGCAAAACCGGACTGGAACGAAGTCGCTCTTCGAATGGTCGAGCCTAAATTCAGGTTCGACCCCAAATATCTCTACATGCTCGTCGGTATAATAGGAACGACGATCGCGCCGTGGCAGCTTTTTTTCATGCAGTCCTCCGTTGTGGAGAAAGGAATCGGTGTCGAGAACCTGAAACATTCGCGGTTTGATTCTCTCATCGGTTGTATAATGGCAGGCGTGGTCATTTTCTTCATCATTGTCGCATGCGCCGCCACCATCCACCCCGCGGGGATAAAGATAAAAACCGCAGCCGACGCCGCGCTGGCTTTGGAACCGCTCGCGGGCACTCATTTCAAGATTCTTTTTTCGTTCGGCCTTTTGAACGCCTCCCTTTTTGCCGCCGTTGTGCTTCCGCTTTCGGTTGCATATTACGTCTGCGAAGGCCTGGGCTTCGAGGCCGGTATCAACAAAAAATTCTCGGAGGCGCCGCAGTTTTACACGATCTTCACCGCCACCATAATTATCGGCATGGGTCTTGTTTTGATCCCGGCCTTTCCTCTCTTCAAGATGATGGTGTTGACGCAGGTGGTGAACGGAGTCGTGTTGCCGTTCATGCTCATCTTCATGGTGCGGCTTATCAATCGCAATGAAATCATGTGCGGATTCACAAATGGAAAGATCTGGAACTTCGTTTCATGGTTCACGATCGCTGCGGTGATTGCGCTGACAATTCTCATGTTCGGCGAATTTTTCTAGGAAAGCATCCTTCCCAATAACCGGATTTAGGGGCTTTCAGGGCCCCAAGAGGCGCCAATATCGGTATTTGGCTCGCAGAAAACCATTATCCCCTTGAATATCAGTGGGATATAGGCTAGAGAGATGCGCTATGGGGGGAGGGGAAGGAAGGAAAAAATGATCGCAGCAGGCGGGGACGACTCTGTTCGCGGAGCTTCAAATTCCGACCATGCAACGCAGTACATCATTCCAAGATTGTTATCTGAAGATCCCACGTTAACTCAATCAATTCTAGATTATTTTGTGAGCGGTTCGGCTGCCCCGGCTTACGGCCAAGGTTTGCTTCAACTCGTCACCGAACCCGTCCGGTTTACCGGATATGCATTCATGCCGGATTTGTTCGGTCTTGTCCCGCGCGTGAATGTGAAACCTGAGGTGTATGCGGATTTTCAGAGAATGGATTCATACAGCGGCTCCGCAATTTATGTCAAAACGGACGTCGAGGGAAAAGTTGTCATCGGAGGAAGGCTTGGCGATCTTGCATCTTTTTTGAATGCCGCCATCGGCAAACCCGGTGTCTGGTCCCCGGGTATGCTGGCAAGCATGATAAGGGGAAACAGCCGCCCTTCGCTTCTCGCGGACCGCACATTCGGTGACGGCGAGCTCGTGTTCATTCCAATGTACAATTACGCGGCACGTCTGTATCAGGTCACAATATCTCCAGATCATGATTTGAATTTTCCCGCAGATTTCATGTGGTATCGTTTTCACGCCGCAATGAAATTTTTTATGGCAAGGAGCTTGTACGATATCGAAGAGTCCACCAATGACGTGACTTATCTTGGAATCATCAATGCCTTTCACAGCGCCATGCAGGATATCCAGAGCGGACAGGCAAAGCGCGTGGAAAGGTTTCTCAACACCAGCACTTTGCTGAGAGCTTTTGCTCCAGACGATATGATTGGTATCGTCGGCGCGGGAGTGAGGCTCAATCCCGAAGGCAAGGTGATGCAGTTGACGCTCAGGGTCGGCGGTCTTGAAAATGAAGCACTGTGGACAGGCATCTTGGGCCGCAATGGAAAAACAATCTACTGGCATGTGGAAAATTCCAGGCCGGAAAATGTTACCAGGCGGTCGCAGAGAGCGTTTGTTGAAAACGATATTGCGCCCCTCTTCCACCGTTCCATCAGGAATGTCTATTCAGGAGATTATCCCTCACGGCAGGGTTCGTCCGTTACGGGGACATTTGAAACCGGCGAAACGTCGGGGCCGCACGGAGGCAGATCCCTGCGCCAGTATTGGTCTCTTCCGTTCGCAGGGTATGTGGGCCGGCGCGCGTTGGTTTCGGGGGTCAGACGCGTGAGATCGGCGGCGAGTGTCGTGCGTCAAAATATCGTGAATATAGTGAGACCTCAGGCGGTCAAAGTGCGGTAGTTGCAATAGGGTGGCGGGGGAAGAACGGAGGCGGCTATGGCATCAGGAGGTGATGGCGATAGCGGAAGAATCGGTAGCGATCCACCGGTACCTGATCTCCCTGCTCTGGATTTCAGCGATGACGAGGAGACCAATTCGGGAGTCGATAAGCGCAGAGGCGCTGGCCAGAGTGATAGAGCCGATTCATATGTTGATGTACGATCTCCCATCGACCCGGGTTCGCGAATCGAAGTCTCGCCGGCCCCGCTTCCAAGCCCTTATGAGACGCATCTCAGGCACGCGATAAGACGGCTCGTCGGAACGCCCAGCAACGGTCCGGGGAGAGAAAGCTCATATGTGCCGGGACTCAATCTCTTGCCTTCCGGAAACAATGCGATGGTGTTTGCTGCATATGTCGCGCGTGACAACGGAAATCTGTATCGAATCGCAGGTTATATCTACGATGCCGTCATTTTGCTTGATGACATTCTGCGGAGCTTCGACGGCGTCGAGCGTGCCTACAGATATTACTCTCCGGCAACTATCGCGAGAGATCTGGAGCTGACCAACGCAGGCGAAGAGTCCGGCGAGTTCACAAATGGGGCCAAGACGGCGACTGTGAAATGGAGACGTTTTTTTGATACGGCCTTTTATCAGTTTGAACTTCGCTTCTCTCCCGCGAGATCCGAAGCGGATTTGAGGCCGGTCATTGACCGTTTCGCCGCGCTTGAAACGTTCGAGATAATGGAAACCACGGAATCGCCGGTGAGCTTGGCAAACATCCGAAGAAAGCTGGGACATCTTTTAAAAATTGCCAATGCCGGCGATATATTGGGTATGCTTGGCCGTGAGAAATCAGTAAGTGATTTGACGAACGTTGGAGCCCCAAGGAATTCCGGTCCTTTTGTCAGAGATGTAGATGTCGGGATAGGGATAAAAGGCCGCGGAGTGGACTCCGTTGAACTTTCCATAAATCAGGGTGATGCAGACGACGACATCAGAACGTTTGCTTCAACGAACGTGTCAAAGTGGAGCCTCAGGCGTCTCACTGACGGAAGAAGGGGTTTCAGAGTTACCATTTCTGATACGGATCCGCATGCGAAGAACGCCGATTGGAGATCCCCCGTATCGCTGCCTTTGAGGCGGTTCGTGCGCGACATATGGGGTGAAGGGGTCGTCCTCGTGAACGCCGACATGGAGGAAGTGCCCATTGACGGCAGCGGCGGCACGAGCATGCCGCCTGCGGAAACTGGCGGCGGCGGGGGCGCACAGGGAGCGGTCGGAGGCGGTGAAAACTCCCTATCGGTTATCGGCACCTTTGATGCGGCGGAAGTTTCCACTTATGCCGGCATGTTTTATGGGACTCATCGGCTGCGTCGTCACGAGCGGGTCGCAGGTGCCCGCGCACTTGCATCGGGGCTAAGAATGGTAAGGCGGACCGCGAGGATCGCTCCACAAGGTGTGGTGGTGGCTGCGAGATCGGCTTTGGTAAGAACACTGTAAAAATAGGAGGAAGACATGCGAGCAGGAGGAGACGGACCAGATGCTGTGAGAAACGGAACTTCGGAACCTGTAGTGCCGGCAGTTCCGGCGAAGATAAATCCGGAAGGAGAGATTAACCCTCCTTCGACTGTGGGGCTTTTGCATTTCACGGAAGCGCCGGTGGACTCGATGTACAGGCCGCCACGTTTGACCCCTCTACTTTCCCATGCCGAACGCGGTCTGGAGCGTCTTTTCGGAATGAGTTCCGGCGGTAATGAGGAAGGCGACGTCTTTGCCGGCGAGTTTAAACCCGTTGCCGGACCAAATGGTTCAACATGGTATTATGCATTTGCCGATAACAAAACGGTGACGGTGACCGGATATCTTCAGGAAGTGGTCGGCCCGCTTCATCATCTGATGTTGTTGGGGGCGAGCCCGGAGGATCTGACAGTTTACACCTCCCCAGCCACGGTTGTGAGACATTTCGACTGGGAGGAATCTGACAATGAATCCGGCGAATTTGCCAGCGCGTCGGGGAACGTGAGGGTGGGCTGGAGCCGCGACCTTGAAACGGATTTTTACAGGTTCGATATTCAATATGCGCGTTCGCCGTCGAGGACGGCGTTGGAGTCCGCGATCGGGAGCTTGGCCGATCTAATAGAGCACGAATTGACGGAGGTCTTCGCTTCTCCGTTCAGCCTTGGCAACATGAGCAGAATGCTTGAACGGCTGCTTCGCGAGGCCAAAGATACACAGATAGTCGGGATGATGAAGATGATCATGGCCGACATCGATCCCAAAGACGTGGCGGCGTGGCATGCAGCCATTCACGAGCGCCCGAGCGGAATCGCTGAGACGAGAAACATCAACGACGGCTTGGCAGAGGATTCGGATCTTTTTATCAGAAACGTAGACGTGGGGATAAGGATCAAAGAGGGTCTGGTCTCTTCGGTAGTTTGGGCGCTGAACTTTGGCAAAGGCGTGTTGAGGGTGATCGCTTCTCCGCGCCCCGATATGAATGGTCTTCTCTGGCAGAGGGAGACTGTCCCGTTTGGGCGTCAACTGGACGAGAACTGGGTTCAGGCTGCATTCGAAAGATTCAAGGGCTTTGCCGTCGGTCTGTTTAGAGACGGCCTCAAACAGTCGAATGTCGCCGACATAAACGCGTCGGGGGTCATGCGCGGTAACGGCGGCGGTGGAAGTGTTCCGCCCGCAGCGGAAAACGGCGGCGGGGAAGGCGGCGGTGCTGGCGGCGCAAATCCTCCTTCAGGAACTCCGCCAACGCAGGAAGGAAAACCCACTGTCACGGGTCTTTACTATCCAGAGGAGACCGAGGCTTTTTCGGACGGCTTTGGAAACAATTTCCATTATCGTCATGGTCACGACCGCATCGGCGCACGTGCGCGCGCTGCTGCTTTGAGAACTGTTCAGCCGGGAAGGGCGATACAGCGGCCGATTGCTGCTCCCATCGCGCGGTCGGCATTGATGATCACAATGTAGAGACACGAAATGGGCACAGTTGATAAATTATTCATGTCGCTCTGGAATCTTGCGCTCAATCCATGGTCCTTGCTGGGCGAGCAAGGTGTAGCCAGGCTCGTGGATGACGACAAGCCCCCGCGCGCTCCGGAGATTCCGGTGGGAAGTGCCGTTTCTCGCCCCAGTGACGGGCCGCCGCTTTCTTACGCGCCTGCGGCCCGTTATTCACGCCGCCCGATTGCAAATCTTGAACGCATGTCGCCTCACGAAAGAGACGGTCTTCTGAAATATCTCTTCGGAATAGTCGATGACGCGCTTCAAAGGCCAGGCGGCCGGGCCGAAGCCGATCTTGTTCACTATCAAATGAGTGACGACGATCTGTCGGGGGTGGCAAATCAGATTCAGGAGTATTTCCCCATTTTGTTCGATATGACTCACGTCGAAAGTCCGGATGAATTTGCCCGATTCGTGAGAATGTATTTCGGCCGCGCCTCAGAGCGCATTTCGCAGATCCTTGATAAGAACACATCCGATGCGATTAGGGATGCGGTGACCTACAGAAGGGAGAGCTTCTGGGGGCCAGAGACGTACATGCGGCGCATCCTTGATAAGAAAGCGATGAGAAACTGGGATGGGGACCCCCGCGTTATGGTGGTCGGCCAATACATGACTGACAGATGGAACGATCTTGCGCGTCTTGAAGACGTCAGGGGACTGGAAAAAGTCTGGACGGATGCCGATATCAAAAGGGTCCAGTCGATACGGGTCTTTGGGAATCTCTCTTTCAGAATTCGTGCCAGGACGTTGAAAATTGTTTTTCCCCATGCCCTTGTTGCGACGATGGAGGGAATCGACATCGGCGTGGATATCGAAAAGCACTTTTTTTACAGAAAAGATCTGGATACCGAATCGGTCGACAATATATGGGACAGGCTCGCCACAATTTCGCGCAGGTATCACCGCACTGAGGGGAACGATCGCCACATCACGATAACGTGGAATCCTGAAAGATACGTCCTCCTCATGGAAGACAATGGAGCCGGCATTGGAAACTTGAGCAACTCGCCGGATTTCATATCGGTCGAGGAGAGCTTGGAAAGACTTGGATGGACAATGAATATATATTCAAGACTGAACGACGGTACAACATTCACGATCCATCCCAAGAGTGGCGACATTATTACCGAAGAGCAGTTCGATCCCAGCCTTCAAAATGAGGGGCGCGGAAGCGTAACCGGACTTGCCGATCCCGGAGAGACAAGCGGTGCATCAGGGGTTGTGGGAAGAAGCGGCCTATTTTTGGCCGGCGCGCATAGATACATATCGGTTCGGCGCGGGCATTACTTAATGCCTGCACGTTCCATGCGGACAGCAGGGTTTAGAGCCGCAGGAATCGCTCCCGCCGTTGCAGTTTCCAAAGTCGCAACCGCCTTTTGAACCTTTATTTCCTCAATCCAATATGTGTGAAAAGATCACGAACGCGAGCTCGTCCTTCGGAAGTTCGGGCAGCACGATGCGCTTTCCCTCCTTTGAAAAAAGGATCGCGTGGCCGCGCTCTTTGCCGATCACAGTGTGACGATTGGCGACGATCCAGTCGCACTTTTTCTCTTTCAATTTTCTTCGTGCGTAGGTTTCAAGATTTTTGGTTTCAACTGCGAAGCCTATGAGTAGTTGATCCTTTCGTTTCTTTTTTCCGAGTTCGGCCAAGATATCGGGATTTTTCTTCAGGGAGAGAACAAGTTGGTCGGACCGCGAGAACATTTTTTTAATCTTCTGTTTTGAAAAGTGTGCCGTTTTGAAATCAGAAACCGCCGCGGCCATGACGATGATATCCGCTTTCGCCTGCCGCTTCATGACCTCGCGGTGCATATCGTCGGCTGAAATCACGTCTACTCGTTTTACGCCGGAAGGAGCGGCGATTCCGACCGGCCCAGATATAAGCGTGACGTTTGCTCCGAGCTTTCTCGCCGCTGCGGCGAGCGAAAAGCCCATTATTCCGGAAGAATCGTTCGAGAGATAGCGCACGGGATCCAGATATTCCCGCGTAGGCCCGGCCGTTATAAGGACGTTCAAGTTTTTCATTTCTTCAATATCCGTTCAAGGACCTTCATTATATCGGCCGGTTCGGGGAGCCTTCCTTTTCCCTGATAGCCGCAGGCAAGATCGCCCATCGCCGGTTCTATAAAATGGTAGCCCAGCTTTTTGAGTTTTTTCACATTTTCTTTTGTGATCGGATTTTCCCACATGTGCACGTTCATGGACGGCGCGAAAACCACCGGCGCCTTCGTGGCGCAGACGACCGTTTGCAAAAGCTCGTCGCATATTCCGCAGGCCACCTTCGCTATGAAGTCCGCGCTGGCCGGCGCGACAAGAACGAGGTTTGCCTTATCGGCGAGTGATATATGTCCGATCTCCCCCTCCTGAATGAGGCTGAACATGTCGGTGTGGACCGGATTTTGGGACAACGCCTGAAGCGTCAGAGGGGTCACAAACTGGGCGCCGGCTTTTGTGAGGATGACATGGACATCCGCGCCCGCCTTCACAAGAGACCTCACGAGGTCACAACATTTATATGCCGCGATGCCGCCCGTTATTCCGAAAATGACGATCTTCTTTTCAAACGGCTTCATATTACCTCCATGACAAAACGGGAACATAGTGGTATTGAAAAATAGAAGCAAGGGGGGATTTATGGAGCAAATGCTTACCGATGAGGAACAGAAAATCCTTTTGAAACTGGCGCGCGATACGATTGAAATGTGGGTGAAAGAGCAGGCGAGGCCTCCTCTTCCTTCTGCCAAGGGGATTATGGGAGAAAAATGCGGCGCCTTTGTGACTATCCACAAAAAGGGGCAGCTCAGGGGGTGCATCGGCAACATGGTGGGCCACGCTCCTCTTGTGGAGACGATCCAGGAGATGGCAATCGCATCTTCAACCGGCGATCCGCGTTTTCACCCGGTGAACAGAGAGGAACTCAAAGAAATCGATATCGAGATATCGGTCCTGTCCCCGCTCAGGGAGATAAAAGACGTGGGTGAAATTGAAGTCGGCAGACACGGCATACTGATGAGCCGCGGAATGTACCACGGCGTTTTGCTCCCTCAGGTTGCGACCGAATACGGCTGGGACCGCACGACCTTCCTTCAGCACACCTGCATGAAAGCCGGTCTCCCCGAAAACGCCTGGCAGGATCCTACGACCAGAATCGAAATATTTTCCGCCCAAATCTTCGGAGAAAAGAAGAAATAAAAAATCGCCGGCTTTATTTGAAAGCCGGCGATTTTATTCAATTACTTTTGGATGCGTTATGCTCCGAAGTTCTTTTTGAACTGCTGAAAATTGTGAAGAACCTTCTGAACGTACTTGCGTGTTTCCGGATAGGGCGGAACTGAACCGAAACGCTTCACTGCTCCAGGGCCGGCGTTGTACGACGCGATTGCGAGCGTCAAGTTACCGCGGAACTGATCCAGGAGCGAACGGATATATTTCGTGCCTGCGCGGATATTCTCATGGGGGTCGCTGAGATTGTAAACTTTGAGCTCATGCGCTGTGGCCGGCATAACCTGCATCAAACCGCGCGCTCCAACCGGTGAAACGGCATTGGGCCTGAAATCCGACTCGGCCTTGATGACCGCCGCGACGAGCGCCGCGGGAACGTTATATTCCTTCGCCAGCGATACGATCGAAGCCTGATATTTCACAAAACCGGTCTGTTCCTTCTTGATCAGCTCAATGAGTCCGAAAAAGCGCGGCGCAAAGAGGACATAAACAAAGAAGATTGCCGCGAGGGTGAATATCTTGTTGCGCTTGCGTGGCAGATAAATGATCTCGGTCACGAAGTCGTGCTCGGACCTGTTGCTGTTGCGCTTTGAAGTCTGAGCTATTTCTCTCGACTCATCGGCACTCGGAAACGGTATTTTTAATGTTGGTTTCATCATACCCCTGCTATAAGAGCAAGATGCGGGCCAAGATATAACCCATTGTAATTATTGAAATTATTGTTCTAGACCCCCGGTTTGGGACCAGGTTTGGGGGGCAGAAATGGGGTGTTCTTCCCCCATATTGCGTCCCTATAAATACACATATATAATGATGGGGAGAGATCACATGAACTTTAAACCTCTTAAAATTATTTGGGTTTTAGCTGTAGTCACGTTCCTCCTTGCCGGCTGTGCCAAGGACGTCATTACGGGTAAAACCACCCTTAACTATTATAAAGTCGAAAACGAGCCCAAGCTTGGCGAACAGGTCCTCGTCTATCAGGCCAAGGCCCTGAAAAATGAGAAAAAGGAGTTGGATCCCGAAAAGGACGCCAAGGAGCTCGAACGCCTCAAAAGAATTGTCAGAAATATCAGCGCCGTTTCCCACTATCCAAACTTTCCCTACGAGGTCCACATTGCCGACGTTGATATTGTGAACGCATGGTGCGCCCCCGGCGGAAAAATCATGGTATATGAAGGACTTTGGGATCCAAAAAAGGGTCTTGTGGAAAAAGACAACGACGACGAGTTGGCCGCGGTTCTGGCGCACGAAATTGCGCACGCGAACGCGAGGCATGTGACCGAGACGATCAGCGCAAATATGACGATCATGATGGTGGGCGCCGCGGTTTCCACCGCCATAGCGGCGGGCGGATATCAGGAGGGGAGCAACTTGTTCGGCGAGGTGTTTTCCCAGGGCATGAATCTTTATCTTCCGAGCTATTCCAGAAAAAACGAATTCGAGGCGGACCATATCGGTCTGGCGTACATGGCGATGGCCGGCTACGATCCGCGCGTGGCAGTCGAATTGTGGAAAAAGGCGGCGCAGAAGAAGAAGGATTTTTCGTCCATCTATGCGTCGCATCCTTCAAGCGGAGCCCGCGCAAAATATCTGGAAACTCTTTTGCCGAAAGTCATGCCGCTATATGAACAGGCTAAAAGAGAGGGTAAACCCAACTAAGTTCTTTTCTTCCTTCTATTTCTGATTTTGGAAACGGAGTTAGATACCATTACATATCCGGACTCCCCGTATCTCCTCACAAGTTTTGGGATGAATGAGAACTTCTCCTTCAGCTGCCCCACCCAGCGCGGTATCCACACAGTCTGAGCGTCGTCAAAAATGGAATAGAAAACCGGCGTCAAAAGCAGCGTGACCAGAAGGCACAAAGATTGCCCGCCGATGATCACGACCGCCATCGGAGAGCGTGAGGAAGATCCAGGGCCCCTCGACAGAGCGACGGGAATCATGCTCGCGATGAGCACGAACGTTGTCATTAGGATGGGACGGAGCCTCGTCCGTGAAGCCTCCACGAGAGCGACGTCTCTTGGCTCTCCGCGCGATCGCAGCGTGTTGGTGTAGTCGACTTGAAGAATGGCATTTTTCTTAACGATGCCGATGAGAAGGAAGAGGCCCAGAATCGATATGATGTGGAGCGTTTGATGCGTGATCAGAAGCGAAAATATCGCAAACGGAAAAGCGAGCGGCAGAGAAGCGAGAATCGTCACCGGATGCAGCCAGCTTTCAAAGAGCGAAGCCAGAATCATGTACATAAAAATGACCGAGAGCAAGAACGCCATCGTGAAGCTTGATTGCATCTCCGCCATATACTTGGAATGGCCCACGAACTGGAATTCGTAACCGGGCTCGACGTTCATCTTCTTTGCCTCGTCCAGCACAAATTGCTTCGCTTCGCTCTGGGCCATATTTTCAAGATTGGCGTCGATCTCTATGGAACGCTGGCGTTGGTAGCGGTCGATCTGGGAAGGGCCGGTCGTCTCCTCGAATGTCGCTATCGAATCCAGGCGAACGAGTCCTGTGGGCATGTGTTCTTTACTGGATGGGATCGGAAGCTGGAAGAGATCTGTGGGCCGGCT
Organism: bacterium; assembly: GCA_041739675.1. Lineage (GTDB taxonomy): Bacteria > UBA10199 > UBA10199 > 2-02-FULL-44-16 > DYJF01 > DYJF01. The sequence continues at coordinate 22,852 of JBGSNL010000069.1, forward strand.
CCTGAACTTGTCTTGCAGGCGGATGCGTACCTCGTAGAGTTCGTCTGCCACCTTATATTTGGTGATGTCCAGTTCCCCGGAGACCAAAAGCTGCATCGTGCGGGCGATATCGTCAGCCGTCACGCCGAGGTCCGCCGCACGTTGTCTGTCGATATTAATGCGCACCTCAGGCTTGCCGAAGACGAGCGACGTATCAACGTCGACAAAACCCTTTTGCTTTCTCATGGCGGCGGTAAGCTGATCGGCATACAGTTTGAGCTTGTCTAGATCCGGGCCGGTGAGGCGTGACTGGAATTCCGCTTCGCCGCCGCCGGCGCCGCCCGTGAACTGCACGCTGGTGCGCAACGTCGGATAATCCTTGAGCATCATGCGCGCATCGTTCATGACGTCGACCTGGGAATAACTTCTTTTTTTGAGGTCGCTTATCTTGACGAAAATGTCGCCTTCATTGACCTTCTGGTTGTCGCCGCCGCCGATAGAAGTGAGCAGATGCTCTACCCCTCTGATTTTTCGAAGGCCCGATTCAATGCCATATGCGATTTTGTCCATCTCGGCGATCGACGTCCCCTCCGGAGCCTTTACGTGGATGTTGAACTCGCTCCTGTCGTCTTTCGGTATGAAGTCTTTGCCGACGAGAAACAGCGACGGTATGGAGCTCAGCATTATTACGATCGCCGCTATTACCGCCGTTTTGCGGTGGACAAGAACCCATTTGAGCATCCGCGTGTAATATTTGTCGACATAGCGGTTGATGAGCGTGTCGCGCGATGTCTTCTCAACATGCGGTTTGATCTTGAGGAAACGCGAGCACATCATGGGAGTGAGGACGAACGCAACGACCAGGGAGACGCCGATTGTGAACGCCATCGTCAGGCCGAAGCTGAACATGAACCGGCCGATGACGCCGTACATGAAAGCCAGAGGCACGAAGATGACCATGAGCGACAGCGTTGTGGAGACGACGGCGAGCGCTATTTCGTCGAGCCCCTTTGAGGCGGCAGAGAAGGGCTGCTCCTTCTTTTCTTCCAGATGGCGAAATATGTTTTCAAAGACGATGATCGCGTCATCGATCACGATGCCGTTGGCAAGCGACAAGGCGAGAAGCGTCAGGTTGTTGAGCGTGAAACCCAGCATCTTCATCAAGGTGAAGGTTGAGATGAGAGACACGGGAATAGACACGGCGCAGATTATCATGCCTCGGAAGTTTCTTATGAAGAGAAGCACCGTGAGCGACACCAGAATGGCGCCGAGGATCAGGTCCTCCTCAAGCGAGTGGACGGCAGCCATTATGAAGATCGATTGATCCTGAACGATTTCCGCCTTTACGCCTGGAGGAAGCGTTTGCCTTATTTCGGAGAGCTTTTTGGCCACCGCCCTGGCGACGTCTACGGTGTTGGCATCAGATTGCTTTCTTATGGAAATGTTGATTGCGGATATGTCATCGAAGCGCGAGAAGCTGCGCATCACTTCGTCCACATCCTCGACATCCGCCACGTCGCGGATGAGCACCGGCGTGTTGCCGAACGTGTCGACCGGGATCGCCCCGAAATCCTTAGAGTCGACGATCTTTCCCATCGTGCGGACCACTATTTCGCGCGGCTCTTCGGTCAGATAGCCGCCGGGAAGCTCGATGTTCTGCTTTTGAAGGGCGGTCTGTATGTCGAAGATGGACAGCCCGTATCCGGCCAGCTTTGCCGGATCGATCCGTATGTGAATCTCACGCTCGCGCGCCCCGATCATCCTGATATCGCCGACGCCGTCGACCGTCTCTAAAATCTCCTTCACGCGTTTGCGCGTGATCTTTGTCAGATCGCGCATGGGCATGTTGGCGCTGACCACGATCTGCACGATGGGGCTGCCGGAGAAATCGAATTTTTCGATGACGGGCTGCTTCGTTCCCTCAGGCAGATCGTTGATGACCCGGTTCACGCGGTCTCTCACGTCCTGCGCGGCAATGTCGGAGTTCTTGTCCAGCACGAACTGCGCCCAGATGATCGAGCGTCCTTCGAAGGAAAACGACTGCAGCTCGTCCAACCCGGAGATCGTGTTGATCGATTCCTCAAGTTTTTTTGTGACCTCGGTTTCGATCTCCTCCGGAGAGGCGCCTAAAAGATCGGTTCTCACCGAAACGATCGGAAAATCGATTTTGGGGAAAAGGTCGACGCCCAATCTCAAGAAAGAAAAAAAGCCCAGAACCACCATGGCCATGATGATCATGGTGGCAAATATCGGGCGCCTGATGAATGTATCTACTGATTTCATTTTTTCACTATGACGGCCTCGCCGTCTTTCAGATCAATTAGACTGCCGACGGCCAGAGTGTCGTTTTCGGCGGTGCCTTCCGCTACCTCGACGTGCGTGTCGTTGCGCATGCCTATTTTTATCTCGGCGCGGTGCACTTTGTCGTCTGCAACCTTATAGACGAACTGTTTTTCCCCTTCCCACGATACAGCATTGAACGGCACGATGAGCACGCCGTCTTTCCGTTCGACTACCAGATTCAGCCTGCCGAACATACCGTGGCGGAGGCGCCCGTCGGTGTTGGGAATTTCGACTTCGACATTTGCCGTCCTTGTCTTCTCGTTGACGACGGGGCTTGAGGTTATGATCGTTCCCGTGTAGCCGTCGCCGTCAAGGGAATCCACCTTCATCGTCACTTCCGTTCCCGGGAGTATCACGCCTAGATAGCGCTCGGGAATATCGAGCTTCACGCGCATAACGCCCGGCCGCACTACTACGGCCACGGGTTGTTCCGAGAACACCGTGCGGTCATACACAAAGGTTCCCACGTCGACCAATATGGAACCCACATAACCGTCGATGGGAGAGTCGACGACCATCGGTTTGAATGTGTAGCCGATGTCGTCACGGTCGATGAGCATGATCCCCTGGCCCTTCTTAACCGGATCGCCTTCCTTCAAGAGTTTTTTGGTAACGCGTCCGTTGCCGCGCGGGAAGACGTTCACAGTATCTTTGGCCACGATGTTGCCCGTGAACAGGACCTTTTGTTCGATTGTGCCTCTTTCCACCTTCGCCGTTTCTATCTCCTGCGGTGCGGTTACGACCTTGCCCTTCCCGCAGGATATTGCTGCGAGCGCAACGAGCAGCGGCAATATTCCCAATTTTTGAATTTTCACATCGCACCTCCTATAGCCTTTTCAAGCACCGCCTCGGCGGCAAGGCATTCGTACAAAGCCTGCAAGTAAAGTTGCTCCGCCTGCGCCTGCGAATTGATCGTATCGTTGAGTTCAAGCTGGCTCATGAGTCCGGCCCCAAATCGTTCGCTTGCGATGGCCGTCGCTTTTTTCGCCAGATTGAAAGAGCCGAGCTGTGTCCTGTAAGCGGCCTGCGCTTTGTCCAGCGATATGACGGCGTCCTCCACCTCGCGCACGATGGAATCTTCGAGCTGGGAATTCGTGACGCGCTGCTGGAGAAGTTTAGCCTTCGCCTGCTCCACGCGCGATTTGGTCTTGAGCCCGTCGAAGATGGGCCACGACATCTGGATCATGCTGTACAAATTGTCAGCTGTTTCGTTGCCCGAAAGACTCCAGTTGTCGGTCAGTCCCTGCCACTGATATGTCGTGTTGAACGTGAACTGCGGCCAGTAACCTGATTTTTCCGCGCCGACGCCGTGCTCCAGCGATTTCTCGCGGAGCCTTTGCGCGTTGAGATCGGGTCTTGTGGCCCTTGCTTTTTCGATCATCGCCTTCGCATCGGGGAGTTGTTTCGGCTCGAAGGCCAGAGAACCCGAGACCTCGATCGGCTCCTGCGGATCGACCGCCATCAGAACCTTGAGTCCGTTGAGTAATAGCTCGTGCACGCGCTGCGCCTCCAGAAGTTGCGGTTCGACGTTCGTGACCTCAACCTGCTGGCGCATCAGCGTGTAATCGCTGTCCAGACCCTTTCCGAATCTCGTCTGGATCGCCCTCAAATGTTCTTTGAGCTGGGCAAGCTGCATCTTCAGCACTTCGATCACCTTTTCGGTGTAGATGATCTGGTAGAAAGTTTGTTTTACGGCGAGGCGAATCTGTGCCTCGACGTCCTTGATGTTCCATACGGCGCTCTGGCGCTCCGTCTTTGCCGCCTTGATGGCCTTCAAAACTTTGCCGCCGTCCCAGAGGAGCTGATTCACTTCGGCACCGGCCAGGTATGTGTTATCTGAGCCGACATTGAAGACCTGGTTGTTGATGAACATCTTCGGCTTGCGCCACGTGCGTTCGTATGATGCGGTGCCGGTCAGCTGGGGCAGGCCCATCGCACGGGCTTCTCCTATCAGCCCCTCAACTTCCGCAAGACGCTCTTTTGCGGCCGCGATGTCGCGGTTGGCGGTCTGCGCCCGCTCGAGCGCCTCGTTCAGCGTGACTTTCCGAACCTGGGCGTCCGCGCAAACCGGTGCCAAAGTTATAGAAACGACTGAAGCGATTCCCAGAATGTAACGAAAAAGGATCATGATAAATGGAACTCACCATTTATCATGATCCGAGGGTGTGTCAAGAAAAGGGTATCCGCAATTATTCCGGCAACTTATGATGCACCGGGGCTGTTTTGATATTCTGGTCGACGATCTTTTTGTTGCCCTGGATGCCCAGCTTTTTGAACATCATGTCGAACGTTTTTGCCAGTTCGCTCGTCAGAGCGGTCTTGGTATTGTCAGTGAGCGACCAGATCTCTTTTTTGAAGGGTCCGAAACCTTTTTTGCGAGTCTTGTAATAGAACTGCTCTTCGGTCTGATCCGGTGTCTTCTCTTTTGCGCATTCCTGCTTCAGCCACTTGTAGATATTTTCGCGAAGCGTCTTCGGGAAAGCGGTGCTGTCATAGAAGATGTTCTGGAATGCCGTGGCCAGATGCACTTCCAACGTCTGCCTTTTCGGGAAATTGTCGAACGCGCTGTCAGGAAGTGTCGATGCGCCGTGCTGAACCACGCCGCCAAGTCCGAACTGATCGCGCGCGACCTTTCCAAGTTCCTCTAACGTGTCGAAGTCGAGTTTTACCTTCGCGATCGAACCGTCTGCCAGCACCACGCCGCCGTGGGTCGTGCCCGTCTGGATTGATATCTTTGACAATCCCGACGGTGTCTTCTTGGTATTCAGACTCATGACGCCGTTGAAGCCTTCGACGAACGCGGCAAGCTCCTCGCCCGTGCTGTTCTTGCCTCCGACCTCTCCTATCTCGCCGCCGACCGAAACTGTGACGCCTTTCGGTTCGAGCGAGCGGATGTGTTTTGCCAGAACCGCCGCGGTCTCAAAATTCGCGCGCTGTTGATCGAAGACCGTCGGCTTTGAAAGATCCACCAGCGTGGACGTGTCGATGTCAATGTTGTAGAAGCCCGCTTCGACCGCCTCGGAAATGAGTTTTTTGAGCGTGTTCACTTCCGCGTCGGGATCTGCCGCGAATTTCTTGGCGTTGGCCTGGAAGTGGTCACCCTGGATGAAGACGGGTCCGTGCCAGCCCTCGCGGAGCGCGGCGGCCAGTATGCATGCGGCGTATTCGTCGGGCCGCTGTTTTGTGTAATCTATCTCCGACTTCGCGATTTCAAACAGACACGTGCCGGAATTGATGCGCAAAAGCGTTTTGAAAATCGTGCGGGCGATGTCGTAGGTCATGCCGCGCAAGTTTATGGCGGGGACCGTCTGGTCCTTCCAGCCGTCTTTCGCGCGCGCGATGTAGAGATCATGAATCGAGGAAGAGGGGCACCCAAGAAGCTGCGAGCCTTCCCAGATCGCCCACTTGGCCGTCTTTTTCACGAGCTCTTCGCCCGAGAATACCGCGTTCCAGATGAGGCGGTCCACCGCTTCGTTTCTGAACCGCTTCTCGTCGGTTATTTTGAGCTCGCCCTGCGAGATCTCAAAAGATCCCTGGCAGGCCGTCTTCAACTGATCCACCGAATTCCACACTTCCATAGTAAACCTCCTTGAATATAAATTCGAAATACTAAATCCGAAATACGAAATAAATTCAAAATTCGAAATTCAAATGACCGAAACGTTTAGGATTTAGAATTTTGGTCATTTGGATTTGTTTAGGATTTCGATATTCGAATTTCGGATTTGTTTTCGGAACGCAGCTTCTCCTTCAATTTTTCTTCCACAATCGGATGAATCATTTTGAAGCCGCTCCCTCCGAAGGTGATGACTTCCTTTATTATAGAGGAGCTCAAATGCGCGTACTGACCTTCAGTCATCATATATATAAACTCGAGATTGGGGTCGAGGGTCTTGTTTGCCAGCACAAGCTGCGATTCGTATTCGTAATCGCTCATGTTCCTGATGCCGCGGAGGATAGTGCTGACACCCCGTTTTTTCGCGTATTCAACGAGCAACCCTTCAAACGAATCAACCTCTACATGCTTGGAATCCTTATAGATTTCCTTCAGCATCTCCAGCCTTTCCTGGGCCGTGAAGATGGGATTTTTCGTCACATTTATAGCCACCGCGACTATGAGCTTGTCGAATATCTTGAGGCCTCGCTCGATGATGTTCAAATGCCCGTTGGTTATGGGATCGAAACTTCCGGGGCAGATGGCTATTTTGCACATGACGGGCGCGATTTTGACCATATTTGAAGCTTCCGGTCAAGGCCCACTATTTGTGGACAGACCCGAGAAAAGTGATGAGCGTCTGGCCGTATTTCCGGCTGTCGGTGATTTTGAGCCCCTTTATTTCCATGATCAGCTCTTTTGGATGGTGCTCTACTATAATGATGGAAGATGGGTGGATGATGGAGCTCTGTGAAAGGGCCTCGAGCGTGGCTTTGACCAGATTCTTGAGATATGGGGGGTCCACAAAGATGATGTCGAAGCTGGCGTTTTTCTTTTCCAGTTTTCTGATGGCCGCGCTCACCGGGGATTTTACGATACTTGCGCGGTCTTCAAACCCGCAAAGTTTAAGGTTCTTCCTCACAAGGACCACCGCGGGAACGAAATCGTCTACGAAGGTTGCGTGAGAGGCCCCTCTGGAAAGGGCCTCGATACCCATCGAGCCGGTCCCGGCAAAGAGATCCAGCACGCTCTTGCCTTCCACGTCGAAGAGTATGTCGAAGACGGATTCTTTGACCTTATCGAGCGCAGGTCTGATCTTGTCCGATTTGGGAGCGAGTAAACGCCGGCCTTTTGCGGAGCCCGTGATGACTCTCATACGGAATTCTGCATCATCTCATTGAATGCGCCCGACGCTCCGAAGGAGATTCCAAGGGCAATGATGGCGATGAAGGCTAAAATCGCCAGGACCGTGAGGAGCGTGCCGACGATCCCCAAAACCAGGCCTATCTTTGCGGAAGACTCGCCCTCTTTGGGAGATTCCCCGGCCTTGATCGCACGGAGCTCCATCGTGCCCAGAATTATTGCGGGGATGCCGGTCATAAGACCGGTGCATGTGATTGAAAGTATTCCCAAAACCAGCGTTGCCACTGCACGGCTGCTGGCGTTTGTGCCGGATGGGGCCGCCGGCGGCTTCGCCACCGGTTTTGCCACCGGGATGTCATTTTGCTGCATGGGGGCAATTTAGCCCGTTGTTTTTCCGGTTGCAAGCATATTTGAAGACCTGATATGAGAACGAACCCAAGGACAAGGAGGTAGTATGAAAAAAGTAATGTTGCTTGCGCTGATTGCGTCGCTTCTGCCGGTTTCCGCGATGGCAAAGAAGACGACCTACATTGTGACGAACCACAGGTTCAATTATGTGAAGCTCGTGGAGGTGAAGCAAAAAGAGGCGGACGAGCGCGGGATCACGCAGCCCAAAGAGTTTACTGAAGCGCAGATCAGGGCCGTGCTGAGCTCGGTCAAGATGTCGCGCCGCCATCTGATGAGCAAGGAAGTGGACACGCAGGAGGCGTTCAACGAATCGAGCATCAACTTTCTGGCGCCCGCCCTCGTGAAGGCGTTCCGCGAGGCTAAATCGACAGACGAAGTTGTCTTCTCCTTTCTAATGAAAGAGCCTTTTTTCATTCTCAGGAACGACCGCTTGAATCTTGGAAGGACATGGATCCACGACAACGAAATGCATATCACGTTCGATAAACTCTACGCGAAGGTCACGGGCGACGTCGATGCGAGAGGGCACGAGGCCAAGGCGGTCACGAACTCCCGCGGCATAAGGATAGAGCTTGAGCTTCAGCCCGGGCAGACGATGGACGTGAAAAATTCGGAAGAGCTTGTCGTCGATCTGGGCCACGATTTCGAAGCCGATGTGGCTGTTGCGGACGCGGCCAAAGCGGCTGAACCCCAGAAGGAAAAGAAATCCAAGAAGAGCAAGAAGGAAGTCGCGAAGGCCGAGGCGGAAGCGGAACAGGCGGCAGCGGCAGCGGTTCCGGCGCAGGGAACACAAGACGTCAAGACGCGGCTTGAAAATCTCGAGCAGCTGAAAAAAGACAAGTTGATCACGGACAGAGAATACAAAGAAAAGAAAAAGGAAATTTTGAAAGACCTTTGAAAAATGTAAGAATCGATAAACTTCTGGTGGATAGAGAGCTTGTGCCTTCGCGTGAGAGGGCACAAGCTCTTTTAATGGCAGGTCTGGTCCTGGTGGACGACGTGCCCGTCACAAAATCCGGAAAACTCGTGCGCGAAGACGCGGCAGTTCGCATCAAGGGCATGGACCATCCCTACGTCAGCCGGGGCGGTGTCAAGCTCGCGCATGCGATTGTCCATTTTGGCTGCGATATCAGAGGAAAAATATGTCTCGACGTCGGGGCTTCGACCGGCGGTTTCACCGATTGCCTTTTGCAGAACGGCGCGGCCAAAGTTTATGCGGTCGATGTCGGCTACGGACAGTTGGCAGGGAAAATTGCCGGCGATCCGAGGGTAGTCGTCATCGACCGCCAGAATATCCGTCATCTTGACCCTTCGCTTATCCCGGAACCGGTGGGCGTCGCGACAATCGACGTTTCCTTCATCGGGCTTGAGCTTGTCCTGCCGGTCGTCTGCGGCTTGCTGAAGGAGGGCGGAATCGTGATCGCTCTCATCAAACCCCAGTTTGAGGTGGGGCCTGCCCTTGTGGGCAAAGGGGGCATAGTCAAGGATCCCTCGTCTCATAAACTTGCGGTCGACAAGGTTTGCCGGTGCGCGGAAGAGCTGGGTTTAAGTGTTGCCGGTGTGACGCAATCGCCCATAGAAGGCACAAAGGGAAACAAAGAGTTTCTGGCATTGTTTAAAAAAGAGTGATATATGATTCCCTCTGTGAAACCCGTAACTTACATCCTCCTTGCCGCTTTTTTGCTGGGCGGTTGCGCCTCCAAAAAACCCTCCATAGTTCCAAAAGCGCAGGCCGACAAAAAAGAGAACGCCTATTACCGGTTTCTCGTTTCCGATTACGAGGCGATGAGGGGGGAGACGCAGAAATCGACCCCCGAGCTTGAGAAACTTGCCGCGCAAAATCCCGATATCGGTTTTTTCTATTATGTGCTCGCTGAAAACTACGCCTCGGAGCGGCGCTTCGACGACGCCGAGGCGGCTTGCAAGAAGGCCGTTGAAAAGGATCCGTCGCTGATAGACGCGCGCGTTTTTTTGGGAAGGCTCTATCTCATCGAGGGGAAAAACAATGACGCCGCGCAGATGCTCGATTCCGCCATACGCCAGGCGCCCGACCGCGAGGAGCTCTATGCTCTTCTGGCGCGCGCTTATGTCGCGTCAAACAAGCTTTCAGAGGCCGTCGCCACGATGCATCGTCTCCTCCGCGTCAGCCCCGATTCGGTGATCGCATATTCATACCTTGGAGCGCTCCACGCGGAGCTTCATCAGGACGCGAAGGCGCTCCAGATGTACGACAAGGCGCTTGATATAGAACCGGACGACTTGAACGTCCACCGGGCGGTGGCACAGCTCTATCTTGACACCAAACAGTACAAGAAGGCGCTCGCAAAGCTTGCCGAGATCGAGCAAAAGGCGCCGGACGATCTTGCCGTCAAGCTTCGCATCGCGCTCATCTATTATGAGATGAAAGATTACAAGAGCGCCACGGAGAAGTTCGAGGCGATACTCAAAGAGAATCCCGATGCCGACAAGATACGTTACTATCTCGGCATACTCTACGAATCCGTGAAGAACTTCGCCAGGGCGATCGAGGAGCTGGGGAAGGTTCCGCCGCAGTCGTCGTTTTTCAAAGATGCCACTCTTCACGTCGCGTCGCTTCACAGGATGGAAGGGCGCGTTGACGAGGCCATCGATTCGCTGAAGCGCGCCATCGCTGCCAAGAACGACATTCCCGAGTTTTACGAATTTTTGGCGGCGCTTCTTGAAGAGCAGAAGCGTTACGACGAGGTCATCTCCGTTCTGGAGCAGGGCAGGAAGGTAATGCCCAAGAACGAGAAGATGGTTTTCCTTTTGGGCATCATGTACGAGAAGATGCATGAACGCGGCAAGGCGCTCGATGCCATGCGCGCAGTTCTGGACATGGATCCGCAGAACGCTTCGGCGCTCAACTACATCGGCTACAGTTATGCGGAATCCGGCGATCGTCTGGACGACGCCAAGGAGATGGTGGAAAAGGCGCTGGTGCTCAAACCCAACGACGGCTACATCACGGACAGTTTGGGCTGGGTCTATTTCAAAATGGGCGACCTTGGAAAGTCGCTTGAGTATTTGTCCAAAGCCAACACGCTCGCGCCCAACGAACCCACTATCCTGGGCCATCTGGGCGAGTTGTTTCTGAAGCGCGGCGACACGAAAAAGGCGCTTGAGTATTTCCAGAGGGCCTATGATATCGGTTCGAAAAGATCCGAGCCCGACGAGGAAGAGCTCGAGAAAATCAAAAAGAGAATCGATGAGCTCAAGGGTAAATAAGTCACACAATGAAATCCGAAATCCTAATATCGAAATCCGAAACAAATTCTAATTACCAAAATTCAAAATTCAAAACGTTTTGGTCATTTGGATTTCGAATTTTGAATTTGTTTAGAATTTCGAATTTCGTATTTCGAGTTTTTCTGTTTTGGTTTTCCCTTTCCCTTCCCTTTTTGGTTTCCTGCCAGAAGGCGCCGCCGCGCATTGCGGTCGTTGGTGGCGAGAGAAACGCGCAGGCGATCATGGTCGAGCGCAGCCTCAAGGAGGCGGACGCGCGCGTGAAAACCCTCAAGGGTTTTGCCGATGCCGTGCTTGTGAACAAGGACGAGGAAAGGCGGACCGATCTTGCTCTCGTCGTTTCCCGCCCGAACCGCATTCGCGCCGATGCCGTGGACACGCTTGCCGACGTCTGGGCGGCCGCCGGCTCGGACGGCAAGAGGCTCTGGCTGTGGCTCCCCCACAAGGGCAAGCTCTACCGCGGCGCCGCCACGCCCCACAATCTCAAGAAACTCGCCGAGTTCGACTGGGAACTCCCGGAGCTTATCGCGATAATCTCCGGCGTCGTTCCATACGCCCGCAATGCGGAGCTTGTTGAAAGCGGAAGCGGCGGCAAGGTGCACTACAGTTTCAAGGACCAGCCCATGCATCTGTGGGTCGACGCAAAGACAAAAAATCCTGTGAGGCTCGTGAGGTACAAACCCCCTGAAGATACGGTTCAATATGAAGTGAATTTCCGGAACTACCGGAGCGCGGGCGAGGGCCTGTTTCCCTACGATATCGACGTGACGTTTCCGGAGCGCGACTGCGCGTTTTACCTTCATTACAGAGAGGTGGACATGAACGCCTCCGTCGATTCCTCGATCTTCAAACCGGAAACGGTGTGGAAAACGCAGACCGAGGAGATCGACAAAAAAGATTAGCATGATTCCAGAGGCCGGCACAAAAATCGGCGGCAGATACGTTCTTCGTGAGAAGATATCCGAGGGCGGGGGCGGAATCGTCTGGAAGGCGGAAAATGAAGCGGAGATGGAGAAGGAGAAAACTTATGTAGCTCTCAAGGTTCTGAAGCTCTCGCCGTTCAAGGCCAAAGAACCGGTTGCCGACCGTTTCAAGCGCGAGTTCGAGCTCTTCAAAAAAGTATCACACCCCAACATTGCAAGGATACACGATTTCGGTTTCGACCAGGATCTGGACGTTTATTATTTCACGTCCGAAATTCTTCCCGGCGGAGATTTGAGAAAAATGATCGGCGCTCCGGTTCCGGCGATCGAAAGGCTACTACTCCAATCCCTGCGCGCGCTGGAGTATCTTCGCAATTTCGGCATTCTTCATCTGGACATCAAGCCGCAGAATCTTTTGCTGCGCGGCTCTCCGTCATCCGGGGATTTTGCGGACCTTGCCCTCATCGACTTCGGTCTTGCGGGTTTCAATCCGCCCGAACGCCCCGGCGGCACCCCCAATTACATGCCCCCGGAGGTAGTGCTGAAAAGATTTGCGGCCATCGAGGAGATGGAGGGCAAAAAAAAGTCCCCCGGGGTTTCACTCCCCATCGATCACAGAAGCGATCTCTATTCTCTGGGTGTGGCGTTCTATTATGTGCTCTCGGGCATTCAGCCCTTCGCTATCACCAAGCCCGACGGCCGCCTGGACACCGACGCAACGATGCAGCGCCACCTAAGCGACGATCGCCCTGCGCCCCCGTCGCAGCACAATTCGCAAGTTCCGAAATATCTTGACGATATCATCATGCGCATGATGGCGAAAAACCCCAACGACCGCTATCAGTCTGCGATGCTCGCCGCGCAGGCGCTGTGCTTCAGATCGCCCAACCGCCTTGAGCCGGAAAGCAAAGAGACGATAAGCGCATATATCCCTGAAGAGGGGATGTTGATCGGAAGGCATGAAGAGAGAAAAATTCTTGAGAACATGATTCACGAGACGGCAAAGGGCCTGAACCAGTCCCTCCCGGTCGTGTGCATCGTCGGCGCGTGGGGAACCGGGAAGACTAGACTTCTTCAGTCTTTGAAACCCTTTGCGCAGCAGCAGGAGATGGAGGTCGTCACCGATCTCAAAAATCAGAACCTTGATCTCAAGCGCGCGACGGCATTTCTCATAGACGATCCCTTTTTGCCGCAGGCCTCGATCGACATAGCCAGCGTTCCCGACATTTATGCGTTGAGGCATCTGGTGCGTTACATCCTTCAGATGCCCAAGGCGCGCTACTTTCTTGCCGTGGCCCTCAACCCGGATCTGATGCCTCTGGAGGACATGCTCCGCCAGATGGAGTTAAATCCGTCGCTCTGCACGATCGTGAACCTCAAAAACTTCACGGTGGACGAGCTCACGGAATATCTCGATCATCTTTTGGGCGAAAAGCCGTCGGAAAGGATCGTCCAGGAGCTTCATCAGGCGACATTCGGAAATCCCAGATTCATCGTGGATTTTTTCAAGCGCATGATGAAAAGGGGCGAGTTCTTTTCTTATTTTGCGGGAAGACCGGGCGTCGACACTCTAGAGTCCTTAAGTTTTTCGTTCTCGCATGCGGCGTCGCCGCCTTCGCTGTCGGAGCATCTTCTGGAACTCGTACGCGAGCTCCCGCGCGGCGCGAAAACGTTATGCCGGCGGCTGGCCTGCTGGCAAAGGCCCGCCACCATCGGCGAATTATTTTTGAATGTGCCCTCTCCCCTTGCGGGAGAGGGTGGGGGTGAGGGGGACCTTGCCTCGCTTCTCTCCTCCGGCCTTGTGAGAAGGAGCGAAGAGAACGGGCGCGTGAGTTTCGTAAATCCGCTCGCTTCAAAGATCATCGAAGCGGGCCTGGATCCCAAAGAGCGCGCCGCCATACACGATTCGATAGTGAGATATCTGAAGAAAATCACGCCCCTCTCCACCTTCGAAATCGATCGCCACATCGCCTTCGGCTCCGACCCCGTTCTCCAGAAAGATGCGGTCCGGCGTTTTGCCGTGGAGGCGCTCAAGAAGTTGCACCCGGCGGAGACCTCCGAGCTTCTGCAGGCCGTGTTCAATCAGGTGCCGCCCGAAGAGTGGGATATCCGCATGGAAATTCTGGTGCGCGAGGGCCAGGCGCTTGCCCGCCTAGGAAGATGGGACGACGCAAAATCGGTATTCGAACGGTTGCGCACGCTTTCAAAAGAAGAGGATGCGGCATTCAAACTGGACTTGCGCGCGAACGAGCAGCTGGGTCTTTTGTCGCTTCGAAGAAGAGAGGTCGCCGAAGCGAGGAGTATTTTCAGTGCCGCGATCGGCGAAATAAAGAAAAAGAGTCTGGAAAATAATCCCGAGTATGCGGTCCAAACGGTCCGCCTTGAAAACTATCTTGCGGGCGTGGACCTGCGCGACGGCCATTACGAAGAGGCGGCCGGGGCCTACAAGCGCACAAGGGAGCTTGCCTCTAAGCTTCCTCTTGAACTTCAAGAGCAGATCACGAACAACGAATTGGGAGAGACGTACATCTTTCTTGGAAAAGGCGCCGAGGCGCTTGAGATTTTGTCGGCCGAGCTCAAAAATGCGGAGAAGGCAGACCAGTGGGAAAGGATCGTGAACCGCCTTCGTCTTCTGGGCGACGCCTGCCGGCGCCTTGACGACCTGCCTGCCGCGATCGGCCATTATCAGAAGGCGCTAGATCTTTCGCAGAAGTATCATCTCTTCGAGCATCAGCTCCGGATCAGAAACAGTTACGCGAATCTGCTTTTGCATATGCGAAAATGGCCCGAGGCTATCGAGCAGTATAAGCCCGCGCTCAATCTCGCGATGCAGCTTGAAGGGAAGGCGACCTGCGTGGACATCATGGCCAACATCGGCTTCACCTACAACCGCATCGGCCACTACGACGACGCCATTGAATATCTTGAGCTGGCGCTCGATTTCGCAAAGGGCCCTGAGGCGGAGAGCTCGGCGCAGGTGAGGCAATCGATGCCGCACATACACGTGGCGCTTGGTAACGCGCACTATGAAAGAAAAGAGTACGACGAGGCGGAAAGGCACCTGAAAATAGCGCTGGAGGTGGACGAAAAAAATCCGCTGAGCGTCGTTGCGCGCTACAATTTGCACGGCACGCTTGCGGAAATTGATATCGCAAGGGGCGATCTTGCAAAGGCGCGGAAGCGGTTGCCCATCCTTGAAAAACTCGCCGTCGATTTCCCCGAAGCTGCAAAACATCTGAAGGGCCTCAGAGAAAAAATCAAGTGACGCCTATCTTATTCTTCCTTTGAATCCTGCGAAGTGGTATAAGAAAGAAAAGGCAGGGTATTCTTATGCGGAGTTTATCCTGTGGAGTCCAAATACGGACCGTCGCATCGTGAATGATGCGCGCGTCCGTTTTTTTCTTAAAAGGAGAAAATATGATTTCAGCAGGCGAGCAGGAGATGAGGATATTGAGCGTGTCGGATGCCATCCACGAATTTCGAGGTGTCGTCTCGCGATATTGCGGCTCCGATCATGCTTCGGAAGAAGTGTGTCAGACTTGGTGCCGAAGACGCATTGACAATATATGTTTCACAGATGAACCGCTCCCCGCGGTTGAGAGTTGCAGCTTATATCCGCAGGGTATTGTCAGCCTCTTCGGCGACGCGGATCATCTGGGTCAGTGGGGGTACGCTCCTGCCCAGGCATGCGCTGTCGTAGATGCATTGAAGGTCGGCGCCGGCTCTTTTCCTCAGCCGGAAAACCCGATTTCAAGGTTACGGATTCCCGTGACCATAATTGATCACGCTTCTGAACAACAGCCTGCGCCGCCGATTTCAGTCGACGACCCTTCGGGTTGGTGGTTCAAGGCCGGTTTCCCAGGTGCCGACATGCTCTCGATAGACACATCCGTTGAGATTGGCCAGAATGGAACTTCATTAGGGACATCGGAGTTTGACTGTCGCCTTGGGCTTTTCCGAATCGGCATGTCCTATTATTTCGATTTCGGCCTGTTCATGTCGGCAAATGTCGAGGCGTTCGGCTGGATGGAGACGCACAATATTGTGTATGGCCGCGATCGATACGGAGCGTATTTGAGAAAAGGCGACAATATGTTCGAAATAGATACCGTCCTTGAAGCCGGTTACTTCATCCCGGTCATGCAGCGTGCCGGGATAGAGTTTTTCGGCGGTGCGAAGCTGGGTTATCGCGAGGGCGATTTGATGCTCAATGCGGTTGCCGCCGATCCGGTCACCTTCCAGAGTTTCTATTCCGCGGCGGGCGGCGGCATAGAGTGGATGATGTGGGGCACGGAAGGGCTTGGGTTTCAGTTCGGCGTGGAATATTGGCGGGCGCTGACAAGCGACGGTATTACGGCGGACAGATCCGGTTCGGAAGTCCAAGTGACGGTGCCGCCCGATGAATTAGCCGTCACCATAGGGCTGGTGGGCCACCTGCCTATCTGATTTGCGCAAGACTAAAAAAACCCCCTCCGTGGGAAGGGGAGGGGGGAAGGGACGTTTGTCATTCTGAACGAAGTGAAGAATCCCGGCTATTTCCTTTTCTTTATCCTCACCGCAACAAGTATTGCAGGGGCCGTGAAGATGAGCCACCAGAGGCCCAGAGATGGGGCGAGTGTATTGTGATTATTGGCCGGCACTATCGCCATGGACTGCCCGCCGCCGCCGCATCCGCCGCCCGAACCGCCGCCTGAGCCGCCGCCGGATGCCGCCGTTGCCGTTTCGCCTACGCCATCACCAGTTACTTCTCCCGTGGCCGACGAACCCGAAGATGCAATTGTTATCCCCTCGTCGCTTCCAACGGTGACAACAGGACCGTCGAGCTTCAGGGCCTCAGCAGTATAAGCGGACGATTGCTCGGGAGCATCTGCTAATGCTATGAAATACCAGTCCGGATCACCGCATTTTTTGGCCGGTATTGTGACATGGGAGGGAAACGTTATCGAACAATTATTCCTATCGTCCACTGTGCATTTCGTAAGATAGTTGGATGCCTGATTGTAGAAGGTGTCAGATTCATAGACGATCACTTCTTGGCCGATTGCAACGGTACCTGACTTGAATCTCAGATGACGTGAAACAATATTGCCGGCCTCGTCTTTAACGCAGAAGAGTCCTTCCTTTTTGGCGGGATCAGGATCACTTAGCGTTATTTCCGGCTTGACGATTCCCGTCTCAACGAGAATTCCATTACCTGAAGTGGGTCTTATTCCCTCTTGAACATTGTTGTGAATCAAATTGAACGGAAATCTGTTTTTCTCTCCGCTTACCCAATGTAACCCTATTTTATTATCGAATAACTCAACCTTCTTAACCTCAAACTGCGCCTCGTCAAACGGAACGCCGTCAAATAGCGGGCCGAGGACGATTTTTGACCCTTCAAGACGGACCGCTTCGCCAAAGCCGTGAGCAACCATATTCAATATGCGATGATTACAGCCGCTGATCACAAGGCCCTTTCCCATGTCGGCCGGGCCGATTCCCGCCAGTATGACATCATAAAATATTACCGGACTCGTTGCATTGATAGTAACGAGCGGGAAGCTACTGTCTGCCACAGCGGGATCTCGTTGGATTTTCAGGCCGGAGATTAAAATTGGTTTATCGGCAGAATAATTGAGTATAACACCCGAACGCAAATCAATTGGATCACTTTGGACAAAACAGAGTTTAAAAGTGTCGCCATGCAAATGGGTCGAATAGGCATTCAGCATCTCCTGAAGTACCTCGTGTTTCTCCCTAGCCGCAGGTATGAAGTCAGGTCCAAAAGGGATTTTTTGATCTTCCGGAACATCATCACATGTGAATGCCGTAGCCGGAATTGAAACTTCAGGGCACGATTCCGAAGGGCGCGTTATCGTTGGTATCGTTGCTTCATGTTCTGCAACCGTCGGTCTTGGAGACGATGCTTCGGGAAAGAGCGGTCGCGGTTCAGCGTTGAGCGAAATCGAAAAAACTATCGTGAAAAAAAGAGCGCTCAAAAAGCAAAGTGTTTTTTTCTTCATAACTTATCCCCCATTTCCGGTAACCTCGCCCTACATATAGAGCAACAAATATGCCACTAGGCGGACTCCGGAATGGAAGTAAATTATGCAATGAATTCAGACATTTAAGCGCGAGGCGCGAAATTGGGTGGGTTGAAACCTACCGCAGAAAAGCTATATAAATGTCAAACTGATAATGGCTACTGGCAGTCGCCTTCAGGGTCGCCGACGGGGGAATAGCAGACGCTCATGCTTGCCATGTCAACCGGTATGGGCGGCGGTTGAGTGGGGTATGTCTCTTGTGCATAGGCGATGAGTTGCTGCACGAACGAGTAGTTGATTCCGCCCGAATATGACCTGCCGGGCAGAGCAAATTTTCTGGTATCGAACGACAACGGAATTTCTCTTATATCCCCACCCATGGGGAAGGAGCTTGATGTATAGGCTATTCTCCACTCGTCAGGACACATGACGGCGCGGTCCTCACGGCCGTCACCGTCAAAGTCGGCCAATATTGGACGGCACTCAAGAATTCCCCAATAAACTTTGCCCTGGGGTGGAGTCGGTTCCAAGGTCAGATAATTCTCCGAAATATTCCACGTCCCACTATTTTTAAGCCCTATTCCATTGCCATGAGTATAAACGAATGGAACATAATGATTTCCGCCAAATATATACGGCGATTCACGTCCTAAATCTATCGTTGGATTTTGTATTGAAAACGCCACAAGTCGGCCCTCTTCGGACAAACCATCAGGCACTTTATAGCCGATATAGTATTTTCCATTGACGGTTGAATTAATTTGTCCAGGCGCCGGCAAATAAGCCCACCCCGGCGCGGCAGTGAGTCTCGCGGCGTTGAGATACTGCACATTCTGATTGAACGTTCCGTAATCGGATCTGTCAGCGCCGCCGAAATCTATTCTCCAGTATCCGTCGGAGCACGCGATAGCAATATCAACCCAGCCGTCGCCGTCATAGTCTCCGGGCACGGGGCGGCTGTATTGGCTGTCCCACGGGTCCATCTCCAGCGTATCAACCCACTCTGCAGAATAATCTATCTCCCAATCCCAACCGTGCCAGACTCCTGTGCCAAGAAGCGAGCTGTCTGTGAATGCGATATACCATTTACCGTGTTCTTTATCGTAAACCGCAAAGTCTTCTCTGCCGTCAGAGTTGTAATCCTCCACAAAAGGCCATACCCATCTGCTTGTGACGGGCGTATAGTTGAGAACCATGTCCCACGCGCCGTAATTGTCTCCGCCGCTGCCGATGCTTGACAGATCCACCTTCCACTGGCCGTTTGTCCATGAGACAAGATCGGCCCTTTGATCGCCGTCAAAATCCAGCCATTTTGCCTTTTGTGTTCCCGGTACCCACATTGCATCGTCGGGGCATATAGGATCGCTTCCGGCAGGATCTGAATCTTTGCAGATGAGGCCGATGCCGATAGTGCGGAGGGCGATCATTTCTTCAAGAGTTAATCTGCCGCCCGATCTCAATTCGGGATATGTAGCAGAAACCGACGACCAGAATGTATCGACTGCCGCTATTGCCTGATCGATTCTGGGCTGTCTTCCAATAGTTCCCCCTCCACCAGTTTGAGCCACACCCGTTGAAACGAGTATCTCGCGCATCTTGAGGGGCATTAAGTAACGATCGTGGCCGAAGAGATTCTTTGCATAGCTCTGAACAAGAACCGCAGCGCCCCCGACCATAGCCGTGGCGGATGACGTGCCGCCGAATCTGTTCGTATAGAATGCGTTGTTGTCGTCATTGGGAGGGTTGGCCCCTGCGCCGGGGGTCCAGTAATAGGGCCCGGTTGAGCCGCCATAAGGATACGCGGTTGTCACGACACCTTGCGCCCATGCATAGGCGTCAACAGGGGAGCCAAAATTCGAGAACGATATCTTCTGATGATTTGACCCCTGCGAGCCGCCGACAAGAATGGAGCCTGAGTCGTGATCGTAGAGGGTCATTTCGTAGGAATAATATGTAGCGGAACTTCCAAGATCTACGGAGCCGTTTCCGGAGCCTTCAACGATGGTTACGCCCGCCGCAATCGCTTGTTCGATATATCCAAATTCCTCAGGGTCAACCTCCAAAGCCACGCAACCGTATTGATCTGCTTCGGTCATGCCGGAGCAGAAACCGTCCGGAGACAATCTTCCCGCGCGCTGGACTTCAATCAGATAAATAGTGCCGGGGGGGATTTCGTTGAGAGCCTCAAGAGAACCTTCGCCATCTGTGAGGACCTGTATCGAATACCTTGGTCCCGCGGTCTTCAGATCGACCTGCGGCGCAAAGCCCGTTGTTCCATGTCCGTTGTCAAGCGAGGCCAGTATGCCGGCTATTGCAGTGCCGTGAGCAAAATCACCTATGCATCCGGAATCAACAGGCCAGCAAGGTAACGCGCCAAGCATATCTCCGCCGGGCTCGGAAAGATCGAGATCAATATCCTCATGATCAAAATTCCAGCCGTATTCGCCGTCAACGACGACCATGTTGGCGCCTCTGGCGCCTTCCGCCCATGCAGCCCGCGCGTTGAGACCGCCGTGGGTTTCATTGGCTTCAAGATAACCCTGTGAGCCGGTCAGATCCGGAACGGTTGCAAGTGTTGTTACGGCCCCTTTGAGTTTTGGATAAACTTTATCCACGCCGTCGGTCTTCTCAAGCTCGCGCATTGTGCGCACAGCCTCGTCGGGATCGGCTGCTTCAACGTGATATATCAAATTGAAATCGGTGAGGCTCTTTCCTGATATCTGCTCTAAATATCTTCTCCTTGCATCGATAACTTCAGGGGCCGCGGTGACGCTGCGGCTCAATGCAATGGAAGGGTGGGCCGTCAGAACAGGTTGCAATATAGATGGAATTTCAATGTTATCGTTTGGAGGCGTGACAGAAAGGCTGAGCTTTGTCGCGTCGTTTGCCCTTGTCGATTCATTGAGGAAGACTACAAGATAACCTGCGTATCCTTCAGTGTAGATTGTCTGCTCGATGGCCGTGAGCGCGCCGATGTCCTGCGCAGGGGTGGGCCCGTCAAGCGGAGTGGTTCCGGCGCCACCGCATCCGAAAAGTAAGAAAGCGCACGCGATGACTAAAAAATTCACCGATGCGCTCAGTAATCTTTGCGAACTCTTTCTCCTCATAAATGCCTCGCCTTTTCGAGGAGTTGTCAAATTTCTAGCACTAATGACCCACCGCGGCAAGAACATACTTCTTCCTTACCTTACTTTTCGGCCGAAACCCCAAAAAGTTGCGTGATTTCTTAGGAATTTTAAGGGGTTATAAAATATGGCCCCTATTCTATGATTACGGGCTGTTTCCTTGAGATAACTAATCAATTATTGACGTAACTAGCCGATCTGAATGGTTTTTTAAAAACCTTCGCAACTTTTTCCCAAATGAACCGATAATTAAAATGAGTATCTCTTGGGGGGGGGATCATGGAGGTGAGTAATGTCGACATTTGAATCAGCCGGGCAACTTAGATTTCCTTTTGAATTCGATTTTGCGGAGATTTTACTCCATTTGAGCGATTCCTGCGGCTGCGCCGAGATCAAACCGACTGTTTTCATGAACGACAATCCGAAAATTATGAAAACAGCTTCATTATTTGAAGATGAATTTAATGAAGCCCCGGTTCCTGCTAACGGTGGAGCTCAAATATGGGGGACAGAATTTCAATTTGCCTCAATGATAAATTTATTTTTGCTTGATAGTGACTACACCGACCAGCTATTCGCACCTTTTGACGATATGTCTGACAATACGATGAATGGTTTGGAATTCGCGCTGCCCTTGTCCGACATCATTTCCGTTGAGTTTTTGTTGCCTACATCCGATCTGTTTTTTCCACAGACGTCCGATAAACACTTCACTATAGAGTACCGTTAATAGGTCGCCGTGTGGTTCAATTCTCGTAGCGTACGGCCAGGCCGATATAATGATCGTTTACATCGTCCGGGGAAAAAAGCGAAGCCGTCACCGAGCAACCAAGGAAGAGCTTGTCGGAAACACCTTCTCTCACGAGTCCCAGCTCCCAGTAGGGATACCACCAATAATCGTGCGCTACGCTGCCACCTGCATAGATTGGAAAACCCGCATACATGTGCAGCATCCACAGGCTGCTCTCATCGATATTGGCGTCGAAGCCGGCGCCTAGAAATAACTTGCCTCCGGCGGCGGTTTCGAGGCGCGACGTCTGGTACGTGGCCGCGATACCGCCAAATATGCGCGACGCATCCTTGTGCAAAGTTGCGTTGTCGGCCATAGGCGAATAAAAAAGCAGCCTGAGTTCGTGCTCACTGCCCGGTTGTGCCGCGTCCATTGCGTTTACCATGCCGACGCTCAGGCCGGCGCCGTCATCCATATTCAAACTGAATCCATCTTGATGTATTTGCGAAAAGAGATGAAGCCTCTGAAAGGCCACGGGGTCTGAAGTCATGGGTATGAAACTGCGCGAAAAAGAATCTTCGGAGTGCTGGTCGGAACGGGTGAAAGTTGCAAAGAAGTGTTCGAAAGGAATTTTCGTGGGCACCAAAACGGCGCTTTCAATAAGGGAATAATCCGTATCCAGAGGATCAGTTCTCCATTCGGAAATGAGCCGGTCGGTCGGGGGTGTCAGATCATCGACCATTCTCGTTGAAATGCCCGGGATATTCATAAAAATCTCCTCTTTTGTCGGACGATGTCAATTGCCGTGCTGCTCCATCAAATTGCGAATGACGTCGCAGCGTATGCCGAAAAACGTGCGGCAGGGCCGCGCCGTATCCGGTGTTCCGTTTACGAAATCCGAAAGTTGTTGATCGTCGGCAATCGCCGCCGATGCCGTCTCTTCGTCCATTGCGCGGGCCCTTTCGACGCAGATGCGGGCCATTTCCGGTTCTTCGGCCCGAATGAATCGCGAGGCGAGGCCCACATACACCTTTGCCATGAGAGGACGTTTATCGCTGTCCTGCGCGAGATCTACAACTGAGAGTATATCATACAGATTTTTCAAATAGATATTGTCACAGTGGCTGCCCGATCGCAAAAATCTGTTGAATTGGGAGAGAAAGTCATCAAATACACTCTGCACGGCCGGAGTGAAAGGATCGCCGGTAGCTTGAAACCAGTTTCGTGCCGCATCAACGCCCTCCATTATGGCGACGATCATGGCGTATTTCAGGTAGGTTGCTTTTATAAGGGAGAGATCAACGTCGGGAAGAGTTTGTGCCTGCTCTAGAAGCGATTTGATGGTTTCAAATACATTGTGAGCCGCCCTGACGTAATTTTCATTTGCCGTTAAAACCATTTCAAACACAACCTTATTGTAAAGCAGGTCAGGGATTGCGTTCGACGGTCTGTCCTCGAAAAACGACGCTATATCTTCCGTTCTTCCGAGGATCAAGCCAGTCTTTATAAATTCCATGACAGCGGCGCGATCATACGGTGCCACCAGTAAATCCTTTCCTCTGTTCCAATAGAAAAGCGACTCGTCTTCCCTGCCGGTGGAGAAATAAAGATAAGCGAGCAACAGATATGGAATGGGGCTTTGCGGCTCGATAGAAATCAGGCGTTGCGCATGGCCGATCGCTTTCTCAATTGAATCGGAGGGCTCCGGACTCTCTCCGGCCATGGCGCTCAGGAAATACAGCCTTGCCGCAAAATATTGGAAAAGTGAGTGGGTCGGATACTGTGCAGCGCGCGCATCAAAGAACTCCGCTGCATCGGCATATTTTCCCGAATCGTGAACCGATTTATAGAGATTGCACACGGCAAAGATGTCATTTGGATTCAACGTGACCGACTTTGCAAGCCAGCGCATCGACTTCTCAAATAATTTTGCAGCCGCCTCCATCGGATTTCCAAATTGCAGTCCTCCTCTCGAAATATTTTCAGCGATCTGGAGCGTGCGGCTGGAAAGGTCCGTATAGGCGAAGGCGGCGAGGTGCGAGTTCTGCGCCTCCAGCTTCCGCATCGTGTCGTTCAGCACCGTTTCGGCGGCATCGACAACGCTTTGATCGCCGCTCAAAAACGATCTGTACCAAGCGCCACTATTCATCAAATAATCGGCCATCGGATGGTCGGCGGCATTGCGCTCTATATCCGATGTCAACGTATTAAAACCCGCCGTATCCGTAAGAAAAGAGGTGAGCGATACGAAATATGGTTCAAGTGAATCCGGAGCCATGCGAAGATATAATTCGCTCGTGGCATTTACCGTGTCGATGTCTCTTCTTGCCCGAGATGTGATAACTGTATTGGAAAGCGTGCCCAAGGCAAAATTCAAAGGAGAGGTTTCAATCGAATCCGTGAATCTGACGTCAAACATCTCCCCCGTCGGATCGATTGCCAGCGTCCGGCCCGACGACTGTGGGAGTCCCACCATGACGTGGTCTTTTTCCGCTTGATCCAGCAGGATAAGCATCGAGAGTGTCGGCTCGAAATCCTGATTCATGAGGAAGACCGGCTCAAGGCCAGCGTACTCATAAAGATAATACAGTATGGCGCTCATCTCGCTGCAGTCACCTTTGTGCAACTCATATGCCTCATAGTCGGGATATTCATTATCCGAGTCCCCCGTGATGCCATTTTTGTACTTCCATTCTATTAGCCAGTCGAAGATTCGTCTTGCCAGTTCCTGTTTGTAGGAATCGCTGTCCTCCGAGACATTTCTCCATTCCCTTGAAAGCTCTCTTTTGATTCTGTCGACGACTTCGTTGAGTTCGTTTCTGGCGTCGTCGTCTTCAGTTGTGGCAGGGTCGAAATCGTTCATTGCAAATGGAACGGGAAAGCCGTTGTCATAAAGGAGTTGATAATAGGCCGGATGCCTGTACGCGTGTTCAAGGACCTCCCTTGTTTCTATTCTGGAGATATCGTTACGATAGACGTTTCCGAACAGCGGGTCCAGGATGTAGCCGGTGTTCACCTCCTGCTCCAACTCGCTTACGCTGCCGCCGCTTTCAAGACGATCCTCGATGATTCCCGCCCACACCTTTCCAACCTCCCACATCACGGGCGCTTTTCCCTTCGTGATCGCGCTGTAGACGTTGGCTGCCGCTCCCGCCGTATCGAAACCAAGACGCCCCAGATAATCCTGCTGAGGAAGAAGATCTCTCACGCCGTTGGGCAATTGGTCGTAGGAAGGAAGATTGGCGAGCAACGCCGGATTGCCTCCGGAATCTGCGCATTCCGCCGCGGAGGAATTATCTGAGCAATAATTTGTGATTGCGTTTTCAATCCTCGAAAGGATCGTGCGACAACTGTTTTCGTCGGTCTGGCGCTGCGGATCCGTGTAGCCGGTGCACAAACCCGCGTTCACTGGTCCAACTTGGCCACCGGGAAACATAGGCACCTCATTACTGCTACTGATTCAATGGTGTCACTGTGTGACTCCGAATTACACGCCCATCTTGTGTTACCCCGTGCACGTCGACCTCGGTGTAAGGCGTAGCGGAAACGCTGCCCAAATTTACTTCTCCAAATCTTAGGCACACGCCTCCCCAGACAAAATGCCAAACGTCATAATCTTCACTTGCATACATTCTGGCATCGTAGCCCACGGCGAAGCGGAAAGATTTGAGGAATAAATTGCTGTCGGCATTGTAATAAAAAGGAGTGAATTCGATTGTTGCGCCGACTGAAAAGCCGTTTCCAAGAGGGTTGCTGATTGGAAAGATGCCGTAGCTGTAACCCGCGGAGGCAAGTATCTCAAAATGCTTCACATCGCCGAAGCTGATTACAAAGCGAGGATCCACGCTTACCTCATCCGGCTTAACCGCAACATATGATGACAACTCGGCGCCTAAAGTCAGCATCAGTGGGTTGTCATTTTCAGATTCAGTAAGTTGAATGGGAAAGCGCGGAATAAGTCTCAGAGCGCCTGTCACGTGATCATCTTCTGATCCAACTCTTCCGCCTACACCACCGCCGAAACTTATGAAAAAACCTCCCATAAGGGCTCCCTTCTTTTTTTATTTGGCAGGAAAGTGAAGACAGAAACGACGGACCTTTGACACAAGGATAAATGAAAAAACCATGGAGCCATTCTTAGCATAACCGCTCCTTATGGCCTCCCCCAAGGCTTTGCCGCAAGGTGTCAGAGATCAGCAGTTCTGTCAAGGATACACATAGCTGCAACTCAGCGCCTCCACGATTGCGATGTCGGTGCGGCCGACGACGACCGATCCCGCCCTGAAGACGAAATCCACGATGCCGTCGCTTGCGATATTATACGACAGTTCGTGCATGTGCCAGCTTAGGCTCTCCCTCCTGCACATGTTGCCCGTCCAGCAGCTGATCTCATGGCAGCCAAAGCCGTCCGCCTGAATTGTGACGCCGCCGGTGTTTGAGAATGAATCGAGCTTTATGATGTCCGAGGCCGGATCGACCGCCAGAGAAATCTGAACCCAATCTCCCACGCGGTCAAAGTAGACGCCCAGCGCCGCCCCGCAACTGTCTCCCGGGCTTATCCCGGGATGAACGCCCGCGCTCGAGACATATCCGTGTGTCGTGAAATCCACGCCGAAGTCGAACGAATCGGTGACGACGCACTCCAAAGGAAGCGGCGCGCAATATGAGTCGCCCGTGCAGATCTCGCCCGGCGGGCAACTCTGGCAGATATCCCCGCAGCCGTTTTCATCTCCACACGAGCTCTCGCCCGCGCAGACGGGCTCTTCGCAAGCGCCTTCAATGCAGGCGCAGCCGCCGCAATCTTCCATGGTATCTTCGTCGGTTGAATAATCGCAATCATTATCGAGGCTGTCGCAGATTTCGTATTGCGGAACGACTTCGTTCACACATGTGCCCCAACTCCACGATGCCGTTTCATCGTCGAAGTTGCAGAATCTTTCGCCCCCTCTGCAGATGCCGATGTCTTGTGTCCATTCGGGGCCGCTGTAACATGGATGCGGTCTTTCCAAATCTTCTTCATCGGCCCCTTCGCATTTTCCCGACCATGTGTATGTGATCTCGCAGACCTCCGTGCCCAGATTGCACGGCCCGCACGTCCTGAAATCGCCCGGATGGCAGGCGTGGGCGGGGCTGTCTTCCATATAAACGTCGTGCTCGGCATCTTCGCCATATTCGACGGCGTCGCCTTCAAAATCGGCATCGTCTAATTCATCCGCCCGGGAGGAATCTTCCTCGACAAAGTCCGCGTCGATTGAATCGTATTCCACTCCGGCATCATCACGATTGGTTTGCGGCGGGGGATCTTCCGCAGTGGCGCAGCCCGCCATGTTGATCGCAAAATATGCCACTACCCCCTCCGGCCCGAGAAAGATCAGCGGCAAACTGACGAATGGAAGGATGTCTCCCGTGTCACTCATAAGGCCTCCTTCGATTTTACATAGCAGGGGGCGTGCCAAACCGGAGCTTCGCAAATTCAATCAGTTAGCCGATGGGGCACCAAAGGAACTGCTCGATTTTCGTGCAGGCTGCACGAAAATCGGACAGTAGAGGCTTGCGCGCCCATTTGCGCCGTGATAGGTCTTCACATCTAAAACGAAAGGAGGATGTATGGCCTTCAATCTGGAGAAATTCTTCAACGACATCTTCGCTCCGGCGGAGGGTGAGGTGATCACCGTGATGTACGATCTGCCTCACGGTTCGATCGCGGACCATCAGGCGTGGAAGGATCGCCGCGCGATGGCGGAAGGGTGGCACAAGAACTTGAGCAAGCTGGTGGACAAGTGGAGCTCGAAGCTGAATCCCATCGTGACCTACAACGCCACGGGCGGAAACAACGCCGATCTTCCGGCTGAAGGGGAGATGGGCGGCGCAAAAGTGGCGCTCGCCGACGTGATCAACAACTCGACTATCGTCGTTGCGATGCCGCAATTTTCTGCAACCGCTCCGCTGAAGGGTTTTGCGAGAAATTCAAAGAAGCTGCGCGTGGGTTCGATGCCGGGAGTTGCGAAGTTCATGGAAGAGAGCGGCCTGTCGGCCGATTACGGCGCAATAGCGAAGCGCTGCAAGACGCTGGCGCCGTTGTTCGATAAAGCCACCGGCGCGGAAGTTACATTCTCCACCGGCCACAAATGCTATTTTGATATTTCAATCGAAGGGCGACACGCGCATAGAGACGATGGCTACCTCCATCCCGATGTGGCGGGAACGGATAAGAGTCTGTCGAACCTTCCGGCGGGCGAGGTCTTTGTGGTTCCCAACGAAGGAAAAGACAGCAAAACGGCCGGCGAGCTTCCGTTCAAGTTTGGGAACGATCTCGCGGTCTTTGTCGTGAAGGCGAACCGCATCGTGGAGGTGAAGGGCACCGGCGCGAAGGTGGACGAGATTCGCACAAAATTCGCAAAAGATCCCGCGTGGCAAAACATCGGCGAGTTTGCGATAGGCTGCAACGACAGGGCGCGGGTGACGGGCATCGTCCTTGAAGACGAAAAGGCCGGTTTCCATTGGGCATACGGCCGGAGCGACCATCTGGGCGGCGTCATCGGCGTGAAGGATTTCACGTCGCCGGCCAACGTTGTGCATCAGGACCAGGTCTATGCGAAGGAGAGCCCCATTTCATGCGCGAAGCTGGACCTGATTTTCCCCGACAACACGCGCCAAACCGTGATCGTCGACGGCGTGCTGAAGGTATAGGGGGGTATAGAATGATAGTTGCCAATATCCGTTAATAAGTGTACATAACCGTTTCAGATCGTCGGAGGTTGATTTACAAACGAAACATCAGGAGGAGATCGTATGGAAACCGGTACCGTAAAGTTTTACAACGAAGCGAAGGGTTTTGGGTTCATCACGCCGGACAATGGCGGGAAAGATCTTTTTGTGCACTCCAGCGCAATAAAGAACGGTCCGATCAAAGAAGGCGACAAGGTCGAGTTTGAGATCGGCCAGAGTGATAAAGGTCCTCGCGCCGAGAACGTCAGCCGTAAATAATTAGGGTGTAGGAATAGCTCTTTAGGGAAAAGGGAGGGCCCAGCCTTTATGGCTGGGCCCTGCCTGCAAGTTACTGATGTGTGACATCAGTTCAGAGTGTCGATGCTGATGGTTCCCGTCGTGGATCTTATGGTCAAGGCGGCTCCGCCTCCGTTTATATCCGCCACAAGTTTTTCGCCGGTCACGCCGCTCGGCGCAGGGGCCGGGAACGCCGCCGGCACTTCGATCGATCCCGTCAAGACTTCTGCGTCAAGGTGGAGACCAAAACCATCCGCAAGGTCGAGGGCAATCGATCCGCTCTCGCTGCTCACGATGCCGTCATATTGATATGGGACGCCACCATTCGTGAGCGTATAATGGATGTCGCCGCTTCGGTTTTGCAGATCGACGGCAACTCTCGAATCGGCGTTGACCTCCAGATCGCCACTGACATTTGTGGATGTGATTTTCCCTGATCCGCTCGTACTTATAGCAATATTTCCACTTTGCGATGATACGGTAACCTCTTTGTCTGATGCCGTATCAATTGAAATATCTCCGCTTTGCGTTTTCGCACCAATAGTCCCGCCGGTATGCTGTGTGATGATTATGTCTCCGCTTGCGGTCTCAACGATCACATCACCCGACATGTTTTGTATTTCAATATTGCCGCTTTCATTGTTTGAGCTTTGCGGCCAGTCGGAAGGCGCCATAATGACCAAACAGGTTTCGTAACGGGTGCCGGGCAGGACGCTGTCAGGCTGCGAAACGTCAACCGTCGCCGCATTATCTTTGACATCCGAAGAGATTGCGACATTTTCCAGCTCCGATTCGGCTTTCTCCATGGTTTCAGACAAAGTCCATTTCCGGGCCGCCCAATATACGTTCCCGTCCGAAGATGTTTTAACGCGCAGAGTTCCATTGATATTGCCTGCGGACAACTTGGATGCATCGGAAATGGAGCTTCCGACATCTTCTTCGGCGAGGACTTCCGCATAATTTAAGCGTTGGCCGCCTATTTCGGAATCTTCCGCCAGCGGCGTCGGTCTTGTGCCGCACGTCTCATCCAGCATTGCTTTTATCGCTGATGGAACTTCTCCTGCGACCGACCCTGCCGGGGAGCCTGGCCCACCCCCTCCTGCACTACCGCCGCATGCACTGATAAGGCAAGCGATAGCGAGTATTGCCGCCATTCTTCTCACGATCTTCATACGCACCTCCTTGCCCGCCAAAGTCTTAGTGGCGGGCTTCTGCCGAGTCATTTTTTGATCAGCGACCGGACCATCCGATTGCTGGCGACTCAAGCGATTGTGAACAGTTCCCGTATCCATCATCTTGGCGGGATACTTACTTCACTTTTTATGGAGTGATCTGTGCCGGAGGGCACAAAACGGAAGATTTTTTATGGTGTAGAATAGTCGTTATTATTCAATAGGATGGGAAGAGACCCAAATGCCGTTCTTCAGTTCTTTGATAAATCTTACTCTTTTCAGATGGGCCAAGGCCTCAGAGACGCGCGCCCTTGAAGCCCCAACCATATTAGCCAATTCTTGGTGGGTCGGTAATTCATTTAAAATAAAACCCTCTTCAGAGTTTTGGCCTTCCTCTTTTCCAATATCCGCCAAAATCTTTTTTAAGCGCTCGACGAGACCCAGTGTTGATAACTCCTCAATTCGACGATCTGCCTGTCTCAGCCTTAGGCTCAATTCCTTGAGTAAATGCTCCAATGCCGTGGGACATTGTTGCAGAAATCGGATGAAGGACGCGCGGTCGATTATCGCAACTTTTACGGGTGTTGATGCAGTCACCGATGCGGAGCGTGGCCGTCCGTCCAAAAGAGCCATCTCACCGAAATGATCGCCTTCTGACAATGTATCAAGAATAATTTCTTTGCCGTCTTCCGTGTATCGGGTAACCTTCACTCTTCCGTTTAAAATGAGAAAAAAATTTGCCCCATCATCTTCTTGCTGAATAATGGGGTCCTCTTTTTTGAAATCAACTACTCTTGAATGGGCGGCGAGTTTTCTAAGATCCTCAATTGGGCTTCCTGAAAAAAGCGAAGATTTTTGGAGAAATGGAATCCATTCGATGCTGAGATCGCGACGTTGTTCCATGGTGTTCATCATCTCCAATAATCGGCGAAGTTGCCGACTTTAACGTTTAATCGTCCCAAAGGGAGTTTCAATTTCACGCTCGATCTTTTTTGATTTCGGCTGATCCGGCGGGACGCATTGGGCCAGTTTGCGTTCTTTTGCGCCTCCCCAGGGAGTGTCGACGCTTCCTTTGGTTGTCGTTTCATCTTTTGCCACGACCTTGTCATCTTTCAGAAGGAGACAACGGTCTTCTCCATAGTGCCACGAGGCGTAACCTTCCTTGAACGGTTCCACGCTGTTTGGTCCTTTTCCCATCGTTTTTGCCACGTCGTCTGCCGTCATACCTGGATAGATTTTTGAGAATTTGGATTGTTTTCCCGCACAGGCGGCAAGAAGAACAACACAGCAAATGACAACTACAACTTTTAAATTGAACATCATAATCTTTCTCCTATTCTAATGCTTTCGATTCACTTTGTTTCTCACGATAAGCGAACATCCGCCGCCGGCAGAGGCGTCGTCATTGCCGCCCTCGTCGATGCCGATGAGCGCGGCGTAGTCAACGGTCGTGTCGGTGCAGGCGGTGACGGCAGGCATTGGGAAATAGCCGAGGATGACGTCTAACGGGATAAATTTCACGCGGTCCTCAGTGACCTCGCTGCGGTTTAATATGATATCGACGTTTTCTCTGACTTCACCCGCGGCGAGTGAAATAACAGTGTAGGTGTACGGATCCTCCGCCGCCTGATCCCCCTCATTCCAAAACTCGGCATCGCCGGGGAGCTCGTTTAAGGCTGTGTTCATATTTTGATCCCAGTCAAGCTCTTCCACTTCAACAGTATAATTTCCCGGCGGAAGACTTTCTATTGTATAATTTCCTTTATTTTCTAGACAGGTGAGAATCATGTCCACGGATGAATAATCACATAATCGGCCTGTCACAACTGAATATGCTGAACACAAAGGGTCTACGATATTTCTGGCGATCACATTTACGTACTGTAACGGAGACCCATCCGACTTAACAATTTTCCCCATTATTTGAGACATTTGAGCAGAAGAGCTATCCAACGGATAGAGTGTTGAGATTCCAGCAATATCATCTGAATTCAAAGTGGTTCCCTCACTTGACGCGCTACCCGTGACACGGCCTGAAGCGCTCACTTCCATCGTCGGCATAAAAAGTTTTTCATCAGCTTCAAGATCGTTTGCGTAGAACAATTGCTGGTTCAGCGATGTATGATTCAGACCTAAAAGATGGCCTAATTCATGAATAAACAGCGCGACTGTCCCATTTGTGTTAAATGGTGACGGTTCGAACACGATGGCTCCTTGAACCATAAATTCACTATAACTCAAACTTCCGCTGAATGTTGGAGGAGCCACAACGCCTGCACACCCTCCGCTGATACGACACATCACATTTTCAGTTATCCATCTCTCGTCATCAAAGATTATAACTGTCTGTAGGTTTCGTCTTGCCTCAACATCACAAGTATCAAGTCTATCTGTATAGCATGCAGTTTTGTCGACGTACTTGCTGTAATTATCTTTGTTCACATCTTCAGGCAAAAAGCCTGCAAACTCGAAATGGGGAACTTTAGCAGTCGAGACATTTTCCAAGATTTTCATTGCTTCTTGCAGTAGTGCATGTGCCTGTTCGCTCGTTAAATAACCAAGTTTGCCGGGGTCAAGATAATATTGTATGGATTTTGTATTGTCCCAAGTGATCGGCCGTCCGTCATTTCCTATGTAGATAAAATCATAAGCAAATAAAGAACGTGCTCCAATTAGGATGCCTGCAATTATTATAATAATTATCCTGACTGCCGAAACCATTTAACTCTCCCAAGGCAAAAATCATGCATAATTAACAATCTATGGTGGCCCAATTACTATGAAATCAAAAGCTGCCAGACCCATATCCATAGTGGAAACCGTGAAATCGTTGACCGTTTTATTAGAAATATACACGGTTGCATTACTGCGTGGCGTGACAATCACAGCATAGTCTGTACTGGCCATGGGTCCAGAGAAAGATACCGTGTAATTGAATCCCGCTCCGGAAACTCCGGCGACATTGTATCCGTGGATGGTGCCCGGCCCCGTTACTGTTCCCCATGCGCTGGGAAGCTGCTCGGGGGGATTTTCAACTGCCTGTAAACGGCCATCA
Organism: bacterium; assembly: GCA_041739675.1. GTDB lineage: Bacteria > UBA10199 > UBA10199 > 2-02-FULL-44-16 > DYJF01 > DYJF01. The sequence goes on from JBGSNL010000069.1 coordinate 55,680, forward strand.
AGTTCTCTGTCCTTCTCGTCACGTGCGTTTGCTTCTACCGCATCCGCCGCAGCTCTCGCTGCAGCTTCTGCATTTATATTGTTCTGCAATGTTGTGTCCGCTGTGGTTCTTGAGTTTGTTTCATTTGTAATACTTGTCTGCACCGCTTCCACACCCACTTGCCTGTGCTGTATCGCTCTATCCAGATCCTGAAGCACCGCCTGCAAGTTGTTGCTCCCCGAATAGACAAGTCCTGCATTGACGCCGATGGTCGAAGCGCCGCTCACGGAACGAAATGTCGTCTGAAGATTCGTCAAGTCTGTCCTCGTTGCGATGAGTCCCGCAGTGCCCATTTCGGTTGCGAGCTCAGTCACCAAATCGTCTGCCAAATGATCCATCGTAATGCTCTTTTTTGCAAGGGCCGCTCCAGTCACGCCTTCATCGGCAACTCCCAGCGCCTTTTCCGCATAGATTGAATAGGGGACGGAGACGATTTCCAGCGATCCCTCGGGCGTGAAGCCGTCGACCGTCACCTCAAGATATTTGCCGCTGTCAGGCGACAGGACCGATTCAGGTATGCCGCCCATCGGAGCTCCGGCACCGTTCAACCCGTTTCCAACAAGTGCTGAAACAGCGCCGCGCACGACGTCCAGAGTCTGCCGCTCTTCATAAAGGACAGCGCCGGCGGAATCGGTGATCTTGAAAGTTACGCCGGTAGCGCCATCCGCGACTAGATTGCCGCCGTCGTCATATAATAGCGATTGGTAGTTGAGAAAGTGAGGAACGGCTGTCGGTTCGCCTCCCACGGCATTTGCCGCCGTCAATGCGATGCAGATTGCCATTATTCCCATGAGAACCTTTTTCATATTACCTCCTCTAGCGGACTATAAGTTCAACACGCCGGTTGACGTTCCACGCCTCAGGCACGTGGCGCGGATCGATGGGCGCCCGTTTGCCGTATGAGACGACCATTATGAGACGGTCGGAAGCGATTCCCTTGTTTATGAGATGAGACTTCACGCTTCTCGCGCGCCTGTCGCCAAGTTCGATATTATAAAGATCTCCGCCGCGCTCGTCGCAGTGGCCCTCAAGAACCAGAACCGCTTGTGGATTTTTTTCAAGCCACGAGACATTCGAATCAATGGAGCCTATTTCTTCATTCAAGATCGCATCGCTGCCCGTAGGGAAATGCACCGGCGCTAAACGTATCGCCTCATCAGGTTGCTTCGTTGTCTTGCCACCGGCAATGACATTGATTAGTTCTTTGTTGTGAGCGGTCGTGGCAGAGTGGTGCGCGCTCTGACAGGAAGCCAGAAACAAAAGGATCGAAACTGGAAGTAAGATGAACTTATTCATATTATAGATGCTCCACGGCGCCGATATCATAAGCAGCGCCCTGCGGTCTCGCTGTACCGTGAAAATCGTTTGCAACGCCACCCAGTGTCGGATCGCTTGCATCCAATCCGTCATTGATGCCTTCGCCGATCAACCCATAGAAGGCGTTCACTAGATTACCCACTGTTTCGGTCGCGTCGTAGACGATATTGTCGTCAACATCGGCAGCACCCATCGAAAAATCTTCATCGGTATAAACGTTTCCATCGCAATCACGCGCATAGATTTCGGCAGGATCGGATGTGAAGACGGAAAGCAGATTGTTCCTGAACATAGATGATGAATCCGGCGCGGTCCCCTCGCATTCAAGAACATAAAGGCCCAGCGCATTGCCAGCGAAGATGAGATTGTTGACGACGACGGGCGACGAGGAACCGAAGACCAACCCCTCCGCGCTTCCCAGCGACGCATTCCCACCGCGCGCATCTATCGTATTGTTCGCGAGGATAGACGGCGAATTTTGGAGCTCTACGCCTGTAACGAAGCGTGCGCCGCCCGCCTTTATTATGTTATTGGTCAGTGTGCCCGTTGCATTTTCGATTATGACGCCCGTGCTCACGCTGCCTATTCCGTCTATGCCGCCGCCGTCTATCACGTTTCTGGTCAGCGTCACATTAGCCAACGACGCGGCTGCAACCGCAGTGCTGCGCGTAACAACAGTATTGCCGGAGATAGTATTGCGATCGAGCGTTGCCGATCCGCCAGAGATTTTGACAGTCTTGCTTCCTTCTATCGCATCCGCAGTTGCCGAACCGTTCTCAATATGGAATCCGCCGATGATCAGATTTGTAAGTCCCGATGTGAATATCGTCACATCCGCTGCGCTTCTCGTCAAAACGGTTTTGTATGACAGATCGGCGCTTTCTGTACTACGCGACATGAAACGAACGCCGGGGTCATCATCGTTTTTGAATCCGCCAAAAATTCCGATGCCGTTTTGCCAGACGACACTTGCAACATTATATGTTCCGGCCGCAACACAGATTTTTTTGCTTTGGGCCTTGGCTTTCACTATTGCCGCCGAAATCGAGGCGAGAGGCTCATCCATTGTGCCGGCATTCGTGTCCGACCCGTGCGCGATATCCACGAAGACAGCGGTTTCCTTTGCGCCTACGTTCGAATCCGTTTCGTCAAGATCGCAGTCCTCAGCGACGCCGTCACTGTCCGCATCCGCTGCGGACTGAGGCGGGTTCGAAACGTATGGACAGTTATCGGAATCGTTCGACCAGCCGTCACCGTCCAAATCCGGGTCGCACGGATCGCCAATATCGTCACCGTCTTGATCGGCCTGATTCGCATTCACGTTGATGGGGCAATTGTCGGCCACATCCGTGATGCCGTCATTGTCGTCATCGGTGTCGCATGAATCGCCCGTCCTATCACCGTCGTTGTCGAGCTGAGTCGGGTTTGAGTTTATGGGGCAGTTATCCGAACCGTCATTTCTTCCGTCGCCGTCTGAATCGCGCTGGAGCGGATTGCTGCCCAAATTCACTTCAGTCCGGTCACCAAGGCCGTCGCCATCCGTATCGGCCACAAGTTTATTTGTGCCGCGCGCCGCCTCTTCAGCATCGGACAAACCGTCGCCGTCGGTGTCGTTTTCGCAGGCATTGCCTTTGCCATCGGCGTCTGTATCAAATTGATCTGCGTTCGAAACGGTCCTGCAATCGTCATTGCCGTCGACAATTCCGTCTCCATCGCTGTCGGGATTTGTGGGGCTCGTTCCATATAGAAGCTCGTCGCTGTTTGAAAGGGCGTCGCCATCGATGTCGTCGTCGGAGTTGTCGCCGATGCCGTCGCCGTCCATGTCTCCCCATTCCGCCGATATTGAAGGGAACGGATCGGCGCCGTCGGGAACTCCGTCGCCGTCGGTGTCTGGATTCGAGACGTCAAGGCCCAATAAAATTTCAGTCAAATTTGAGAGACCGTCAGAATCTGAATCTGTCGATGTATCGAAATCGGTCTCGACCACCGTGATTGTTTCGCCGGTGGAATTGATCTGCCTCACGACAAACGCTACAGGTATGTCGTTGAAATAGAAATCCGCTTCGAAGAAGGCGCCCGTTGGTGGAAGGGAGCCGCCTGCAGGCAGGCTGAACGTGTAGCTTCCGCCGCTGAAGACCCCTTCAGCCGGCCCGGCGATGACCGCGGCATCGGCATCGGAAGAAGAATAGATGACGCCCATTGCTTTCAGACCAGTCCCGAGCGAGGAGATCGAAGATGGAAGGGTGGGGGTTAAAGTGACGCTGAGAGTTTCCCCGCCGCCGCCCCCGCCGCACGAAATCAATGTCATCGCAAGAAGTGCGATCAGTGTGTTCCGCATGATACCCTCCTCTTTGAATCAGGTTTTGATGCGTCGCCGGTGGCGAAAAGAGGCGCGCCGCGACGTTTTGTTCCGTCGTTCAAATTCAAAGTGACCTCGGAAAACCTCCCGCTCACAACATCATAGACCTTGTATTTGCGCTGCCCGGTTGGTTGAAGCGACGGCGCCATTTTTCCCAGCCCCGTTGCGACATCGAGGTTAATTTGAGTGGCCGTGCTGGATGCGTCGGCAAGGATTGCGGACGACGTCCCCGTCACATCTTCAACGGCAACGGGGTTTGCGGGATCTGAGAATATCTGAAACACGAGGCGCGTATTATCCAGCGTGTTGCCGTCGGCGAGATTGGTGAAGATGGGAACCGCCTGCATTGCGACATCTACCTCTGCGGTATTTCCGCCTTCGATTATCACGCCACCTTGTTCACCCTGTCTTATGATCGCGTTGTTCGCGTTGACGGCCTCGACGACGATTTGTCTGTCGGCTCCGACGGGGATGTTTTCGATAACGCCGCCGGTTGCTGTGCCGTCGAATTCGGCAACGATCGGTGTTTCGATTCCAGCTCCCGAAATAGTAACGCGATAAGAAATTATACGGCCGTGTTCGATGCTTGGATTAAAACTTTTGGAACCTGTCACCGCGACTTTCAAAACTCCGCACGCGCCGTCGCATGCTGATCGACTGCCAGAATTTGTGCCGCCACCGCATGAGACCAGCAAGACAAGAACAAATATCAAGGTTAAGTGTTTCATCTTAGACCTCATTTATTTTTAAACTGCACCGCGACACTTCCCCTGTCAGGCGACGAACCTCCGGACATCGCGGCCAGGATGCCTCCGACAACCGCTCCTGCCGCGGCCGTTCCAACCGCACCCCAGAAAATCGGCTTTTTATAGAACTCCTTTTTACGGCTGGTCAAAAGCACTGGGTCGCCAAGGCCATCCGGGTCCAGATATTTCACGGGATTTCCCATAAGATTCAGCTTTGCCATGGAGGCAAGCGCCTCCGTCATATCGGCAATCGCTTGCGGTTTTTCAATCGCGTTACCGTATTCTACAATGATCTGCCTGTGGGCGGAGCGATACTGGCGGTCGAACATTCTTGTCTTCAAAATTCCACTGCCATCACTTTTTTCATCGCAGTTCACAACGACCGCTTTGTCAACTTTCAGGAGATCAGCGATTCTCAATCCCTCATCTATTTCGGCCCTGGCGCTTTCAATTAGCGCCTGTTTTTTTCCAACTGCTCCGCCTCCATTGATCCAGCGCAGATTTTCCTTGATGACGATCTTTTTGCCGGCTCCTATATCCACGTTCTTTTCAACAGGTTGATACTTGTTGGTTTTAATGAGAACTGAGTAAGAACCCGCAGGCACCTGCGGCAGATTAAGCGGAGTGACACCCTGAACGATTCCGTTTATGTAAACTTCGGCGGCCGCGGGATCGGTCTCGACATGGAGCGAACCTTTTTCACCGCGCATGAGCCCGCCTCTGGACTCTTCAAACAAATCGACAATACTTGGAGGAAATGCCCTGCGGTCTATAAGATAAAATGGATTGAGACGGACCGCGCGCTCGAACGATTGCCTCGCGAGATTCAGATTTCCCGTCGCCTTTGCGATGAGCCCCTGTGTGAGAAGCGCATCGTGGAGGGCGATGCCTTGAAGCATTTCAATGGCACGGGCAACCTCCACCGACGCTTCATCGTATTGAAATTGGAAATAATGTTCTTTGGCGCGCGAAAGATTATCCAATGCGGAATCTTTTCCGCCCGATGCTGTCTCTCTTTGATGATAGGCGATGACCTGCTCGGCAATTTCAGGCGACACGATGTGAACGGGAGTGACAAACGGCAGTGCCCGCCTCAGCGCCGCAGCAGTGTCGCTTGAAGAATCATCGGATGTGCCGTCCTGTTTTGGCCAAATGACAATCGATGTGTTGTAGGAATTTTCAAGATCCTGAGCGCTGGCAATGGAAGGTATTAGGTTCCACGAAAGGGCCGTGAACACGGCGGCCCAAGAAATAATTCTTTTGGAGCGGACAGTGATCATATCAGTTGCTGTAAGCACGAGGTGTGCCATCAAAAAATCTTTAAAAATCAATGGCACGACTTGTCGTCACTGCATGAAAACCGGTCACCCTGTCCGACTTTGCTGCAACTCCCGTCGCTCCCCCGACAGGTCCTTTTAATCCCCCTTTCAAGTGAGCCGCTTATAGTAGTTTTTATACGACGCTGGCAAGCAGAAATAGCACCTATATAATGAAGGGGAATCTGTTGCGCGGCGGCCCCCATGATGTTATAAGTCCCTTAAAATAATGAGTTTTTGGGGGACTGTGGATTTTGCAAAGACGGGTAAAATTCGCGTAATCCTTTTGTTTTTCGCGGTCTTTGGGGCGATTTTCAGCTCCGCTGCCTGCGGTTTTCGTGTCCCTCGCGCTCGCGATGCCCTTGTTGTCCACCTCGAGTCTGATCCTTCAACCCTGAATCCGATTCTTTCAACCGACTCTGCCGCCTCCTCGGTGGAAAAATTCGTCTACGAAAGTCTGCTCGATCGCGACAATCAAACTCTTGAGTTGAAACCGCTTCTTGCCTCCGATTGGCAAGTCGCCGACGATCATCTCACCTACACGTTCACCATCCGCGAGAATGTGAAGTGGCAGGACGGCTCTCCCTTCACCGTCGACGATGTCGTCTATTCGTTCGAGAGGATAAGAGATCCGAAGATCGATGCCGCGCAGAAGCGTTCATATTTTGCGGACGTCGTTGGAGTAAAAAAAATAGATGATAAGACGATTCAGTTCAAATATCGCCGCCCGTATTTCAAGGCGCTTGAGATCATAGGCGGCATGCCCATCATCCCGAAACATATTTTCGAGAACGGCGAGGATTTCAACACCCATCCGGCGGGAAGAAATCCCGTGGGTACCGGCCCATACCGTTTCAAATCGTGGCAGACAGGCACGCTGATAACGCTCGAGAGAAATTCCGGTTACTGGAAAGAGGAGCCAAAGATATCCGGCGTCGTTTTCAAGATTATCCCAAGCTCGAATGTCGCGCTGGAGCTTTTGAAAAAGGGCGCGCTCGATTTCGCCGGCCTCCGTTCGATCCAGTGGGAGAAGCAGACCCAGACTCCGTCATTCACGAAACGTTTTGACAAATACCGCTACTGGCTCCCAAATTATTCCTATATCGGATGGAATTCGAGAAAACCGTATTTTGCGGACAGGCGCGTGCGTATCGCGATGACGATGATGCTGGACAGAAAAACTATTCTCAAAGATCTTCTCTTCGGGCAGGGCGAAATCGTGAGCGGGAATTTTTACCGCTACGGTGACGCATATAATGAAAAAGTGGAGCCGTACGCGTACGATCCGGCGGGGGCGCGCCAGCTTCTGGACGAGGCTGGCTGGATAGATCACGACGGTGACGGCATTCGCGACAAGGACGGCGTTCCTTTCAGTTTCACTTTCCTTTATCCATCCGGCAGCCGTTTCAGCCAGAGTATGGGGATCATCATGCGCGAGGATTTCATGCGCGCAGGAATTGAGATGAAGGCGCAGGCCCTCGAATGGACCGCGCTTTTGAAATTCATCCACGACCGGGATTTCGATGCGGTCTCGCTTGCGTGGGCGACAACCTTCGACGAAGATCCGTATCAGCTCTGGCATTCCTCGCAGGCTGAAAAGGGGTCGAACTTCGTGGGGTTTGAAAATGCAGAGGCCGACAAGTTGATAGAGGCTGGCAGGATAGAGTTTGATAAGTCAAAGCGCATCGAGATATATAAAAAACTCCACGCCTTGATTCACGAAGAGGAGCCCTACACGTTTCTCTTCACGAATCCGTCTCTTGTCGCCGTCGCGAAGAGATTCACGAACGTGAAGGCGTATCGCGCGGGGCTCGATATTCTGGAATGGGGCGTGACACCCGGCCCCGAACTCAAGGAGTGGTAGGTGGCGAGCTATCTAATAAAAAGACTTCTTCTCATGATCCCGACACTTTTCGGGATCACGGTGATAACTTTTCTCGTGATTCAGCTGGCGCCGGGCGACCCGGCGTCGCTCAAGGCGCAGTCCGGTACCGACGCGCTCAAGAGCGATCAAATGGCGGCGGAGGTGGTCGCTGAAACGCGGAAACTCTACGGCCTCGATCAGCCTGTCTATGTGCAATACGGGCGCTGGGTGAAAAGGCTGGCAGAGTTCGATTTCGGAAATTCATACCGCGATCACAGGCCGGTCCTGAAAAAAATCGGCGACGCGCTGCCCATCACGCTCACCCTCAACATCATCACGATACTTATCGTCTATGTGATTTCAATTCCCATCGGGGCCTACTCCGCGCTCAAACCCCGCGGCCTGCGCGACAAACTCTCCGCCCTCGTGCTCTTCGTCTTGTATTCGCTGCCAAGCTTCTGGGTGGCGATGATGCTCATCGTCCTTCTGGGCGGCGGGGATTATCTCAACCTCTTCCCGATTGTGGGTTTCACGTCGGACAACGCCTCAGAGCTTTCATGGATCGGGTGGGCGGGAAACGTCTTATGGCACATCGTCCTGCCGGTGATATGTCTCACATATGCCTCGCTCGCTTTCCTTTCGCGCTTTTCGCGCGCGTCTATGCTTGAGGTGATCCGGCAGGACTATATCAGAACTGCGCGGGCGAAGGGTCTTTCGGAGAGGAGTGTTGTCTGGAAGCACGCGATGAGAAACGCGCTCATCCCGCTTGTCACGCTCATGGGAACGCTTCTTCCTTCGCTTCTCGCCGGCAGCGTGATCATCGAGCAGATATTTGCGATACCCGGAATGGGGCGTCTCGGTTTTGAATCGGTTCTTTCGCGCGACTATCCTGTCATCATGGCGATCGCTTTCATCAGCGCGCTTCTAACTCTCGTGAGCGTGCTCTTGAGCGATCTCTTGTACGTTGTCATAGATCCCAGAATCACCTTCAAGAGGCGCGCCTCATGAAGCATATGGAATCATACGGATCGATCGTCTGGCGCCAGTTCAAGAAGAGCAAGTTGGCACTTGTCTCTCTTGCAGTCGTGAGCCTCATCTTTGTCGTCGCGATTTTTGCGCCCTTCATCGCCAACGAGCGGCCCTTGTTGATGCGCTATAACGGAAAATGGTACGCGCCGGCCGCGCATTTGTCGGCCGATCTGCGCGAGGTGGATTTCAGGGTGCTTTCAAAGACGAAGACGAACGGCCTTGTCATGCTCCGCGCGCCGATACCATTTTCGCCCAACAGCTACGATCTTTCGCGCATACTTGAAAAACCCTCGCTTGCGCATCCCCTTGGCACCGACGGGGAAGGGCGCGACATTCTGGCGCAGCTCGTCTGGGGCAGCCGCGTTTCGATATCCGTGGGATTTGTCGCGGTGGGAATCTCGGTGCTGATAGGAATTTTGCTTGGCGTGCTTGCGGGATATTACGGCGGGGCGGCAGATATCATAATCTCGCGCCTGATCGAAGTGATGATGTGCTTTCCCACATTCTTTTTGATACTTGCCGTGCTCGCGTTCGTCGGCCCGTCGATCTACAATATAATGATAGTGATCGGCCTTACGAGCTGGACGGGCGTTGCGCGCCTAGTGAGGGGGGAGTGCCTCAAGTTCCGCGCGCGCGAGTTTGTTGTCGCGGCGCGCGTAGCTGGCGCCAGGGACCGCCGGATCATTTTCCGGCACCTTCTTCCCAACGCGCTCTCTCCTGTTCTCGTGGTTGCGACGTTCGGCGTCGCATCCGCGATACTTGTCGAGGCCTCGCTTTCGTTTCTCGGTTTTGGCGTTCCGCCATCGACGGCAAGCTGGGGCAGCCTTCTTTCGACCGCGCAGGATTTCATGGACGTGGCATGGTGGTTGACTTTAGCCCCCGGCTTTGCGATTTTTTTAACCGTGACCGCTTACAATCTGGTGGGCGAAGGTTTGAGGGACGCGATAGATCCGAATTTGAAAACCTAGTCGTCATTCTGAGCGAAGCGAAGAATCCCATGGGATCCTTCGCCTGCGGCTCAGGATGACAACCATTGGCATGACACTTTTAAACGTGGAAAATTTGAAGACGCACTTTTTCACCGAGGCCGGAACGGTCAAGGCGGTGGACGGTGTTTCTTTTACTCTGGGCCGCGGCGAGACGCTGGGCGTTGTGGGGGAAAGCGGCTGCGGCAAGACGATGATGGCGCTCTCGCTTCTTCGCCTCGTGCCCGATCCGCCGGGAAGGATAGTCGGAGGGCGCATCCTTTATCAGCTCACCCAGACCGGCGGCCCGGTCGATCTTCTGATGCTTACCGACAGGCAGATGAGGGACATACGCGGAAAAAGGCTCGCGATGATTTTTCAGGAGCCGATGACCGCACTCAACCCTGTTTATACTATCGGCAACCAGATAGGCGAGGCGATCGAGCTTCACATCGGGGGCACGAAAAAAGAGGTCAGGCAAAAAACGGTTGAGATGCTCAAACTCGTCGGCATCCCCGCGCCTGAAAAACGCGTGGACGATTATCCCCACCAGCTCTCCGGAGGCCAGCGTCAGCGCGCGATGATAGCAATGGCGCTCTCGTGCCGCCCGGACGTTCTCATCGCCGACGAGCCTACCACCGCGCTGGACGTAACAATACAGGCACAGATACTGAATCTGATCGAGGAGCTTCAGGGGCGCCTCGGCATGGCCGTGATACTGGTGACTCACGATTTCGGCGTGATCGCCGAGGTGACGAAGCGCGTGATCGTCATGTACGCGGGAAGATTCGTGGAGGAGGCGCCTACCACGGAGATTTTTGCAAATCCACTCCATCCATACACACGGGGGCTCTTGAGCTCCATCCCCCCGCTGAAAAGGTTGGACAAGAAAACGAAGCTCAAGACTATTTCCGGAACCGTTCCGAACCTTGCCGGCCTGCCGCGCGGATGCACGTTCCAGGACCGCTGCCCCAAGGTGGAGCCGCGCTGCCGGATCGACGAGCCGGAGCTGGTGGAGGTGGGCTCCGGACACAAAGTGAGATGCTATTTTCCGGGCTGATATGAAAACACTGGTCGAAATACAAGACGTCGCGAAGAGCTTTCCCGTGGACAGCGGGTGGTTCGGCAAGCACGCGGGCGACGTCCACGCTGTGAACGGCGTCTCGCTCAAAATAAACGAAGGAGAAACGCTGGGGCTGGTGGGCGAGAGCGGCTGCGGGAAATCGACGCTCGGCCTTCTCGTCTTGCGCCTCATGGAAACAGACAGCGGCAAAATAATATTCGAAGGCCGTGACATAACGAAGATGAGCCAGGCCGATCTTCGGCCGCTTCGCCGCGAGATGCAGGTGATCTTTCAGGATCCTTTCGCCTCGCTCAATCCGCGCATGACCGTTGGCGAGATAATAGAAGAGCCGCTTCTCGTTCATCGTGTCGGCGGAAAAGCGGAGCGCATAACCCGGGTCGCGGAGCTTTTGAGGCAGGTGGGGCTGCCGTCAGCTGCGGCATCCAAATACCCGCACGAGTTTTCAGGCGGGCAAAGACAGCGCATAGGCATCGCCCGCGCGCTTGCATTGAAACCCAAGCTTATCATCGCCGACGAGCCGGTGAGCGCGCTCGACGTTTCAATTCGCGGAGAGATAATCAACATCCTCTCCGATCTTCAGGAGAAGATGGGCCTCACGTATCTTTTCATCTCCCACGACCTGACGGTCGTCTTGCACATAAGCGACAGGATCGCCGTGATGTATCTTGGAAAATTGATGGAGCTTTTCCCCGTGGCGCAGATCGGGGCGGCCCATCACCCCTACACGGAGGCGCTCATCTCTGCGATTCCCATCCCCGATCCAAGGGCGAAGAAGGAGAGAATCATTTTGAAAGGGGACGTGCCCTCTTCGCTTGAGCTTCCATCAGGGTGTCCCTTTCATCCGCGCTGCAAGTATGCGCAAAATATCTGTCGTGACAAAGAACCGCCGTTCGAGCAGTATAAGGACCAGTGCTTTGCGGCGTGCCATTTCATACGTGAAATGGTGCCGCTGGAAATGAATTTCAGGTGAGGTGATATATGAAAAAAGCGGCGCTCGTTTCTTTGATTGTGTGCCTTGCCCTGGTGGCCGGCGGAACCGCGCTGGCCCGCAAAAAGCAGATCGTAAAATCCATGGGCGGGACGGTCATTCCCAGATTCGGCATTATCATCGATGCGGGCTACGATCCCGGGCTCGACAACTTCGTTCCCGGCTACAAGATGCTCAACGTCGCGATCATGAACAACTCTTTCAACATCATAGAGATGAGCCCTCAAAGGGATCAGTGGTGGATAAAGACGAAGAACGGCGATAAAAAATACCGCGTCATCGGAGACTTGAGAACTGAAGATGCGGCTGCATGGAACAATCTGCCCGATAAGGCGAGAACTCTCATCACCTACCCGCTCCTTCTGCCGATAGGGGCAAGACAAGTTATCGATCTTTTTGTTCCCGACAAGGTGCCTGTGGAAGATTTCGAGCAGGTGATTATTTACATCAATTCTCTGGATACGACGTTTGAGGTGCTGGCGAGGCAGTGACCCTGGCGGCTGTTTCGCCTGTCCAGTTCCCTCTCCACTGCATTGAAAATGGCGAGCTTGTTGACCGACCACTCCGGCGCTACGGTGATATTTCTTGGCGCGTGGCCGTTGACGCGGTGAACGACGATCGAGGGCTTCAGGCGCTCCAGGAAGGATGCAACCCAGCCGGCGTAGGTTTCAAGATCGGGCACTTCAACTTTTCCATCATTATATAGTTTCTCGAGCTTCGTTCCCTTCAATACGTGAAGGTTGTGAATCTTCACCCCATCCACTCCTTCATTGTTCAAAAATTCCGCAGTCTTGAGCATGTCATCAAGGGATTCGCCGGGCAGCCCCAGAATGACATGCGCGACCACTGAAATATTTTTTGTCCTCAATATTCCCGCCGCTTTCGAAAAATCCTCCACCGTATGTCCCCGATTAATGAGCTTGAGTATAGCGTTCTTAGCGGACTGAAGACCGAGTTCAACCCACAGCATTGTCTTTTTTGACAGCTCCTCAAGAAGGTTTGCATGCTCCATTGCGATGCAGTCAGGGCGCGTTCCGATTGCCAGCCCCACGACATCTGGATGGTCTATCGATGCCTCAAAAATCGGTCTCAATTTTTCCGCGGGGCCGTACGTGTTCGTGCCGCTCTGGAAATATGAGATGAATTTTGCAGCGCCGTGGCGGCGGCGCACATATTCGATTCCTTCCGCGAGCGCCTCCATTATCGATTTTTCAGGTAGAACGGTTTTTCCTGCGTCGACGGCGGTCAGATAGGAGGCCTCGCTGCAGAATGCACAGCCGTTTCTGCCTACGGTCCCGTCGCGATTGGGGCAGGAAAGCCCACTCTCAAGGCTCACCTTGAAGACCTTGCAGCCGAACCGCTTTTTCAGAACCTCGTTAATCGCGTTGTAGCGCACTTTTTGCATCCCACAGCTCATAGCCCTTTTTATTCGGGGCCGTCAACCGCCCTTATTTAAGAGGGTATTTTTATATCCCAAAGAAGGGAAATTGACTGCGTTCAATAATCCTCTTTTAATCAAGCTAGTTAGGTCTTCTTTATCGAATTGATCGCCTCCATTTAGAGACACATGGGTAGATTCAAACCCTTTATCATGTTTTCAATGAAAAGGTCGTACGACACAACATCTTGAAACATAAGACTAATTAGGAATTTGTGCACTTCAGGCTCATGGCACGCCAATTGCTCCTTATCCGGGTGAGGAACGGAGGGAAGGGAGGGTGCCATGGAGAAAATCAGAAAATACAGCAGCTTGGCAGTGATGATTCTCTCGTTAGCTCTGATCGGCGCATGCGGTGGCAGCTCTTCCACGAACCCCTTCGATGGTTCCAGCGGCGGCGGCGTTGAATTCACCAATGAATACTCCTCACCTTCCGAACTCGGCGTCGGCGACATCATGTATGTCAACTTCGGCGGCTCATCCAGCGCCACGATAGATTTCTCAGGCGTCGATTCATCGGCAAAATTCGTTCTCGTAGTGGGATCGGCAAATGAGGGCGGTTCCGCTGTTTCGATGAGCCTCTCTTCGGATCTCGCTGCGCCGGTTGAAAAAGCCCTGAGCGCGGAAGCGGCGGTCGATGAAGAGTATTCCGCGGAAGAGATCATGTCGGCATGGCTGCGCGCCGCCGAGCAGGATCTTGCCGTGACAGAGCCCGTGCCGGAAGCTGCGGTGAGCGCCGTGAAGTCGATGTCGGCAGCGAAGGCCGTGAGCATGGGACAGGTCGAAACCTTCCGCGTGCTTTCAAACCTCTCCTCGACCAGTACCTTCACGATGATTGATGCCAGCGTCCGCTGCATCGGCTCATCGGTGATTTTCTACGTCGACACCGATCCGCGCATCAACTCCAACGTTTTGAGCGACTCAGACATTCAAAGTCTTTGCAGCGAGTTCGACGACGTCGCGAGCCGCGAGCAGCAGCTTCTTGGCGAGACCTCCGACGTCGACGGCGACGGCAAGGTTGCGATACTCATGACCAAGCAGATCAATATGCTGGGCGGCTACGCAGGCGGAATCATCACCGGCTTCTTCTGGGCGGGCGATCTCTACGACGTGTCGAGCTCGAATCCTGCCAGCAACCATCGCGAGATCATCTACACGATGGTTCCGGACCCGGCGGGAACCTTCGGGACGACGGTTACCAGGGACTTTGCACTTAACAGTCTGCTCCCGGCGGTTCTTCCGCACGAGCTGCAGCACGCGATCAACTACAACCAGCACGTCTTCGTCGACGGAACTCCGCCTGAGACGAACTGGTTGAACGAGGGAATGTCTCACTTGGCTGAGGATATCATGGGATACGGCCAGGAGAATCCCTCAAGATACGCGCTCTACCTTTCCAATCCGTCCAACGCGGGCGTGGTGACGCTCAGACAGCCGAATCTCTACGAGCGCGGCGCATCCTATCTCTTCCTGCGCTACCTCTATGAGCAGGCCGCATCTGGCGACACGTTCGTCAGGAATCTGGAACAGAGCGGGCTTACCGGCGTGGAAAACGTCGAGGCGTCGTTCGCAGGCGGAAGCGGTTTCTCGATGTTCCACGAGTTTCTGGCGCGCTGGACCGTGGCCCTTGCAATGACCGATGAAGGAATCACGGCCGACAGCCGCTTCATTTATCGCGATCGCGTGAAAGACAGCGCAACGGGGCACTGGGAGGGAGTTTGTTTGAGCTGCGAAGCAGATGACGGCCGGGGCACGGTGCTGACCGGTGTGGCGAAGAGCACGTACCACGGATCTGCCAGCGCGACGGTTGCCGCATCTGGCGCGACGTTCTACGACATTCAGTCCGTTCCCGGGCACATCACGGTGGGCGGCGGCTCCGGCGGCGCGAACTTCGGCGTCCTCATGAGGCAGTACTAAGGCAACTAGGGAAAATCGGGTCTTTACTTTTGGCGGTCTATTCTCTATAAAAATCCAATATGTATCCGGTTTTGCTAAGGATCCCGTTCTTCGGGGGATCCACAATCACAATCTACACATACGGTTTCATGGTGGCCTTGGCCTTCCTGGTCGGCATGTTCTGGATCAGCCATGAGAGCAAAAGGGTGGGGCAAAGCCCGGCACGGGCGATGGATCTGGCCTTTTATGTCATCGTCGCGGCAATCGTGGGTTCCAGGATCCTGCACATCGCGGTAAGCGAGCGCGAGCGTTTTCTCTCAAATCCGCTCATCATCTTCAGGATATGGGAGGGAGGGCTTGTCTTCTACGGCGGGCTGATCGGGGCACTCCTCGTGAGCGTCTGGTACATGAGGCGCCACAAACTTCCGTTGTGGATCTACTGCGATATATTCGCACCCGCTATAGCTTTGGGGCACGTCTTCGGAAGACTGGGCTGCTTCATGGCGGGCTGCTGCTTTGGGCGGCTTGTCGGCCATCCGGCGTGGTACGCAACCACGTTTCCGGCCAACCCAAGTTCCTTTGCGCCAACCGGTCTTCCGCTTTATCCCACGCAGCTGATGGAGGCGGCGGGCGAGCTCGTCGTCTTTTTCATTCTGTTTTTCATGCGCAAAAAGAAGAGCTTCGACGGCCAGCTCATAGCGACCTACCTTATTTTGTATGCGATCCTCCGCGCGGCCGTTGAATATTTCAGGGGGGATACGGAGCGCGGTTTCCTGATCGAGCCGTGGCTTTCAACCTCCACATTCATAAGCCTTTTGATGTTTCTGGCGGGCGCGGCCATATACGTTGTGATGCTCAAGCGTAAAAACGCAAAGGGCGGAAATAAATGAAGATAAAATTCCTGTTTTTGATTTTGTGTCTCACCCTCGTCGGCTGCAGCAAGCCGATGATAAATGCCTCCGTCGCCGAAGACATCGGTTTTGTGTCCAAGTCGTTCGCAACCGACACGACGCAGGCGTTCGCCGCGGTTCGCTACGCCTTGAAGATAAGCGGCTATTCTATCGCGAGCGACAGCCAGCCGGAAGGCCTGATAACGTCGACATGGGTTCCGACGAAATCCGATTCGCACGCCGTCATGGTCTTTGACCGACGCCAGATGGGCGTGAACGGCGCGTACTATCAGCTTGAAGTTCATATCGTGCCGGATGCCGGCAAGGTCCGCATCGATGTCGGAGCCAAAGCGAAAAGCGTAGTGGCAAATCTTAAATCGACCGGCATCGAGGAGCGGAAAGTATTGAGCGAAGTAGGCAATTATCTGCGCACTTCGGAACCGGAGCTCTCAAACATCGGACTCGAGGAGTAGACGTCCCGCCAATGGATTACAAAGACACACTAAATCTTCCGCAGACGCAGTTCCCTATGAAGGCCGATCTCGCCCGACGCGAGCCCGACCAGCTGAAAAAATGGCAGGACGCGCGCCTCTATGAAAAGATGATCGATGCGAACAGCAAGGGGCGCGCCTTCATTCTGCACGACGGCCCGCCATACGCGAACGGCCATCTCCACCTCGGCACAATTTTAAATAAGATTCTCAAAGACATCGTCGTCAAATACAAAAACATGTCGGGCGAGCGCTGCGAGTTCGTTCCCGGCTGGGATTGCCACGGCCTGCCGATCGAGATCGAAGTCGACAAAAAACTCGGCGGGAAAAAGAACGCGCTGAAGCCGATCGAGAAGAGGCAGGCGTGCAGGGAGCACGCGGGTCATTTCATCGACATCCAGCGCTCAGAGTTCATGCGCCTGGGTTGTCTGGGCCGCTGGGAAAAACCCTACAAGACGATGTCGTTCGATTACGAGGCCACAATCGAGCGCGAGTTCGGAAAATTCGTCGCCACCGGCGGAGTGTTCAAGGAGAAAAAACCGATTCTCTGGTGCCCCTCTTGCCGCACTGCGCTCGCAGAGGCGGAGGTGGAGTACGGCGATCACGTTGCGCCCTCCATCTACGTGAAGTTCCGCCTTGAAGACGAGGCGCAGTTCAAAAAAGAGTGGGGTCTGAAAGACGAAAAAATATACGTCGTCATCTGGACGACAACTCCGTGGACGATCCCCGCCAATCTCGCCATCGCGCTCCATCCCGATCTTCCATACGTTGCCGTGAGTGTTGACGGCGAGGTTTGGATCATGGCGGAAGGCTTGATGGATGCCGTGATGACGTCGGTGGGAAAAACTTATTACAAAGTCGTGGGCAAACCGAAACCCGCCGATCTCGAGCACAAACACTGCCGCCATCCGCTGATCGACAGAACGTCTCTCATAATACTGGGCGAGCACGTCACTCTTGAGGCGGGAACGGGAGCCGTTCACACCGCGCCCGGCCACGGCCAGGAGGATTACCAGGCGGGCTTAAGATACGGCCTCGATATTCTGGCGCCGGTAGACGACGCGGGAAAGTTCACAAAAGAGGCGGGGCTCGATTATCTCACCGGAGTTTTTGTCGAAGAGGCCAACGAAAAGGTCATCGTCAAATTGCAGGACGTAGGCGCGCTGATAAAAAGCGAGAAGGTCACGCATCAATATCCGCACTGCTGGCGCTGCAAAAAGCCCATCATCTTCCGCTCCACGGAGCAGTGGTTCATCTCGATGGAGAAAAACGATCTCCGCAAAAAGGCGTTAGCCGCCGTGGAGAAGGTGCAGTGGATTCCGCCGTGGGGCAAGAACCGCATCGGCGGCATGCTTGAGGCAAGGCCGGATTGGTGCATATCAAGGCAGCGTCTGTGGGGAGTTCCCATAGTCGCGCTCGTGTGCGCGTCGTGCAACACATCGCACACCACCAAGGAGCTGGTCGACAAGGCGGCGAAGATATTCGAAGCGGAAGGTTCCGACGCGTGGTTCGCAAGACCGGTGGAGGATTTCAAACCCTCCGGATTCAAGTGCCCTTCGTGCGGCGAGGAAAAAACTTTCGGCAAGGAAAAAGATATTTTGGACGTCTGGTTCGATTCGGGCGTCTCATACGCCGCGGTCCTTGAAGCGGAAGAGGGGATAAAAGAGCCCGCCGATCTTTATCTGGAGGGGAGCGATCAGCACCGTGGCTGGTTCCACACCTCGCTTCTCACCTCCATCGGAACACGCGGCCGTTCGCCATATAAGCGCGTGCTCACTCACGGCTTTGTCGTGGACGGCGAGGGTAAAAAATATTCGAAATCCGCAAAGAACTATGTTCCGCCCGATACTCTGATCAACAAGCACGGCGCGGAAATTTTAAGACTCTGGGTCTCCTCCGAAGACTACCGCGACGACATCAGGTTTTCAGACGAGATCATGACGCGTCTCATCGAGGCCTACCGTAAGGTGAGAAATACTTGCCGCTACATCGTCGCCAATCTATACGATTTCGATCCCGACCGCGATGCGGTCAAAGATGCCGATCTCACTGAGATGGACCGCTTCGCGATGCACGCCCTCCAGCTCTTTGTGGGCAAGGTCCGAAAGAGCTACGACGACTTTGAATTCTACGTGATATCGCAGGCCCTCACGAGGCTCTGCACTGTGGAGCTCTCCGCATTCATCTTCGATATAATGAAGGACCGCCTCTACTGCGAAAAAAAGGACGGACCTCTAAGGCGCTCGGCGCAGACAGTTCTCTGGCGCATAGGCGATGCTCTCGTAAGGGTGATGGCGCCGATACTTTCCTTCACCGCGGATGAGTTGTGGGATCATCTTCCTGCATTCAAGGGAAAATCGGAACAGGTCTTCACCGCACGGCTGCCGGAAGTGGATAAAAAATACGTGGACGAAAAGTTGGGCGAACGCTGGACGCGCCTGATGCAGGTGCGCGAATCGGTGACGAAGGCCCTTGAGATCGCGCGCGCCGCAAAGGTGATCGGCAACTCGCTTGCGGCAAAGATTGTTATCGAAGCGCCTGACGATCTTTCCGCGTTCCTGAAAAGTTTCGGCGATTCGCTCCCCGATCTTTTCATAGTATCCGCGGCGGAGTTCGGAAAAGTCTCCGGCGATCACGTTTTCGCAAGCGAAGAAGTTCCCGGCCTGAAGGTGGCTGTTTTCACCGCGGACGGCGAAAAATGTTCGCGCTGCTGGAAGACAACAACTACTGTGAACTCTGACCCCAATCACCCCGAGGTTTGCGCAAGGTGCGCATCAGTCGTATAGCGAATCCCTATGAGCTTCAAATACAAAGCACTCATCATAATCACGCCGCTTGTTTTCATCGCAGATCAGCTCACGAAATGGCTCGTGGTTAAATACATCCCGTTCGGGGATAGCGTTCCCGTGATTTCCGGCTATTTCGATCTCGTCTATCTCAAAAATCCCGGTGCCGCCTTCGGCATGCTCTCTTCTCTCGCCGACGGCTACAGGCAGGTTTTTTTCTACGTTGTCGCTGCGGTGGCTGTTATCGTTCTCGCGGCCTTTTACCGCTCCATCAAGGAGAGCGAGCGTCTGCTTCCCATAGGCATTGCGCTCGTCTTCGGCGGCATCGCCGGCAATATCATGGACCGCATCATATCGGGCGAGGTCACCGATTTTCTTTCTGTTCATATAAAAGATGCCGCAATAGATTGGACGATTTTGGGGCACAATCTGCACATTCCTCTCATCTGGCCGGCCTTCAACGTTGCCGACAGCGCCATAACCGTCGCGATGGTTCTGCTTGTCATCACGGCGTTCAGGGCGAAGAAGGGGGAGATATGAGGCCGATCCTCTTTTCCATCGGGTCCGTCGGCGTTCCCGCGTTTTTTCTGATGATCATGCTGGGCGCGCTTGCCACCACGTTTTACGCATACAAGCTCGCCAAGCGCGAGGGCGCGGATCCCGTAGTGATGCTCGATTTCGGCATCATAGGTATTATAGCCTCCGTCATCGGTTCGCGAATATTCCATATCCTTATTGAAAATCCCTCCTACTATTGGGAAAAGCCGATACGCGTTTTTTATTTCTGGCAGGGCGGTTTTGTTTCGATCGGCGCCTTTGTCTTCACGATCGCGGGGCTGCTAATCTATCTGCGCGTACGAAAGCTGGACACATTCCGTTACCTTGACATAATCACCACCGCGATACCGGCCATGATCTTCTTCGTGCGCATCGGCTGCCTATGCGCGGGATGCTGTTTCGGAAAGCCCACGGATTTTTTCATCCATCTCATATTCAACGACACCGGCTCCACCGCCGGCTACTACCATCCCGGCGTGGCCCTGCACGCCACGCAGCCGTATTTCATGGCGAACGCGCTTGTCATGGGAGCGGTCCTCTATTTTGTCTACAAGCACAGGCAATTTGTGGGGCAGGTCGTTGCGGTCTTTTTCATGTACGAAGGGGTCTCGCGCTTCTTTCTTGAATTTTTGCGCGGCGACGAGGACCGCGGCATCTGGTTCGGCGGCGTGCTTTCAACGGGCCAGATCGCGATGATCGCCTCTTTTTGCACAGGCGCCGTCATTTATATCCTTCAGCGGAGAAAGAGCAAAAAAATCGAAGGCCCGCGATGAACGATATTAAAAAATCTGAAGGGCGCCCGCTCATCTGGGAGCTCGCGATCGTAACCGCAGCGCTCCTTGTCGTGTCCCGCATTCTCTTCGTCTTTCAGGGTGTGAAGTGGGTGGGCGCTTCCATCTCAACGATTGTCGCCATACTTTTTTTATACGTCCCCGTATTCGTTCTCTGGATCAGAAAAAGGCGCATAGATTTTCTGGACCGCGACGCGAAATCGTTTGTGAGATCGATCATCGTTTTTCTAATAGCGGCTGTTGCAGTGTTCCCGGTTTTTTTGGTGCTGGCCCATTACTGGCAGGTCATCGTATTCGGCAAGCGTGGTTTTCACCCCGCCGCGTTTCCCGGCTTTTGGACCACGTCTCTCTTTCAGCTTTTACTGATCGCTCTTCCTGAAGAGTTCTACTTCCGCGGATATTTCCAGTCCACGATAGACAGGGTTTTCAAGGCAAGGCGCCGCTTTTTGGGTGTGGAGGTCGGCTGGGGCTTTATCATCACTGCGCTCGTTTTCGCGTTCGCACACACTATCATCACCTACCGCTGGTGGCATTTTTCGATCTTTTTCCCCGCTCTTCTTTTCGGATATTTGCGTCTGAGAACCGGTTCGATCACCGCGCCAATACTTTTTCACGCGGCGTCAAATGTGCTCATGGATTGGTTTGTCCGCTGCTATTCCTAGCCGATCTTGAAATCTTATATCTCTGGAACATCTCCTTCAGATCGTCGCTTGTTTTTCTGGCCTTGAGCTCGAGCTTTGTGCCTGCGCTCGAAATGCCGCTTCCCGCCTGACGGTAAAGCTGCTTCAAGTGATCTAAAAAGTCGCGGTTATTGTGTTTCCACTTGCGCGTGTACCTGCGCCCGTATGCGCGGATAATCGTCGTCCACAGATCGAAGCGGTTGAGGCGCGTCAGGATTTGCGGCCACGAATAGAAACGGATCGTCGCCTTGATCGTCTCGCGCTGAAGATCCAAAAAACTCATCTTCCGGGGCTTGAAGACCACATGGTGGCCGTCGTAGTAGCTCCAGTCGCGCGAGAGGAGCCTGTCTTCGGCCTCCATCGTCTTGTAGACCTGCGTTCCCGGCAGCGGCACAAGCATGATGAACTGGACCGATTCAATCTCCATCCTCTTTGCGAACTTCACCGTCTCGCGGATCGTGTGGACGTCGTCGTGTTCCGATCCGAAGATGAACATGCCGTGTATCTTGATGTTGAATTCGTGAAACGTCCTGATCGCGTGTTCAATATCCTCGACCGTCTGGCTCTTCTTGAAAAATTCGAGCGTCTTGGGATTTATCGATTCAAGGCCGATATATACCTGATGGCAGCCCGCGCGCTTCATCAGATCCATAAGCTCGCGGTCGTTGGTGACATCGGTCCTCACCTGCGCGCTCCAGTGGCACTTGATGTTCTGGTCTATCATCTTTTGGAGCAATTCTCTCGCGCGCTCTTTGTTCGCCGTGAAATTGTCGTCGTAGAAGAAAACCCACGCCGGTTTTCGCGCCTTGAGTTCTTCTATCACCTTGTCGGTGGAGCGGAAGCGGTAGCGGCGCCCGAACATCTCCGTCACCGCGCAGAAGTTGCAGGCGAATGGGCAGCCGCGCGAGGTCATCACGGGCGTGATGTCGAAGGTTTTTTTCGATCCGACAAAACCGTGGATCAGCGAAAAATCGGGAACGGGATATTGGTCCAGATCCTGGCAGTGGGGCGGAATCTCGTTGTGCACGAAATGGTGGCCCATCCTGTATGAGAGGCCCTTCACGTTTTCCATCCCCTTGCCGGTCTCAAGAACTTTCATGAAATCGAAAATCGTCTCTTCGGCCTCGCCGCGCAGAACGTAATCGCAATATTTGAGCGCCTCTTCCGCCATGAAGGTAACGTGCGGGCCGCCCATGAAGACGGGGATGCCGAGCTTCTTCACCTGGCGCGCGATCTCGTATGCGCGCGGGGCGGTTGATGTGATGGTGGAGATTCCGACCGCGTCGGCGTCGAATATCTGCTCAAAGTCGATGCCTTTGATTTCCTCAACGAATATTTTTACGTCATATCCCCGATCCCGAAGCATGGTTCCCAAGATCGGCGTGCCCAGTCTCGGCAGGCCCCACTTTGAATAGATGTGATAGCCCGGCGCCTTGGGCTCGATGAAGATGACTTTTTTGATTGGTTTCATTATTGGCGGCCTTTTAACCCAACCGGGCGCCAAAAGGCAAGAAGCAATGCGTTAAAACCCCTTTCTTTGCTTGTCTCGCCTGCCGTGAAATGTCAGGATCGCGCCGTGAATTACGATGCTATCATTATAGGCGCCGGCCCCGCGGGGCTTATGTGCGCGGCTCAGGCGGCCAAAAGAGGCTGCAAGGCTCTGGTGATCGACCACAACGCCGCCCCCGGAAAGAAGCTTCTGATCGCGGGAGGGGGGCGCCCCAATTTCACGAATCTCGATGTGACCTCCGGCCATTATCTCTCGGAGAACGTCCATTTTTCAAAATCGGCGCTGGCAAGATTCACGCCCGAAGAGATGATATCCTTCCTCAAAAAAAACGGGATCGAATATGTCGGCAAGCCCGGCGGAAAGCTCTTTTTGAAAGGGCCGGCAAAGCTTTTGGTCAAGGCGCTTATGGATGAGTGCGAAGGTTTCGGAGTGGAATTTTTATTCTCGGCGAATGTGGAGAGCGTTTCAAAGGACGAACTCTTTAAGATAAAAACGGATAAGGGCGCGTTTGAGTCTTCATCACTTGTGGTCGCGACGGGCGGGCTGTCATATAAAAATTTGGGCGCAACGGATCTCGGTTACAAGATCGCAAAAAAATTCGGTCATGATGTCGTGGCGCCGTATCCCGCGCTGACCCCTCTCATATGGGGAAAAGAAGAGCGCAAAATATTTGCAAAACTTGCAGGTATTTCGATCAAAGCAGAGGTGAGATGCCGCGGTTTTGCGGTCTGCGACGACATGCTCTTCACTCATGACGGCGTAAGCGGGCCCGCGATACTATCTCTTTCCCTTCACTTGAAAGACGGCGAGCCCTTTCAAATAGACACCCTGCCGGGCGTCGATATCAAAGAGATACTTCAAAAAAATAAATTGGAAAAACGTCTCATTGTTTCCGTCCTCTCGCGGTATCTGCCGAAAAGATTCGCAGCCGTGTGGATAGAAACCTATTTTTCAAACAGACCGATGAGTGAGTTGTCGGGCAAACTCATAAACAAGATATCCGAAGCGCTCCACCGCTGGGAGGTGATACCTCAATCGAGGGCCGGTTACGATAAGGCAGAGGTCACGGGCGGAGGGGTGGGCACGGACGAAATATCGTCAAAAACTTTCGAATCAAAAAAGGTGAAGGGACTCTATTTCATTGGCGAGGTGTTAGACGTCACAGGAACGCTGGGCGGCTACAATCTGCACTGGGCCTTCGCCTCCGGTTTTTCCGCCGGCCAATTCATTTCCCATTCCCCTCTCCCTTGATGGGAGAGGGTCAGGGTGAGGGTGAAAGCATTTTCAGCAGCGCCGGTATCGACATCCCGATGACATTGGTGAAACAGCCTTTGATCTCCGCGATCAGCGCCGCGCCTTTTCCCTGTATGGCGTAGGCCCCCGCGCGCTCCTTCCATTCGCCTGTCGAGAGATACCAGGCGATCATCGCATCGGTGAGCGGGATGAACTTCACTTCGGTTACGACAACTTCGGTTTCGATTGTTCTTTTAAGGAGATCGCGGACCGCGATTGCGCTGGCAACGTCGTGCGTCCTTCCCGAAAGTTTTTTGAGGATCTCCCTTGCGTGGTGTTCATCAGAGGGTTTCCCTATCACCTGGCCGTCAAGGCCGATAGCGGTATCAACCGCTATGATCACGGCATCAGGGGAGGGGGGCGCGGCAGCTTCAGCTTTTGCGCGCGCGAGCCTTTCGCAATAGGGGGCCACCTTTTCGCCGTTTTTCACGGCCTCGTTAATCGAGACAACCTGCGTTGTGAACCGGAGCCCTGTATCGTTTAGAAGCTCCCGCCTCGCAGGCGAAGCACTTGCAAGAACGATCGGCCTTGTGAACTCAATGATTGCCATAATCCAATAATGCCCTACGCAATATTTCAGCGCAAGCATTGCCTGCATCATTTCCGGTCACCATGCATGAAAATCTTGCAGTCCTTCAACAATACGCCAGATTATTTTTCTTTAAATTCAATACATTAGAATCCGGCCTCATTGGCATTCAACTTGCTTATCCAAAAATATAATATGTTGCCCGCAGCATGGCCAATTCGGCAGACACCGTCTGGAAAATCTTCTTGGCAGGATTGAAAAAAAGGAGTTCACAATGACAACTGGAGAGAAATTAGTTCAAGTCGAAGACATTGGAAGTCGCATCAGGTTTATCAGAGGCCAAAAGGTCATAATGGATAGTGATTTGGCGATGCTATACGGCGTTCCTACAAAGGTGCTTAATCAAGCAGTAAAGCGCAATATTGAGCGTTTTCCAGAGGATTTTATCTTCCAACTATCGGAAATTGAAGAGGAATCTTTGAGGTCACAAATTGTGACCTCAAACGGGCGAGGAGGACGGCGTTACATGCCCTACGCTTTTACCGAACACGGGGCCGTAATGCTGGCGAATATCCTAAGGTCGAAGCGGGCAATCGATATGAGCGTATATGTAGTGCGTGCATTCATAAGATTGCGGGAAATGATATCCAGAAATCGCGAGCTGGCAAAAAAGATGGATGAACTCGAACGAACGGTTGCAACCCACGACAAGGCCATTTGCTCTCTTTTCGATGCGATAAGGAAACTCATGATCCCGCCCGAACCAAAACGCCGCCGGATCGGATTCCTGGTGGGTGATAAAAAAGAGTAAACGTTCTGCGAACGATATGTGAACCGCGGTGGCTTTTGGCATGCCGCGAAGGGGCGTGGCGCGGGGGTGCTTTCTCGCTTACGGCGGCCTCGCCCCCGCCTGCCTCGCCTTGCGGCTTCGCATGGCG
>JBGSNL010000053.1:0-57679 GCA_041739675.1 bacterium
AGCGCTATCTTTCAAAGCATTTCAACTTCGCACATAGTGGCACAGATGTTGCTAAAACAAATTCAGTCAGGAGGCAAATGATAAGAAAGCCTGTTTGCAATGGTATACACTATCGTGTATACTTTATATGTGAGGAGGCGATCTTATGTACAATTACGTTACCTTGAAAGAATTGAGGCCGAAATTGCCCAAGATCATAGACAAGGTGGATTCCGAACTGGACCGCTACATAATTTCCAAACATGGAAACCCTGTCGCCGTTTTGCTCTCAATCGACGATTTTGAGAGTCTGATTGAGACGCTAAACGAAAAAGATGATAAGGAGAATCTGAGGCGGATCCGGCGCGGTCTAGAGGAAGCGAAAGCCGGCAGGACGGTTGACTGGAAGAAAGTCAAAGCAAAATATCACTTATAGATGCAGAGAGCTGAGCAAAAAGTGTATCGAGTGCAGCTTACCAAACAGGCCGAAAAAGCCTTTGACACAATCATTGAATCGCAGCCTAAAATGGGAACGCGGATCGCGCAGGCGATCGATCGTCTCGCCCAAGACCCGACTATAGGGGTTTCATTAAAGGCCGATCTGAAGGGCTGTTACAAATACCGCGTCGGTTCTTACAGGATAATTTATCAGATTGAACATTCTGTTCTGCTTGTTGTCGTCATCGACATCGGCCACCGCAAGGAAATCTACCGCTAGGGCTGATTGGCGCCGGCGCCCCGCCCACCAGTCTGTCATTCTGAACGAAGTGAAGAATCCCGATTTAGTGAACAGTAATCAGTGATCAGTTTTCAGCGGGCCGCAAATTGTCAAATGTCAAGGTCTGACCATGAGCGTTGTTTCCTTAATCTTGGTTCGCTCTTGCGAGACCGCCAAGAATGGCACCTGTTATGATTCCGCCCGCAATCACGAGAGCGCCGGCGACGACCCCGATTGTCAGGCCGGTTGAAAACTGTCGTGCGCACATACTTTTCAGTTGGGTCAGCCGATAATACTGATAATCCTGCTTCTCTTCGAATCTGATACCAATGAGATCATTATTAATGATGAGATGATCCCCTTTGATCTTCCATTCCTGCCCATCAGTGAATTGTATAATATAGTCTTTTTCGGGATCGATTTGGATTGCTTGATAGTCCGCCGCCGTTTGAATGGGCAATTTTTTACAAGTTGTGCATGCGGCGGTGGTAAGAATAAAAGTTGAGACTGTCATTGCCGCCACTGTCTTCTTAAGAGGTATTTCCACTTGCTCTCACCTCATAAAGAAGAATCCAATAAGATATCGCACGGATTTGAACTGGGATTATTACAATAGATCTGGTAGTCGAATTCTTCGGTGGGAGAATGAAATACGCATTCATACGGAGTGCCGCCGGAGTCGATGGTGAGTTGAATCAGCCCAAACCTATCCATCGTGCCTGAAAGCACCTGGCTTGTCAGCCCGTCCAGTTCCACACTGCAACCGTTTTGCGTCATTATCAGATCGGAAGAGGCTTCAAACGGACAAGTGTTCTGGGCAACGGCCAAGACACGAATCACTTCATAGTTTGTGGCATAATCCCCACAATCGGCGCCACCGCCACCGGAGCAAGCGGAGAGAAACAGAAAAAGTACGGGGAAAAACAGTCTTTTCATGCGCAATGATGCTTATCTACCCGAGGTTCCCAAGTCAACTTCAATTCATGACATGATTGTGGAACGGCACAAGCAGGCTGCTCAGAATGATTAGCGCCAAACGACTTTAACTGCGTTGTTCCGTGACGGGTGGTTCAGGGGAGGTTCCCAAGGTTCCCGCGATAAGTGTCCGACACTTATGAGGGGGACTCTATTAGTCTATCATTCTGATCTCAAGCGAAGTCGAGAGGGAAGAATCCCGATTTAGTGAACAGTGATCAGTTTTCAGCGGGCCGCAAATTGTCAAATGTCAAGGTCTGACCCTGTTTGCTGTTCAAAAAAATGGTCGAGTTTCTTTAACAAACTCGACCAAGAGCAAAACAATGAAAGTCCATTTTACTTATTCGGCGTCTTGGGCCGGAGCGACGCAGCGAAAGCCGATATGGTAGTGCCGTCTGTCGGGCAGATAAAAAGCGGGGGAATCAGCGAGCAGGATCTGGGTGCCGTAATAGTCCCACGACCCGCCGCGAATAAACATATAACCACTTTGATCTTCGTCTCTCGTCCATTCACTCACATTTCCAGTCATGTCATAGACACCATTTGGATTTGGTAAGGTAAAACCGACATCTGCAGGCCCGTCGGCCTCATAAATTGCTTCTGAGTGACTCAAATTTCCACTCGCAGTACAATATTCTCCGTTCCCACAAGCGTTCTCCCACTGACGGTTAGTTGGAAGATCCCCACCGGGATATAATCCGGCACAAACGTCCCTTGCCTCCTGCCATGTTCTAGACACCACCGGTTTCCTAGGCCCGGCCATATTTCTTTCCGCCTGAGGTTTTGATTCTGCAACCACGGGCCTTACTTCGACACTGGAGACGTCCGATCCCTGAATCCGTCTTGCAGCCTCCTCCCTCAACGGAGCCTCCGCGGGACCGGTTTCTCTCTCCGTTCGTCCGTTTATCAACCTGATAAGCAACTCAAATCCTGCCCTTAACACTGTCGCCCAATAACTGTTGTCCTGCTCTTGTGTCACCTCGGTCTTCCCGATACAAAAAGCCGGCTCATCGGGATGAGAAGCACCATTCGGTCTGATAAGAACCATTCCTTCAGAGCATCTTAGTTCACCCATAAAATTCCTCCTGTTTTTTTAAACCCAACTTCTTTATCGACTGACGGTCAAAAAAGTTGCCTCTTTTTTTCTCAACCCAAATCCGTCAGTTCCGAATATGACATGGATTTTTAATGGTTACAAGTCCGCCAAATCTAAGTCGACACTGTTTACGGCAACATCCTAATCCCGTTGTGGCTTTGCATCAACAGAGATTTCAGGGAGGCAGCTTCAATGGGGATAATGATGGCAAAGGCGCTGTATTATTGCATCCGAGCCCAGAGCATCTTGCTGACTTCGGTGAGGCGGGATTTGATGGCGCTGCAAACCAGTGGAGGCATGATGCCGAAGGATGAAGCAAGATCGACACATGCAGAAACTTCCACAGCCGATGCGCGGGCGATTTCGCGGGGCCATCTGGCACCCTACGGGTTATCTCAGATGATAGAGCATCTTCACGACCTGAAGGAGGCGATCCTGAAGCGCATTGTAGTCCTCATCTCGGATAAGCCGATAAGCATGGGCGATATCGAGAATCGATGAGACCTCACCAGCGGAGGCGCGGGCAATGATGAAAAAGCGCGCCCGCTCCTTGGTTGAATATCTGTAATTGCCCTCCGCGATGTTCAATACCACACTCGACGCTGCCCTCTTGAGCTGATCTTCCAGATATCCGTAACCCGCTGGCCATTTACTTATTAGCGCTGGCACCTTTCTTGCCGCCTCTAGCGCATACTCGTAACATTTCAATTTCTGGTGGTTGAACATAAATCCTCCTTTGTCGTTTTTGGCCTCTTGCCTCTCACCCTTATGGGAGGCAAGAGGCCAAAAACAACAGGAGGTGTTCAATGAATCACCAGAAATTGAAATGTTATTGTGTATTGCTAGGTGTCGCAAGAAAGTTGCCAGCGCTCATAGAAAAGCTGCCCAAGGGTAACTATTTTCTGGAAGATCAGCTCAAAAGAGCATTGGGAAGTGGAATATTGAATTTATCGGAGGGCAACAGCAGACGCTCAATCAAGGAGCGGAACCGGTTTTTTGATATCTCGCTTGCCTCCATCGCGGAGACGGCTTCTGCATTGGATATCATCCACGCATACGGTTATATCACGTCCGCGCTCAATGAAGAGATCAAGGTGGAGCTTCGTATCTCATATGCGATGATAATGAAGCTCCGTAGGTGATCTGCAATCTATGATCTATGTTCTGGAACTTAAGCTAGATCTGGAACTTTGATCTGAGAACTGAGAAAGGCGATTAGGATTATGATTAAGACTACGATTAAGATTCGTTATACCCCGCCACTGAGGAGTCGATAGGTCAATACTCCGATCCCTATCAACGCCAGCGCCAGAAGTGTCGCGTAGAATGCGATTGTGGCCCATCTTGATTTGACTGGTTTTTTGAGATTTCCCCAATGCCACCATGGTATGAATTGATATGGAAGATCTTCCGGTTCTCCTTCCCTCTCGTCGAATAGTCCCGTGAACGGCCGCCTCCCGCGCGCTTTCATCTGCTGCGCCCTCATCTCCGTCTGCGTTCCCCCAATGGGGATTCCTAATTCCTGCGCCGCCCTTTCCTCCGTCGACCCGCTTATGAATTTTCCGGCGGTCGGCAAAAGTGAAACCGGCATCTCCTTGCCACGCGAAACGGCGAGCGCAAGATACATCAGTTCCTCGCCCGTCATCTGGCTCAGTCTTTCGCGCCCGAACACATCGCCCGGCATCAGAGCCTTGAGCTGCGCCAGCGCATCCGCGATCACGCTGAAGCGCACGAACTTTTCGATGCGCCCGTTGCTCAAAACCATATCCGAGATCACAATTCCCTTGTTGCCCTTGGGCACTATACCGCGGAAGAGAAATTCCTGAATCTCGTCGAACGAAACTTTTTTCGCCACCATGCGGTCCAGGAATTTTGAGAAAAATTCTTTCCACTGCGCTTCCGTCTTTGCCAGAAATCTCGGTTTGCCGTCCGCGCTCTCGCGCGCCACTGCCCTTCCCCCTTCGAAACGCTCCACTACCATCTGTTCGAACGCCGAGAGCAGCCGCTCTATCTTGCTTTCCGCTTCGCCCGCTTCCGCCGGCGCGCCCCTTCCCATTCTGTCGCCCAGATAATTTTCGTAGCTCTTCTCCTGCGATCTCACGAGCCTTCCTTTTCTTATCTCCATCTCGGTCTCGCCGCCGCGGCGCGCATGCTCCCTGCCCTCCGCTCTTTCCGCGCCTCCCTTGCCCTCTTCGCGCCTGTCGTGGATCACTTCCTCGCGGCCGGGGATTCTGAAGTTCTCGTAGACCTGGGCAGCGTCGACGTTCTTCGACGCCGCCTGAACGAAATGGGGCAGCACCTGCATCAGCTGGAACTTGTCCGCGCCCGTCTGCTCGGCGATCTGCGGCACCATCGCCTGGATCTGCTCCATCGGCACTCTTGCGCTCACCAGTTCGCTTATCTGGCTCAGTCCGCGCTCAAGTGCGATCTGCGTTTCGGGCACGAGTTTCGATTGAGTCATTTTTCCCCCTGCAATTTTTAATTATACCCTCACATTTTGAAAATCACAACGTTTCTTGCTTTTCCTGCCCTTCCTGATAAAAACCCGACCATGTCGTCGCCGCTTTCGGGCATACTCAAGGCGATTGAAGAGGGAACAAAGCAAGTCAATGTGAACGGGCTTTGCGGGTCGTCGTCTGCCTACTTCATTTCAAAAATTATCGGGATAAATCCGGGCGGCACGATCCTCATCCTCACCTCCAATCCGGATCGCGCAAGGGATCTCGAAGAGGACCTGAAATTTTTTGTAAACCCCGACCGTCTCGCCGACACCGTTTTGTTTCCCTCTCCCGATGTGCTTCCATACTCGCAGCTTTCGCCCGAGCCCAGATTGTGGGCGGACCGGATGAATCTCCTCTTCGAACTCGCCCATGGCCGCCCTAAAGTGATCGTCGCGCCGGTCTTTGCGTCTTACCGTCTTCTTCCGCCCAAAATTTTCGTTGCCAACGCGGAGCGCATGCTTCGGGTTGAAACCCAAATCGACAGGGAGGATCTCATCTCATGGGCGGCAGAGATGGGCTACACCGACACCGGAGTCGTCGAGGACATTGGCGAGTTCGCGGTGCGGGGCGGCATCATAGATCTCTGGAGCCCTACCCTTGAGACACCCGTCAGGCTTGAACTTGAAGGGGACAAGATATTTTCGATGAGAAAATTCGACCCTGCCTCTCAGCGCTCGCAAGAGGATATAAAGGAAGTCTCGATCATTCCCGTGAGAGACGCCCCGTTTTCAAAGGAGGGCTGCCGGCTGGCTCTGAACTCGATCATCAAGCTGGCCGAGGAAACGGATTTTCCGGTTGGCGAAAAGAGAAGGCTCCTCGAGATGGTTGGCGAGCGCATCTCGTTTGCGGGTGTGGAAACGTTCATGCCCCTCTTCCACGGAACCACTGCGACTCTTCTTGATTATCTTCCACATGACGCGCTCATCGTATATGACGACCCGCTCGCCATCTCTCAATCTGCAAAGGCGCACCTCGATTCAATTTCGGATCTTGCGGAGCACACGACAAGTCTTGAACGGCTCATCCCCCCTTCCAGATTATACGTGACGAAAGAGAAATGGGACGCGGAGGCAGCAAAGTTTCAGCAGATGTTCCTAAATGCACTTGTGATTTCACCCTCTCCCTCACCCTCCCCCATCAAGGGGGAGGGAACCGACACGATCCCCTCTCCCCTTGTGGGAGAGGGTCAGGGTGAGGGGGCGTCCTTCGTAGTTGAAACCTACGCCAACACCGACATCCGCCCCACTATGGAAGGCCATCTTAAAGATGAAGACCCCCTGGTCCCCGTCATTAATCTGTTGAGTCAAAGGCAGGCAAAAGGGGAGCACGTGATTCTCACCTGCCACACCAAGATCCAGGCGGACAGGCTCAAAGATCTCTTCCGGTGGCGGGGCCTTGCGCTGGCAGAATTTGACGCCCCGTTTGAAACGATTCACGGGATGTCCTCCGCCGCGTTCAGATTGAGGATGGCCCGCTTGACCGCGGGCTTCGGCTGGCCGGCCGAATCTCTTTCGATCGTAACCGACGAGGAGCTCTTCGGCTCGAAGGTTGTGAGGCGACCTGCGGCGCGTCAGCCCATCGAACATTTCACGTCGTTTTCCGAACTTGCCGACGGCGACTATATCGTCCACGAACTGCACGGAATCGGGCGATACCGCGGCCTGAAAAATCTCACGATCGCCGGAACGGAGAGCGACTTCATGCTCCTCGAATATCTGGGCGGCGACAAACTCTATCTCCCGGTTTACAGACTCAATTTGCTGCAGCGCTATGTGGGCCCCGGAGATGCGCCGCCGTTTCTGGACCGTCTCGGCGGAACGCGCTGGGACAAGGCACAGAAGCAGGCGCGGCACGATATTTTAACAATCGCGAAGGAACTTTTGAAAATATACGCCGAACGCGAGATATATCCGGGATTCCCCTTCCCCTCCTCCGATACGAATTTCGAGGAGTTCGCAGCCGCCTTCCCATACGACGAAACACCCGATCAGGAGCGCGCGATCGAAGACGTCATCCGCGACATGGAGATAGAAAAGCCGATGGACCGGTTGATCTGCGGCGATGTGGGATACGGAAAAACCGAGGTGGCGATGCGCGCCGCATTCAAGGCGACACTCGCCGGAAAACAGACGGCGATTCTCGTGCCGACGACGCTTTTAGCGCTCCAGCATTATGAATCTTTCACGAAGAGATTTAAAACCGCGCCGGTGCGCATCGAGATGCTCTCGCGCTTCCGTTCGAAAAAAGAGCAGCAGGCGATCATAGACGAGATCGGCCGCGGCACGATAGACATCGTCATCGGCACGCACAGACTCTTGCAGAAAGACGTCGCCTTCAAAGACTTGGGGCTTCTGGTGATAGATGAAGAGCAGCGCTTCGGCGTTTCGCATAAAGAGAAGATCAGAAAGCTGCGCGCCACGGTCGATTGCCTCACCCTCACCGCCACCCCTATTCCCCGCACGCTCCATATGTCGCTAACGGGCATGCGCGATATCAGCGTCATCGACACCCCTCCTGTCGACCGCCTCTCCATCTCGACCCACATCGTGCCCTTCGACGACGGCGTCATAAGGCACGCCATCCTTCAGGAGATCGGCCGCGGCGGCCAGGTCTTCTTCGTCCACAACCGCGTTGAAACCATTAAGTCGATGGAGGAGCATCTCACAAAACTAGTTCCGGAGGCGAAAATCGCCGTCGCGCACGGGCAGATGAAAGAACACGAGCTCGAAGACGTGATGACGCGCTTTCTCGTAAACGAGAGCAACGTTCTCCTCACGACGACAATCATCGAATCGGGGCTCGACATCCCGTCTGCAAACACGATCATCGTGAACCGCGCCGACACGTTCGGGTTAGCGCAGCTCTATCAGATCCGCGGCCGCGTGGGGAGATCGAACCTCCGGGCATTTGCCTATCTTCTGATTCCCGCCGACGGCGACATTACCGACGTCGCAAAAAAACGGCTGACGGTGCTTCAGCGCTTCACTGAACTGGGAAGCGGCTTCCAGATCGCAATGCACGATCTTGAAATCAGAGGCTCCGGAAATATTCTGGGGCGCGCGCAATCCGGCCACGTCGCCGCGATCGGCTACGAAATGTACACAAAGCTCTTGAACCGGGAGATAAAAAAGTTGCAGGGCAAGAAAGTTGAAGAGGAGATAGATCCCGAGATCCACTTGCCCATCTCCGCTCTCTTCCCCGAATCCTACATCGCCGATCCCGGAACGCGCATCGATCTCTACCGGAAGCTCGCTTCCAGGGAGACGGCGGACGAAGTCGCCGAAATGGAGGGCGAGATCGTGGACCGCTTCGGCCCCACACCCCCGGAGGCGAAAAACCTCGTCGGAATCATGGCGATCAAGGTCATGGCCAAGAAGCTCATGATCCGCCAGATCTCGTTTGAGGGGCGCACCTTCGCCTGCCAGCTGGATGCCACGAATCCGCTGGATCTAAGGCTTGTGGCGGAGCTTGTCGAAAAGGAGGGCGCCCGCTTCCGCCTGAGGCCGCCGGACCGCATTTTGTACATCACAGCCGGCCCGGAGGGCCCTGAAGACATAATAAATGAGGCCAAAAACTTCTTGAGCCGGCTTGCTTCCTGTGTTAGCTCCGCATCCTGATGATAAGATATATAACCCCAATCGCAATCGCGACGGCCATTTTGATGGCCTCGTGCTCCGGCACCGTAGTCGCCAGAGTGGACGGCTCCAAAATCACGAAGACCGATCTTGAGACCTCAATTGCGATCGAAAGAGAAAAATACGACCCCATAGTCTTGAAGACCAAAGAGAACGCCCGTGCCTTCAAGCAGGCCGTGCTTGAAAATCTGATCCAGGAGACGATCCTTCTCAACACCGCTAAAAATGAAGGGGTGAATATTTCGAAAGACGAACTTTCAAAACGGCTGGAAAATCTTTCCGAGCCGGTGATGCTTGAAAAGCGGGCGGTCAAGGCCGACACGTGGAAAGAAAAACAGAAGCGCCGGATGATCATAGCCAAACTTATCGAAAAAGACGTGGCCGAGAAAATACCGGTGAGCGAAGGCGAGATAGAGGCCTACTACAAGAACCACAAAAATGATTTCAATCAGCCCACGCAGTACCACGCGCGCCAGATCGTCGTGGACAGCAAGGAGCTTGCCGGCAAGATAGAAGAGAGGATAAAAAAGGGCGAGGATTTTGCAAAACTGGCTGAGGAATTTTCCCTCTCCCCCGATAGAAAACGCGGCGGAGATCTCGGTTTTTTCAACGCGGCCACCTTCCCGCCGATTTTCTCGGAGATCTGCGATAAGCTCAAGCCCGGTGAAACAAGCGGCGTGGTCGCCACCGACTACGGTTTTCAGATTTTTCAGTTGATCGAAAAAAGGCAGCCGCGCCAGCTCACGCTGGACGATTCGAAACCACGGATCGAATCGATACTCAAAGAAGAGCAACTGGAAAAAACTTTCGACGAATGGTTCAAATCGCAGCGCGAGAAGGCGAAGATAACAATTGACGAAAAGGAACTGGAGAAAATCAATGTATAAAAAAATCATCCTGTGCCTGGCTTTGCTACTTTGCGCCTCCACCGCGTTTGCCGAGACGATAGACCGCGTCGCGGCCGTCGTGGACGGCGAGATCATCACCGAATATGATATCACGAGGACGATGGCCCAATATCAGAAGGCGAACCGCGTCCCCAAAAGCGGCGAAAACATGAAGCGCAACGTGTTGGACGACCTCATCGACGATCTGCTCCTGAAGCATGCGATGGAGAAATCGCAGATAACCGTTGACGACGACGACCTTGCGCGCGCGATCGCAAACGTTCTGCGCCAGAACAAAATGACGCCTGAAGAGCTCAGGGCCGATCTCGCCGCGAAAGGGATAAGCTACGAGGCCTATAAGCAGCAGGTTGCGCAGCAGATACGCATGATCAAGTTCACGAACCAGATAATAGGCCAGCAGGTGAAACTCACCGACCGCGAACTCAGAGAGTTCTACGACCGCAACAAGGACCGTTTCGGCGGAAGCTCCTCCACGTTCGAAGCCCAGAGGGAAAAGATCTACGACACGCTATATGAAGAGCGTGTAAATGAAGCGATGCACGGCTTCATCGTGGCGCAGCGTCAGCGGGCATATATCGATATCCGATAAATTATGATTCGCATAGGGCTGACAATGGGCGATCCCAAGGGGATCGGCCCCGAAATAATAGCGAAGGCGATGAAGGTCGTCGCTCCGGAGATCCGCGGGAGGCTCCGCATATACGGCGACCGCACGGCGCTTGAGGCGGCGTCCAACCTGACGGGCTTCGCGTTCGATCCCAAGCAGCTGGCCATCACGTCCTCAATCACCGCACCCGTCGGAAGCGTTTCCGATCCAGACGCCGCAAGGGCCGCCCTTTCCGCGCTCGATGCGGCAATTGCCGATGTGAAAAGCGGCGTTACAAGCGCGGTCGTCACGGCGCCTGTCAACAAGAAGCGCATACAACTCATCGATCCTTCATTTTTCGGCCATACCGAAAGGCTGGCTAGGGCGGCGGGCGCCAAAGACATCGTCATGATGTTCTCCTGCCCTGCAAACGTTCCGAACCATCAGGCTCTCCGCATAAGCCTCGTCACGAGCCACGTGGCGCTCAAAGACGTGTCGGCGCGTCTCACAAGGCAGCGCATAGTGACGACCATACGTCTAACTAACGATGCGCTCGTCAAATATTTTGAATGCCCGACGCCGCGAATCGCCGTTCTGGGGCTTAATCCGCACGTGGGCGAGGGCGGCTCTCTTGGAACGGAAGAGGGAGAGATCATCGTCCCCGCAATTGAAAAAGCACGCAAGGACGGCATAACCTGTATCGGCCCCCTTCTCCCCGAAGTTGTTTTCTCGAAGACAGGCGACATAGATTTCGACGGTATTGTCGCAATGTACCACGATCAGGGGCTCACACCGATAAAACTCGTCAGCCCGAAGAAGTCGGTCAACATCACCTTGGGCCTGCCTTTCATAAGGACATCGCCCGGCCACGGAACGGCCGAGGACATAGCATGGCGCGGAAAGGCCTCCGAGGACGGCATGGTTGCCGCAATCGAAATGGCTGAAAAATTGCTGAGGAGAACGACATGATAAAATTCGGCACGGACGGTTGGCGCGCGGTTATAGGCGAAGATTTCATCCCCCAAAATATAGAGAAGGTCGTCCAGTCGTTTGCGGATCTTTATACAAAGATGCCGGAAGCGGGAAAGCCGGTAGTCGTCGGTTACGACAGGAGAAACCAGTCCCCTGAGTCGGCTGAGATAATCGCGGCGGTCCTTCTGGGCAACAACATCCCCACAATACTCTCCGAGATATTCTGCCCCACACCCACTGTGTCGTGGCTCGTCAAGACGAAGGGGTGTGCGGCCGGCATCATGGTGACAGCCTCCCACAATCCGCCAAAGTGGAACGGAATAAAGTTCAAAGAGAGCTATGGCGGTGCCGCATCGGAGGATTATGTTCGGCCCATCGAGGAGCAAATTCTGGCAAATGACAAGGCAACCAAGAGCCCAAAGACGGCAATGGTTAAGGGCAATAAAAACTTCGAATTATTCAACCCTTACGGCGAATATCTGAACCAGTTTCGCAACTTCGTGAACATAGATCTCATCAGGAAACGGGGCTTCAAAATCGTGGTGGACCCCCTTTACGGAGCCGGCACGGGTTACTTCCCCCGTCTCCTGGGCGACTCGGTGGAAGAAATTCATAACAAGGACGACATAACGTTCGGCGGGATAAACCCCGAACCCATACCGCCCAATATCAACGAGCTCATCTCCATGATGAGAGCGGGCGGACACGACATCGGGCTCATCACCGACGGCGACGCGGACCGCGCAGGCGCGGTCGACGAAAACGGCAACTACATCACGACACACGAGATATTCTCCCTTCTCATCAAGCATGTCGTAGAAAACAAAAAATGGACGGGAAAGATCATCAAGTCCATATCCACAACGATGATGATAAACAGGCTGGGCAGGAAGTATGGCCTTGAGGTGAAGACCGTTCCCGTGGGTTTCAAATACATAAGTCCCGCCATGAAAGAACCCGGCGTTCTGATCGGCGGCGAGGAGAGCGGCGGATTCGGTCTGCCGCGCCACATCCCGGAGCGCGACGGAATCTTCTCCGGGCTCCTCCTTCTCGAGCTCATGGCTATGACGAAGAAGAGCCTTAGCGGCCTTGTCGCCGATCTGCAGCGCGACGTGGGGCCCACAAAATACAAGAGAATCGATATGCATCTCACAAAGCAGGAGATCGCCACGGCCCGGGAGAAGATGAAGAACCTGAATTTCGATTCGATAGACGGCAAGAAGATGGTGAAACGCGAGACGATGGACGGAATTCACTTCCTCTTTGACGACGACAGCTGGCTTCTGTTCCGCGCATCGGGAACCGAACCGCTCGTCCGTATCTATGCAGAAGCTCCCACTGTGGATCGCGTCGAGGACATGCTCAAGACCGGACGGACGGCGATAGGACTTTGATGGAATCCTCGGAAAAAATCCTTGCCAGCGCGGTAGGTGTCGGCGTCGGAACCATCGGACTATGGGGTTCGATGGAATACGCAACCTGGCAGCTTGGAAAACACTTCCACAACGACCTCCACCACAGAGTCAATGACGCCTGCGGAGTGAACCTGAACGACGGGCAATGGGTCCGCCTGCTGGGCACCGAAGATTGGCTAAAGTATAGAAGTGGTCTTTCACTCCTTCCTGTCGGCGAGCGTTTTTGGAAAATGTCGGGTCCGCTATTGATGTCTTGGACGGGCTCGTCTCTGGCCAGCGCGTCGGTGAGATGGGGCGCCGCCGAGTTTATGGATCTCGATGGATATAAAGGTTTTCTTGCGTACGCCGCCGCTTCTCTGACAATCACTGCGGCCACATGGAAGTATTTCTACGGAATGTCAAACCGGTTTGTAGCTATCGAAGCCCTGAGCGCAAACGATCCGATCTGCCGAACTGCCAGAGCCATATATAATGAAGGGAGCCAGTCCACTGTGACAGGTCTCGTCGAAGCTGAACAAATCCCCGAGCAGAGCCACACGGCCCGGGCAACGATGCCACCACGGCATACAACCGTCAGGGACCGCCGGACACCATTGCGCTATTATGCAAATCGAAGGGCCACGACCCTCGCGATTCCTATATTTACGCGCCCTGCATTTCTCTGCCCTGCCCGGGCTTATTAATGAATAAGCCGACGATAAGACGCGCAAATCAAAAGGACACGCCGCAAATCAAAGACATCCTGCGCGACCTCGATCTCTATCATCCTTCGCGCATACCCGACGACTTCTGGGTCGCCGATGAGAACGGCAAAATCGTCGGCGTGTCGTGTCTCACCGATTACGACGACTTCCTCTTCTTGAGCTCCGTCGGCGTCATAGAAACCCACAGGCACAAGGGTATCGCCAAATCGATCCTCGAAGAAATCTTCTCCGGTACAAAAAAAGATATCTATCTCTACACGATCATTCCCGATTTTTTTAAGCAATTCGGCTTTCAAATTGTGGATGCGCCGAAAAAAATCCCCTCGAGAGAATGTCTCGGCTGCGAGAGCTGTCGCCTCGACAACTGCGT
Source organism: bacterium (assembly GCA_041739675.1). Lineage (GTDB taxonomy): Bacteria > UBA10199 > UBA10199 > 2-02-FULL-44-16 > DYJF01 > DYJF01. Next base: position 13,860 of record JBGSNL010000053.1, read on the forward strand.
CTGCATGCTGAAGACCGTGGCTTGAAAGCTCATTTTCGATTGCAAATAAGTCCTCCAGCGTTTAAGAATTACCGGTTATGCCCATCAACGACATCATTATAAAGGGTGCCCGCACCCATAATCTCAAAAACATCGATCTGACGATCCCGAAGAACAAGTTTGTGGTCATCACGGGACTTTCGGGATCGGGGAAATCCTCCCTCGCCTTCGACACGATCTACGCCGAGGGGCAGCGCCGCTATATCGAATCCCTCTCCGCATATGCCCGCCAGTTTTTAGAGCAGATGGAAAAACCCGATTGCGATTCCATTGAGGGGCTCTCCCCCGCCATATCAATCGAGCAGAGAACGACGTCGAGGAACCCGCGCTCCACGGTGGGAACTTCTACAGAGATCTACGATTATCTGCGCCTTCTCTTCGCGCGCGTCGGCAAACCCCATTGCTACAAATGCGGAAGACCCATAGCGGCGCAGACAATCTCGCAGATGGTGGATCAGATCCTTGATCTGCCCGAAGGGAGCCGCATCTCGATTTTGGCCCCAATCGTGCGCGGGAGAAAAGGCGAATACTCAAAGGAGCTCGCAAAACTTGCAAAGGAAGGTTTCATACGCGCAGTGATCGACGGCGAAATGAAAGAGCTGGGGCAGACAATCGATCTCGACAAAAAAAAGAAGCACGATGTCGATCTGGTCGTGGATCGCCTGGTTGTGAAGTCGGGCATCAAAACGCGGCTTGCAGATTCGCTGGAGACCGCGCTCAAATACGGCGAAGGGCTCGTAAAGGTTGATCATGAGGGAAAAGAGCTCCTTCTTTCTGAAAAACACGCCTGCATCTATTGCCGGATATCTTATCCAGAGATCACGCCGCAGCTCTTTTCATTCAACAGCCCGAAGGGGGCGTGCCGCGACTGCGACGGCCTGGGCACAAGGCAGTATTTCGATCCCGACCTCATCGTCCCCAACAAGAATCTTTCGCTCAGGGAACAGGCGATCGTTCCATGGAGGACAAAAACCTCCACACATTACATCCACACCTGCGAGGCGCTGGCGAAACACTACAGCTTCGACATCTACACACCGTTCAAGGAGCTGCCGAAAAATATACAGCAGGCAATCCTCTATGGTTCCGGAGAGGAAAAAATCCGCTTCTTCTACGAAGAGGGAGACAGAAAACATTTCTATCAAACTCCGTTTGAAGGCGTGGTGGGCCAGCTGGAGAGGCGCTGGAAAGAGACAAGCTCCGCCTATATCCAGCAGGACATCGAGCGCTTTATGAATTTCCGCGCCTGCCCCACCTGCAAAGGAGCGAGGCTCCGCGAAGAGGGTCTGCACGTGCTCGTAGGGAACAAAAACATCGCGGAAGTTACGGCACTCCCAATCCGCGACACGAAGAATTTTTTCGGTTCGCTTAAACTTTCCAAAAAAGACGAGATCATAGCCTCAAGAATACTTAAGGAAATTCGCCAGCGGACGGGTTTTTTGACAGACGTCGGTCTCGATTATTTGACACTCGACAGGTCCTCCATGACACTGGCGGGCGGCGAGGACCAGCGCATCAGACTTGCAACACAGATCGGCTCCGCGCTCACGGGAGTTCTCTACGTCCTTGACGAGCCATCTATCGGACTGCATCAGCGCGACAACGACCGGCTCCTTTCAACACTTGTGAAACTACGCGATCTTGGAAACACGGTTCTTGTCGTCGAGCACGACCGCGAAACGATCCTCTCGGCCGACCACATCATAGATCTGGGCCCCGGAGCGGGGGTGCAGGGCGGACACGTGATCGCGACCGGCACTCCAAAAGAAATAATGGGTAACGATAAATCGCTGACCGGTCTTTATCTCGCAGGCAAAAAGACAATCGACACTCCGAAAAAACGCAAAAAATCCGCCGACAAGCTGGTGATCAAGGGTGCCAAGGAACATAATCTGAAAAATATCGACGTTGAGATACCCTTAGGCGTCATGACCTGCGTCACCGGCGTTTCGGGTTCGGGGAAATCAACGCTCATCAACGAAACACTCTACCGCGGCCTGATGCAGAGAATCTACCGCTCCAAGGAGACCGCAGGCGAGATGGACGATCTCATAGGCTGGGAAAAACTCGATAAGGTAATAGATATAGATCAGTCGCCGATCGGGCGGACACCGAGATCGAATCCCGCAACGTACACCGGAGTCTTCACGTTCGTCCGCGATCTTTACACGCAGCTTCCGCAATCGAAGGCGCGCGGCTACAAGCCGGGCCGCTTCTCGTTCAACGTCAAGGGCGGCAGGTGCGAGGCGTGCGAGGGGGACGGTATCATCCGCATCGAGATGCACTTTCTGCCCGACGTCTACGTCGAGTGCGAGGTCTGCAGGGGAAAACGCTTCAACCGCGAGACACTTGAGATAGAGTACAAGGGCGCATCGATCGCAGACGTCCTTTCCATGACCATCACGCAGGCGCAGAAATTTTTCGAGAACATTCCCCCTATCCGCCACAAACTTGAGACGCTTCTGGACGTGGGGCTGGGCTATCTTGAACTCGGGCAATCGGCCACGACTCTTTCGGGCGGCGAGGCTCAAAGGATAAAACTCTCGCGGGAACTTTCAAGGCACGACACCGGCCGCACCCTCTACATCATGGACGAGCCCACGACGGGCCTTCATTTCGACGATGTGCAGAAACTTTTGGACGTATTGAACCGGCTTGTGGGCAGGGGAAATACCGTCATCGTCATCGAGCATAACCTTGACGTTATCAAGACGGCGGATTATTGTATCGATCTTGGGCCCGAAGGGGGGGATGCGGGCGGCGAAATAGTGGGCACGGGGACACCTGAAGAGCTTTCCTCGAATCCGCGCTCGCACACCGGAAAGTATCTGAAAAAGACCTTATAAAAAAGCTAGCAACTAATTCCCGGGCCTGCCGATTAATGGGCACAAACCGAACAAAAGGAGAGGAAATGAAAACACTATTTTTCGCCGTCTCGATGCTGGCCGCGTCCACGTTCGCGTTCGCCACGCCGGCCCTGCCCGGAGTTAAGGCCAAAGCTGCACCGCAGACCGTTCAGACAGGCCCCAGACAGTTCATCCAATCGATGGCCCTTTCGAACGGCGCCGGAGCGACGATCACGCTCGTAGCCGACTGGTCGGAAGAGGCGCACATGCAGACCGTTCTGACAACCGTGCTGGCCGATTTGAGCCGCGTCGATCAGGAAGTCAACGGCGGAGAAGCGGGTCAATTGGCAAAGATCAATGCCCTCACAAAGGGTCAGGAAATCCAGTTGAGCGACGAGCTCTACGCTTTCATCTCAAAGGCCAAAGATCTTGCCGACCTGACGAACGGATGGTTCGATATAACAAGATCGTCCACCGGCGGATGGTTCAATGCCAAGAACTTCAGGAAAATTTCACTCGACGATACCAAGAAGACTCTCACGTTCAAAGGCGACGACATGCAGATCGACATCTCTTCCATCTGGCCCGCCTATCTTGTCGACTATGCTATGACAAAACTCGCCGCTGAAGGCATCACAAACGCAAAAGTCGAGATTGGAAACGTGAACCGCAACATAGGCCAGGACATCTACACCGCATGGAACGTGTCGGTCGACATACCGAACCCGAATTCGGCCAATGCCTACCGCTCCTACGTTTACAGTTTTTCAAACAAGGCGGTGGCTTCACTCGTTCCGGAAAGACTTTCAACTCAGATAATAGATCCCAGAAACAACGAGCCGGTTTCAAATACGTTCAAGAACGTCACAGTCTTCGGGGGAGACTCTATGACGGCGTCGGCTTTCGCGGTCGCCCTGTACACGCTGGGGCCGAAAGACGCGGTAGGATTTGCCGACCAGCATCCTGAGATCAAAAGCATCTTTGTCGATGATTCTGGAAAACTCATCTCCTCCAGGGACCTGACGATCACGCATCCCAACTACAGCGCGGAAAGCGAAACCGCCGCGCCGACGACGTCGGTCGACAAGGGGCCCAATGATCTCAACAAGAAGAAGGCGGAAGAGTCGAAAGATTAAAAAAGCTCGTTTGAGCTTACTGGTTCTTGCACTATTGACCGTAAGCGTTCCTTCATATTCACAGGAAACCGCACCTCAGCAGTTTCAGCAGAACTTTTCCATCCGCGGCCGGATAAACGGCACGGTCATCATCCTCGGCTGGCCGCAGGATCAGGCTAACATCCAAAAACTTGCTGATATGGTCGTAGCTGAAGCGGAGCGCACCTACAATCTTCTCGATGCCGCGAACCCCGCAAGCGAAGTCGCAAAGCTCAACGCCTCGGGCGGCAAGCAGAAGGTAAGCTGGCAGGTTGCCGACGCCTACAAAGCCGCAAGGAAGGTCGCTTCGTTAAGCGGCGGCGCTTTTGACGTCGTGGTCGTCGGCGGCGATTACAATTCGATCGACGTTGACGAAAAAAACGATACAGTAGAGCTCAAAAAGGGCGGAATGGAGACGCGCTTCGACCCGATCATCGAAGGCATTCTTGCCGACTACATCATAACGCTGATAGGCCAGGCGAACATGAAAAACGCGATGGTAAGGGTCGGCAACGTCTTCCGCGGCAGCGGCACCTCGCTGCACGGGCCATGGGCGATACAGGTTCAGGAGGATTCAACTTCCTACGCGCGCCACGCCCTCAACATAACGGTTTCAAACACAGGGGTGGCGACCATCAGCGCGACCGATTTCAAATCAAAACCCTTAATCGACTATCGCTCAAAAAATGCCGTCACGCCGTCATCCAAAGGCGCCACCGTGATGATGAACGAAGCGGCCCTTGCACAGGGGATCGCATATGCGGTATTTGTCGTCGGGCCCAAGGACGGGATGGACCTTTTGTCGAAGGCCGGAGCCCGCGGATTGATAGTGGACGCGGAAGGTAAATTTTTGAGAACACAGGGAATGTGACATGTCAAAAAAACCGGGTATCGTAATTGCGCTCGGCGGAAACGCTATCAGCAAACCGGGCATGCGCGGAACAATCACGGAGCAGATATACTCCACCAACGAGAGCATGGTGCACGTGGCGGAGCTCGTGGCCAACGGCTACGAAAAAATTCTCATCACGCACGGCAATGGCCCGCAGGTTGGCTCCGCAATCCTTAGAAGCGAGATCGCCTCCAAGTTCACATATCCCCTCCCGATGGATATCTGTGTCGCCGACACACAGGGCGGAATGGGATATATGATCCAGCAGGTCCTGAACAACTGTCTTCGCGAGCGCGGGATCAAAAAGCCCGTCGCAACCGTCATCACGCAAACTTATGTGGACGCCCACGACAAGGCGTTCGACAATCCCACAAAGCCGGTCGGCATGTTCTACAGCGAGAAAGAGGGGCAGGAACTCATGGCGGGACGCGGCTGGGTATTAAAAGAAGACGCGGGGCGTGGCTGGCGGCGCGTCGTGCCCTCTCCCAAGCCAATCGACATCCAGGAGAAAGAGACGATCAAGCTCCTGTTTGAAAAGGGGCACATCGTAATCGCGGGCGGCGGCGGCGGAATTCCAGTCGGTCTCAACAGATACAACAAGCATTACGGCATAGAAGCCGTCATCGATAAGGACCGCTCAAGCGCCCTTCTGGCAAACGAAGTCGGCGCGGAAATCCTGCTCATCATGACGGGAGTCGAATTCGCCTACATCGGATACGGCACGCCAAATCAGCGCGCGCTCACGGACATGAAGGCCTCCGAGATGGAGCTTCATCTGGAACACGGCGAATTCGCCGACGGCTCCATGAAGCCCAAAATCGAGGCGTGTCTCACCTTCCTTGAGAACGGCGGCAAGGAGGCAATCATCACCTCCATCCCCAAATGCCTCGCAGCCCTGCGCGGCAAGACCGGAACGCATATAAAACCATAAAAGCTGCAAAACTCGGACGCTTTCGGCAAACTCTTCTCGTCTCTCTCCGCTCCCACTTGAAGTTGTAGCCGCAAACTTTAGTTTGCGCAAAATGGCGCAGGCTAAAGCCTGCGGCTACCCGCGAAGAGTTTCCCTACGCCTCCTCGTTTTGCCGCCGCATACAAAAAAGCCCCCGGATGACAGGGGGCTTCCATGCGTTGATCTGCACTTCTTCATTTCGGAGGAATTATGCCCGTGATAATCTTCGTGGGGACGTTTCTGTCCTCATTTGTCCCGTCGCCGACTGCTCCATATTGATTCCTGCCCCAGCACCATAGCGTATCATCATCTTTTATTCCGCAGGTACAAGCTTCGCCTGCGCTCACGAATTTCCACTTCGATCCCGGTTCGACCGGCTTAAGCACCAGACTCTCATTAAACGTTCCGTCTCCCAGCTGCCCGTGTTCATTTTTTCCTAGGCAGGCAAGCGAACCGTCCGTCATAATGAGACAGGTGTGTTTTCCGGCGCTGCCGGCGACAAAATGAAAATTTGAGAACCTAGTGTACCGGTGAGGCGTAGGTCCGCAAGTCTCGTGGCCGCCGGCCCACCAATCGGGGCACGCGCCCCAAACCCATAATGTGTTATCATCTTTTGTCGCCAAGACGAAAGGAGCACCTAAACCAAACATGTTCCAATCTGTGTCACGGCCTGCCTGCACAGGCGTGTGTCTCTCCGTAGTAGTGCCGTCTCCAAGCTGACCGAACAGGTTATCTCCTGAGCACCAGATGGAGCCATCCTGTCTCATGGCGCACGTGAAACCACCGGCTACTCTGACTTCAAGCCAGTCGTTGCCGGGAAATCCGGGTGCAGGAGTGGGTCTATTGACGGTACTCCCATCGCCTAGCTGACCATACTCGTTCGCGCCCCAGCACCACATTGTCTTATCCTTTTTCAATGCGCAGTTAAAACGTTGAGACGAGTCGACTTGAGCCCAGTTGTTATCGGCTCCAACCTGACACGGAGCCGTAAACAGACAACCGTCCGAAGTTCCCAGTTGCCTCCACTCAAGATCGTTCTGGCCCCAACACCAAAGAGTGCCGTCGGTCTTGATGCCGCATGTGTGCCATTGGCCCACTGAAATGACTGCGAAGTCATTTCCCTTTTTCACATGTCTTGGCATGTTCGAATCTTGTACATTGCCCCTTCCCATTTGGCCCGATGAACCCATGCCCCAGCACCACACCGAGTTGTCCATGGCCAGCGCACAACTGTGATTGGATGAATATACGACTTTCCATGTGTTCGGGATTGGCACGTCAGGCTCCTCTTCTTCTGGAGTCCCCGCCTCACCTAAGCTCCCCGCTTCACCGGAAGCAGCTGCGCCGCCGGAAGCGAAATCGCCGGAACCGCCCGATGAACCTGGTTTTCCGGTGCAACCCCATATCAAAAAAAGGGCAGCGAAGATGACAAGCACTTTCAAATATTTTTCTTTCATGTCGGCCATCCTCCTTTGTGTTTTGTTTTACGATACAAATAATGGGCAACTACCGTGCCACTCCCCGTCAGATATTATTTAACAATTTCAGACTGCTATGTACATAACGAATTCCCCGAAATGAGAATAAATCTAACGTGCGTCAAATAAATGACAAAAAGCTCTTCTCGATATTCTAATTTTGCCGCCGAATACAAAAAAGCCCCCGGATGCCCGGGGGCTAATTGTCGAGAACATTCTTTCGTCAAGGACCAATTATTTCCGACCATGTTGGTAACTCAACGATGAGTGGTTGATTAAATTTTTTCCACTCTACAGGCGGTCTTCCAAAATTCTCCTCCTTGGTCTTGGTGCCGCTATCCCCACCACAAGCATCCCAAGCATATGGTACTTCCCACCAAATATTACCGCCGTATCCGGGAGCACCTGGTCCAAAATAAAAATATCTATATTTGCTATAAACCATTACATCATGAATCGTCACATCAAATTGTCCTTTATAACAATTACGGCCAGACATATACAAAGTGATCCTATTTATATCTTCGAGATTTATATCTTCGTCGCCCCGGTCCTTAGAAAAAGGCAACCTGTATGTGTGCCAAATATCTTCCTCAAGATCATGCCCATAGATTGCGCCCTTAGTGAGAAGCTGGCCGGTTGAATTGTAAGCTCTAATCTCTACATACTCAAAAATATTGACATCATCAGAGGTATCATTAGAGGTATCATTTCCTTTCATACGAATGTCAGCTGCCAATAAATCCGACACTTTTTCCGGCGGCGAGCTTAACTTAAAAGCATAATTTTGTTCCACAGTATGACGAGTCGGACATGAATCCGTGACCGATACAGTCAAAGCCTCTCCAAAATATTGCTGATCGGGGCCACATACAGTTGGAAATATGACATAACCCGTGATCGGATCTCTTGCCTCTCCGCTGTCCAGCATCTCCGGGTTGCTCATGCAGTACGTAAGACTATTGTCAAAACTTCCGGAAAGTGTCGCTTCATCGGTCCCGGAAGATGTTATGCTGAACATATGGGGCATGCATCTCGAAGTGTCGTCACAATATGCATCTGGAAAGTATCCTTCGACTGCGCTCTTGACGCTCCATGTATAAGGCGCTTTTCCGCCCGTAACTTTGAATTTCACTTCAGGAGCATGGCTGCCCAGCAAATCGTTGTTGAGTTGCTCACGCGCAGTCAGTTCCGGGTGCGCAGTCTTGAGAGCACCGGCCGGAACCGTTTCGATCGCGAGCGGTTGAAAACATGGCCCCGTCGCCTTCATAGTAGCAGGCTGCGCCGCCTTTGACGTGGACTGAGACGGCTGCGTTTGCATCTCTTTTTTCTTGCCGAATATCCACCATGCATCTGCAGTTGAGGCGACAAAAACAAAACTCAGAATCACAGCAAACATTGTGAACGTTTTCGAAATTCTCTTCATAAATTCCTCCTTATTCATCAAATTTACGTCATATATCCTACAGCAATTACCGTGCCGCCCCCCCCCAGAAATATTTCTTATAATTCAACTAGTTAGCTATTTAGGAGGTTTTCCCAGAGTGAGAAGAAACCTTAAAGCGTCAAAAAAGACGGCAAAGGACGAGAACGATGGTGGCCTGACTTAGGGGACCGGCTTTGGAAAAGCGTCTCGGAGGCGATTTTAACAGCCGGGATGTGATTGACAAAATCGCCGAGAGACGAGCGGCCGTTTTGGGTGGCCCAAAACGGACCGCGTCTTTTCAAAAGCCGGTCCCCTAAGTCAGGCCACGGGTTCCTTTTTTATATTTGACATTTAGGAGCGATTTCGGGTTTAGATTCTCGAAATTTGTCTGTAAGGAGTTCTTATGGGCGAAATGACTGAATTTGATTTCGAAAATCCGGAAACGTGTCCAAACTGCGGCCAGTACGTGGGGGATGAATCTACATGTCCGCATTGCGGCGCCGTCCTCTATAATGAAGACGAAATGAACGAGTTCGAAGAGGAAAGCGAAGAGTTCTAGAAGACTTGCGAGGGTGGCGGAACGGCAGACGCGCTAGCCTCAGGAGCTAGTGGAGTCAAATCCATAGGGGTTCAAATCCCCTCCCTCGCACAAAATTTTGCGCAGCAAAAAAATGGAGGCGGAAACTCTCAATGCACCCCAAGTTCCTCACGACGATGGTCACGATCCTCTCCGGCAGCCTTCGGATCTTTAAGCTCATACTTAGCCTCATTGCGGCGATCATCCTCTTTTCGACGGTCGCCTTCGTCACTATCTATTTCTACTTCGCGCGGGGGCTGCCCGACATCCGCTCATTGGAAGATTATAAGCCGCCGGTCCTGAGCCAGGTCTTCGACGACGACGGAAACGAGATCGGCGAGTTCTGGACGGAGTGCCGCATCTTCCTGCCCTACGAAAAGATCCCCAAACGCGTCGCCCAGGCTTTCGTCGCATCGGAAGATTCAAGATTCTGGGAGCATAAGGGCGTGGACATGCGCTCGATTGTACGCGCGTTCGTCGCCAACCTCAAGGCTGGCGACATCAAGCAGGGCGGGTCGACGATCACACAGCAGATCACGCGCTCGATACTTCTCACCAACGAACGCACGATGACAAGGAAGGTGAAGGAAGCAATACTTGCCACGCGCATAGAGCGCACGCTCAACAAAGAACAGATTCTGACTCTCTATCTCAATCAGATATTCCTGGGAAACCGCTCCTACGGCATCGCGGCGGCCGCCCGCAACTATTTCCATAAGAGCGTGGACGATCTGAACCTTGCTGAGATGGCCGTCATCGCGGGTATGCCCACGGCTCCGATGCTCTTCTCGCCCATCACTCACCCCGAAGACGCGAGGCAAAGGCAACTGCACGTTCTCTCGCGCATGGTCGAAGAGGACATAATCACGAAAGAAGAGATGGCAAAGGCGCTGGCCGAAAAACTCACAATTTATACGGCGGGCGTCGACAAGGACAACACATCGCCCGAGGCCGCATATTTCGTCGAACAAGTGAGGCGCCTTGTTAAGGAAAAATACGGCGACGACATCCTCTATCACAAAGGACTCAAGATATATTCAACGGTGTCATCGGAGATGCAACACGCCGCCTACAAGGCTGTGAGGCACGGCGTGGAAAAACTCGACCGCAGGCAGGGCTGGCGGGGCCCGATCGAACATATAAATCCCGCCGATATCCCGATACGCGCACACACGATCGCCGCAATCATTCTGCAAAAACAGAACCAGGGGAAAATGTCATGGCCTCCCCAGCAGGGCGAGAAAGCATCAGACGTCATAAACTTCGAGCCGGACAAGACGTACGAGGCCATCGTCACGTCCTTCAAGGACAACGACACGCAGATCATAGTTGGCAACGTAAATACCGTGATCTCCCGCCCAGACCCAAAGGATGACAGGGCCTTCGGCATCGATACGAAAAGGGGCCTGAAGGCCGGAGACATAGTCCTCGTAAGGAGAACCGACGGGGGCAACTTTGTTCTCGCTCAGCAGCCCAAAGTTCAGAGCGCCCTCTTCTCTATGGATCCTCACACCGCCGAAGTGAAAGCGATGATAGGCGGGTACGACTTTGGGAAGAGTGAATTTAACAGGGCAACACAGGCCTTGAGACAACCGGGTTCATCGTTCAAACCCTTTGCCTACGCCGCAGCTCTCGACAAGGGATACACGTATAACACGACGATCATGGACTCGCCCGTCAATTATGTGGTCGGCCGCAACGAGTTCTGGAGCCCTAAAAACTACGGCGGAGGATACAAGGGGGCCACACCGTTCCGCAACGCGATCGTATTTTCCAGAAACGTTCCGACGGTCAAGATAGTCGCCGATATCGGAACGCATTATTTAACGGCATATCAGCGCAAGATGGGCGTTACGACGCCGATCGAAAAATATCTCTCCATGGCGCTAGGCGCAAACGCCGTATATTTAAGCGAGATGGTGCCGGCCTACGTGACGTTCTTAAACGAAGGAGTATACAAGCCGCCCATCTACATCAGGAAAATAGAGGACGCGAAAGGCAACCTCCTTGAAGAAAATAAGTTTGAGGGCGAGGAGTCGGCAGAACAGAAAAAAGAGGATTATATTTCAAAACCGCTTGCCGCCAACTCAATAGAATTGAGGACCGATCTTTTTGAAACGGGCAAACAGTGGATCGAAAAAGACAAGCTCGTTCTGACCGACGTCGAACTCAAGACACTCTATGGAAACGAAATCCCTCCCGGCCACGTGATAACACCGCAGACGGCGTATCTCATGGTGAACCTGCTCAAGGCCGCCGTTGAGGGCGGAACGGGCACTCGCGTCAGGGCGCTTGGCAAACCCGCGGCCGGAAAAACGGGAACGACCAACGACGAGACCGACACGTGGTTCAACGGGTTTGTGCCGGATCTCGCAGCGGGCGTCTGGGTCGGATTTGACGAGATCAAAAAATTGGGATCGGGAGAGACCGGCGGACACACGGCGGCCCCGATATTCCTTGAGTACATGATCGATGCCACAAAAAACATTGAAACGAGGGACTTCAAACCTCCCGCAGGCTTCCCGGTGGAGAGAATTGCAACCCTCACAGGCGGATCGGCGATCACCGGCTCGCGCGTCGGCCTTGAGGCCTTTGTTGAGAAAGGCGGTGCCGATCGCGCCGGCGAATTCTTCGAGGAAGATCTTGAATCATCGCGAAATGCCCCGTCCGACACGGAATATGAACCCCCGCCCCCGCCAAAAAGCAGGGCATCCTCAGACGAATCGGGCTATTAGAGGTTTGGACTTCCAGGCTGGCCTCCTTTTCTGATATAATGTAGACGTCATCGAAAGGAGGCCTTATGCACAAACGTGGGAACCTCGCCAAGCAGACGGCCCGTGAAGAGTCAAAGACCGGTTGGAAAAGATCCATAAGAGAGAGAAATCACGATATGGCAGGAGAGCTGAATCAGAAGCATTTCAGCCCCGATCTTGGCCATCACATGCCCAGGGCCATGGGAGCCAGAAATTGGCAGCAGCAGCGAGGCCGCGGATAATTTTTTAAAAGCTAAGCGCCCGCCACAGATCAGAGCGGCCACGGCCGCCAACAGAAATTGTGACGGGCGTTTTTTTAATCGGAGGGGACACTTCTCATTTTCGCATGCGATGCACGTGAACAGGAGAAGTGTCCCCTTCCGTCAACAAGTCATTTAACGCTGATATCGATGTGCTCGATGATGTCTTTTTGCTCTATCTTCTTCACTATATCCATGCCGCCGATCGTCTGGCCGAACACCGTGTAACCGCCGTCCAGAAAAGGCGTCGCCTTGAGCGTGATATAGAACTGCGAGCCGGAGGAGCGCCTTTGCGGATTCACCTCGTCGCCGGTGCGCGCCCATGCAAGCGCGCCCTCTTTATGAGGAAGCCCGATCTCCGCGGGGATCGTGTAGCCCGGGCCGCCACTACCTGTCCCGGCCGGATCGCCGCCCTGGATCACAAAATTTGGAACCACCCGGTGGAAGGTCAGCCCGTTGTAAAAACCGCCCTTTGCAAGATAGACAAAGTTCGTCACTGAAAGCGGAGCGCTTCTGGGATAGAGCTCGCAGACGATATCGCCCTTAGTGGTCTTTATTGTCGCAACATATTTTTTATTAACGTCAACGTCAGATTTCGCAGGCGCGGTCCACTTCGTAGCAGTCGACATCGAAGCCTCCTTTTTTGTTTGTGCGGCTATCGTTCCGCAAACGAACACCGCAATTACGAGCACACCCAGTACTGAATATTTTTTCATATCCCCTCCTCTGTGGGGCTTTCTGTAACCCTATATCGTTCGCCCTGCAACCGCTTTTTTCTCCCGAGAAACCTTGACTACACCTAGATTAGCTGTTAGGTGCGACCCATACAACAAAGGAGGAAGACCATGAGAAAATTCAGTCTCGCAGTTGCAGTTGTTGCATTGCTGGCCGTTGCAGCGTGCGGCGGTTCCGACTCTGGCACAGGAACAACAACCAATCCAACAGCGACATCGGCAAAGTCCGTTGCAGCGGACATGAAGGCTGTGAGTATGGCCTATCAGGCATATTCCGAAATCGCTCCCGTGATTTTCGGCGGCGCTGCGCAAGTCGTCAAGACTTCATCTTCTGGTATAAATGTTATATGCTCAGATACAAGTTCCGCCAGCGTTGCCTGCACGGCTACGGATTCGTCGAGTGGAACGTGCATCGTCACCGGAAGCGCCACTGAAGCTACCTACACCTTCGAGCTGACATTTGACTGCACGAACTTCCATCCCGACTCCGATACGACTGTGAATGGTGCTTTCACTGCTTCCATAATCTACCACACGGGCGCGGCGGCGATGACAACGAAGAATTCCGGTTCGTTGAAATTGACCAGCAACAAAACGGCCAGCGACGAGTGCACGATTTCCGACGAGGACACATCCATTTATGACGGCATGTGCACCGAAGGCGGCACATGCAGCGCGGATTCCGCCAATCTCCTTGTGAGGCTTGAGCTTACAGTGGGCAGCCGCGGATTGACGCTTGTCGATCTCTGCGGCACGTATGAATACGCCGCCGGTTTCAACATGAGCACAAACCTCTGCATGACCGAAGGCACGAGCGATCTCATCATGAATTTCGCCGTTGACGGCACGCTGAACGGCGAAACAGCCAATTTCACCGAAACATGGACATGCGACTTCACCTCGATGTAACCACATGAAATAAGAAAACCCCCTGCGAAAAAGCAGGGGGTTTTTTATTTTGAAAATATTTATTTCGAACTCAACATCACCTCCAGAGTCGCCTCGACGCTGCCCTGCAACGCCCTCAAATCATAGCCGCCCTCGAGGACGTACACCACTTTGCCGCCGCAGCACTCATTGGCAAGATGTGAAAGTGTCGTGGCGATCCATCTGTAACCGTCTGTCGTCATTTTCATTCCGCCCAGAGGGTCCCTGTCATGCGAATCGAAACCCGCAGAGACCAAAATAAGCTTGGGAGAGAAATTCAAGACCGCCGGCACAATCTGTTTGTCAAAAACCGTCTTGTACACATCGTCGTCCGCACCGTACTCAAGCGGAATATTGAGAGTGGTCCCCTTCCCTTTTCCCGTTCCGGTCTCATTGGCCAGTCCTGTTCCCGGATAGAACGGCGCCCTGTGCACGGATGCGAAAAAAACGTCTTCACGCTCATAAAATGCCTGCTGCGTCCCGTTTCCGTGATGGACGTCAAAATCCACGATGGCAATGCGCTCCACACCGTGGCGTCTTTTTGCATGCTCGGCGGCTATGGCGATGTTGTTGAATATGCAAAAACCCATCGCCTGATTCTTCTCCGAATGATGCCCGGGCGGTCTCACAAAGGCGAATCCATTTGTGAGATCCCCTTTCAACACTTCATCCACAAGCGAGAGCGTCCCCCCGGCTGCGTACTCGGCCGCCTCCCATGTGTGGGCGCACGCCAAAGTGTCGGGATCGAGATAGGTATATCCCTCCTCACCGGCAGTCGCTTCCACACTCTCTATGTAGGATTTGTCATGGACGTACATGAGCTCTTCTTTGGTCGCCGCCCGGGCCGCGACATGGGTGAGCTCTTTTCCGATACCGCCCCCGTCCAGGACCTCCTTTATAACGAGCAGCCTTTTGGGGGATTCGGGGTGGGAAAAACCCATCTCGTGCCTTACAAACCTTTCGTCCCAGAGGACCCCTGTTTTCTTCATAAAACGGTGTATACAGTGGGGAAAAAATTATTGCAATTACCATTAAGTTCCACTAGTTTTCCGGTCCAAATCGGGGAAGAAAACATATGGCAATAAATATCCTAACCACAGGGCAGCTTGAGAGTTTTGTGAACAACCTGATCGGCGCGGGGAACGTCGTCGGTGTGCAGAAAAAGGAAAACAAGTTCGCCTACGCACCGCTCAAAAAAGCCAAGGACCTGGTCCTTGATTACGACGTCACGCTGCTGCCTCCCAAGAAATACATCATGCCGCAATGGGAGACCCTCATCAAATTCAAGATCAATGATAAGGTTGAGGTCGCAGACGCCTCTGAAACAACACCGCTGACAATTGTCGGCATTCATCCATACGATCTCAAGGCAATCAATCAGCTCGATCATCTCTTCCAGGAGAAAAACGAGGACGGGAACTACCTCAAACGCCGCGCGGCAACGACCATCATCGCCCTGACGCCGGCTCGCGCGTCCAAGTGGTCATTCTGGGCATCGATGGATTCCGTATCGGTGGATAAGGGTTACGATCTCCTTCTGACCGATATCGGCGGCAAATACGCAGTTGAAACCGGCACGCCGAAGGGAGAGGAGCTCCTGAAGAAGTTCGCCAAGTGCGATGCCGCAAGCTCGGACGACACCAAGAAGCTTTCCGAGATCAAAAAATCTATCGCCAAGCTTTGCAACAGCGACAGAAAGATCAATGCAACCACGAAAGAGCTCAAAACCATTCTGCAAAAACATCGGGAATCCAAGATCTGGGACGAGAAAGCTGAAAAATGTTACAGTTGCGGGTCTTGCAACATGATCTGCCCCACCTGCTACTGCTTCGATGTGCTGGAAAAACTCGATCTCAGCCTCAAGGGGGGCAGCAGATACCGCATCTGGGACGGCTGCCAGCTGGCGGATTTTGCGAAAATCGCGTCCGGCGAAAATTTCCGTGAGGAGCGCAAGGACCGCTACCGCCACCGCTTTTACCGCAAGTGGGAATATCTTTTCGGAAGCAAACTCAATGAGCCCGCATGCGTTGGCTGTGGGCGCTGCTCGTCCGTGTGTCTCCCCGACATCACGGATCCGGTAAAAATCTTCAATTCACTAAAGGAGGAGAAGTGATGGAATCCCTCTATCTCCCCGAACTCGCAACTATCACAAAAATAGCCGCTCAAACGGCCGGCGAAAAGTTTTTTGAGATAAAATTCGACTCGGGCCGCGACCTTGGGCACAAGCCCGGCCAGTTCGTCGAGGTCTCGGTCTTCGGCATCGGAGAGGCGCCGATTTCCGTTTCTTCGTCCCCGACGAAGAAGGGTTCGTTCGAACTTGTGGTCCGCAAGGTCGGGAACGTGACCGGCGCCATGCACGGGATGAAACCCGGCGCGAAAGTCGGAATCCGCGGTCCGTTCGGCACCAACTTCCCCTATGAGGAAACCAGGGGAAAAGATCTCCTCTTCGTCGCAGGCGGCATAGGACTCGTGCCGGCAAGATCGTTCATCAATTACGCGCTTGATAACCGAAAGGATTACGGCCGCGTTATCGTCATGTTCGGCTGCCGATCTCCGAAGGAGAGGCTCTTCGCGGATGAGCTTGCAGCATGGGCAAAGCGCGAAGACATGGAATTTTTGGAGACGGTTGACAAAAAACTCGACGAACCGTGGGACGGAAACTGCGGCGTCATCACTACCCTCTTCCCCAAGATAAAAATCAATCCGGCAATGACGAATTGCATCGTGGTGGGGCCGCCCATAATGTACCGCTTCGTCCTCAAAGAGGCGCTCGATAAACAGATCCCCAAGAGCCAGATTTTCGTTTCTCTCGAGCGGCGCATGAAGTGCGGCGTGGGAAAATGCGGCCACTGCCAGATCAACGGCATCTACTGCTGCCAGGAAGGTCCGGTTTTCAAATATTCAGACATCCAAGGACTCGAGGAAGCGCTATGACAAAACCCAGGATCGCATTTTTTGATTTCGCAAGCTGCGAGGGAGATCAGCTGCAGATCGTGAACCTCGAGGAGAAACTCCTTGAACTCCTGCAGCACGTCGATGTCGTGAGCTTTCGCGAGGCGATGAAGGAGCATTCGGACAATTACGACATCGCCTTCGTGGAGGGCTCCTGCACGAGAAAATCCGACGAGGAGCGCCTGAAAAAGATTCGCGCGAACGCCAAGATCGTCGTGGCCCTCGGGGCGTGCGCGTCGATCGGCGGGCCCAATTGTTTCGGCTACACAAGACCTCTCGATCAGATGCGAAAGGAAGTTTACGGTGACAAGGCCGACTGGTACGAGACCTATCCTCCAAGGCCCATAGATGCTGTGATTCCGGTCGAGTATAAGCTCCCCCAATGCCCCATCAACAGGGACGAGTTTTTGGCCCTTTGCAAGGCGCTTCTCACTGGCCAGAAGTTTTCGCTGCCGAATTATCCGGTCTGCACCGATTGCAAGCTGGCCGAAAATGTCTGCGTGTTCGAAAAGGGGATGAGCTGCGTGGGCCCTGTCACGAGAGCCGGCTGCGGCGCGTGCTGCGTCACGGAGGGGGCGGTCTGCTGGGGATGCCGCGGTTTGCTCGACGATCCGAACAAGGATTCGCACCGCGAGGTGCTTGAAAAATACGGTCTCACGGTGGACGAGGTGAAGGCCAAATTTAATCTCTACTTTGCATATCAGGAGAACCAGAAATGAGCGCCTCAAATCTGAACATAAATCTTCATTATATAACGCGCGTTGAAGGACACGGAAACATCGTCGTCGACGCGAAAGACGGCAAGCTCGAAAAGATACAGTGGCAGGTTCCCGAGGCGCCGCGCTTTTTTGAAGCGATGGTGATCGGGCAAAAATGGGACGTCGTGCATCACATCACGTCGCGCATCTGCGGCATCTGTTCCATCGGCCACACGCTGGCGTCCGTGAAGGCGACCGAAGCCGCAATGGGAATCAAGGTCTCGGAACAGACCCTGGATCTCCGCCGCCTTGCAATCCATGCGGAAAATCTCCAGAGCCATGTCCTTCATATCGGCTATCTCGCCCTTCCGGATCTTCTGGGCGTGGGCTCGGTTATCCCGCTCGCATCTTCGCATCCCGAAGAGGTGAAGACGGTCGTGCGTCTGCACCGCCTCGCGAATGAGATGAGCGATCTGGTGTGCGGAAGGACGACCCACCCGCAACGGCTCATCCCGGGCGGATTTGCAAAGTTGCCGACGGAAGATCAGTTGGAAAATCTCAAAAAGCGCCTGCTCACCGCAGGACCCGACATCGTTACGGTGGGAAAACTGGTTAAAGCGCTCGCGCCCAACCTGCCCTCCTTCACTCGCGAAACCGAATACGTCGGTCTCACGTGCGACACCGAGTACGCGTTGTACGACGGCGATCTCGCATCGACGGACGGCGGCCGCGAACCGACGAAGAATTATCTCTCATGGACGAACGAGTATCTGGTTCCCCACTCCACCGCAAAGTACACGAAACGTAAACGCGAATCACTCATGGTGGGCGCCCTTGCGCGCTTCAACCTGAACCACAAACAGCTCACGAATAATGCCCAGGCCCTCGCGAAGGATCTGGGGCTCGTCGCTCCGTGCTACAATCCTTATATGAACACGGTGGCCCAGCTTGTGGAAGTGGCGCACGGCTTTGAAGATGCGATAAAAATAATCGATAAGCTCGTTAAGAATGGCATCAAAAGCGAGCTTCCCGATGTCAAACCCAGAGCGGGTCAGGGCGCGGGCAGCGTTGAAGTACCCCGCGGCATACTGATCCACGACTACACCTATGATTCGAATGGCATCTGCACAAAGGCCAATTGCATAATACCCACGAACCAGAACCACGCGAACATCCAGCTCGATATGGAGGCGCTCGTGCCGCAGATCATGGCCAAGCCGCAGAAGGAAGTGGAGCTGGCGCTTGAGATGCTCGTGCGTGCTTACGATCCGTGCATCTCCTGCTCTACGCACTATCTCAAAGTGGAATTCAAAAAGTGAAACCGATAGCGATCATAGGAGTGGGCAATTCCCTGATGGGCGACGAGGGTGTGGGCATCCACGCCACGAAAAGCCTGCGCAAGGAGTTGAAGCGCGATGATTGCGACATAATCGACGCTGGCGTCCCCTCCATGGCCCTTCTCCACATGCTTGAGGGAAGACGGCTCGTCTTCATAATAGACTGTGTCGACTTCGGGGGGAGCCCCGGAGAGATGGAAATCTTCCACCCCGAAGAGGTGAAGCAGGAGGAGAATTCAGAAATTTCGCTTCATGCAACCGATCTTTTAACAACTCTTGATGTCGGCAAAAAGATCGGCATGGAGCTTCCCCCCATCTGGATCATCGGCATTCAGCCCGACAGGATCGAGCAGACCATGGAACTATCCGAGGAAGTGGAAGGCGCTCTGGCCGATCTTCCCGAACTCATCGAGAACTTCATTTCCACCGGCACGGAATCAATTGTTAACCATTGATGTGACTTTTCTGGCGATTGCGGGGGCGGCAGTGAGGCCCGGCGATTCGATTCCCAGAAGATGAATGACGGGACCTTCCTTCAAGATCACAAAATCGCCCGCCGCTTTTCCATCTTCAAAAAGTTTGGCGCGGTTTCCGGCCTGTGAAGGTTCAAGCTCAGAGACGGCCGGCCCCGTTTTCAAATAGCGCGCGACAGCCGATGCAAAAATTTCGGGCCCGGTTTCGATTTTGTAATCGGTCTTTTTCTCCTTTGGCATCTCAATCTGCGTCGGCCCGATGCAGCGGTCGCCCGAGATCGAGCGATGAAGATGTATCCCCATGCTTGAGATAAGAGTTGCATCTCCCGCCTTCATGAAACGGTCGGGCACCGGATAGACGAGCCCCTCGATCGGCCCTTTACGCCATATATAGTACTCCCCCTTGAAGGGCCTTATCTCAAAATTTCTTCGGCCGCCTGCCATGCGGTAGATCTCATCGGCGAAGAGACCTGCCGAGTTTATCAGAAGATCGAACTGCATGGGCCCGCGCGCCGTATCGATGGAGTTTTTTTTGATATCGATTGACTGAAGACGGCACCACTTCAGGATCTGGCAGTTGGAGAAATTGGATATATGTCTGTCCAGCGCAGCTATGTATTCCGACGCGTCGAGGATTCCCGATGTCTCTGAAAAAACGGCCGCGCGAACGCTATTCAGCCAAGGCATGGCGTCGGCGACGTCTTTTGGCCTCACGGGAAGAAGACCTGAAACACCGCACTCGGAGGCGTTTGAGAACACCGATCCCAGTCCCTTCTCCTCCTCCTCCGTGAAGGCAACGATCCACTTGCCCGGGCGCCTGTTCGGCACACCGAGCTTTTGAAGGAGCTCGTACGTGAGACGATTCCCTTCAACACAAAGCTCGCTTTTCAGTGAATTTTTGGGGTAGGCAAAGCCTGCGTGTATCACTTCGCTGTTGCGGGTGCTAGCGTGCTCCCCCAGATGGTCCTCCGCCTCGAGGATGTAGATATCATCTTTTTTGCGATTTTGAGCCAGCGCGAGCGCACAGTTCAGTCCGACGACACCGCCCCCGACGATGACGATAACCATTTAAGCGCCCTCACCCGATCACGGTATGCCGCAGAAGATTCTTGGGCGAACCGCTGTAACCGCCGGCTGTGCAACTTGCACCGGTCTGCGAATGATCACCGGTAAATTAAAGGCGCCGGTGTGGAAAACCCTGACATTCTCCTGAGCAACCCGGGAATTTGCCGCCTGCCTTATCCGCGAATCGATAACAATGCCGCCGCCCGTAGAAACCTCGCCGGGATCCACCAGCCCGACAGTGCGTGAACTTGCAGTAGACGGTTGTGACCCCGTTTCGATTCCAATCAAGGAGAGAAGTCCCTTTCCGATTGCTTTGAAAAAGTTACCGATCGGACGAAAAATTCTGCCCAATCCTCCGCCTGTAGCAGCTCCCGGGCCGTCAGATGGCGGCAGACTCACGTCATCTCTATATCCTTCACCGCGAGTGACCCTGGCAAATCTCGCACTCTGTCCCAATGATGGGCCGCTGAAACCATCTACAAGCGCCTCGCTTCCGAACCTCCTTGATCCGGGCATAAGACGCATCGGATCTTCTGTAATTGCCGCCTCGGAATCCGAAACACCATCTCGACATTGCCCCGCGACCGGCTGCGGAAAGAAATCCAAGCCCATCACACACCATCCTTTCTATTAAAAATGAGGGGAGACCGATACTCTTGGCCTCCCCTCTTGGCTTTATCCCCCGTCTCCAACTAAATACTCACTATAAGACAACGCCCTGTTTTTCATTATCTCCCGACTTCCACTGTTATTTTCATCTAACAAAATCCGAAAACAATGCAAGAAAAAACGTGGCGGATGCGCGAGAAATTTAGCCCTTCCGGCCAGGCTAAAAAATTCCGACCCGCTCCGACCACGGTTTTTCAATACGGACGTCGGCCGCAAACTCCGATTGTACCCACACCGTATGGCCGCTGCCCTCCGCTTCGATAAGTATCGCCCTGAATGAGGAATTTTTGCGCAGAAATGAGATCGCCTTTTCGCGGCCCATGACCATGAGCGCAGTCGCGACCGCATCTGCGCTTATGCAGTCGGGCGCCATCACCGTCACGGCGACGAGGCCGCTGTTAACAGGAAGACCGCTTCTCGGATCTATGATGTGCGAATATTTCTTCCCGCCTATCTTGACAAATCTCTCATAGTTTCCCGACGTGACGACGGCGCCTGCCGGCATTTCGATCTCACCCATCAGCTTCGCGCCGGCCTTTGCAGTGGGGTCCTGAATTCCTATGCGGAATTTTCCCGGCCCGAACGCCTTTGTATCTCCGCTCGCCTGAACAACTCCCCTTTTCACGCCTCGAGTTTGAAGCTCGGCCGCAACCTGATCCACAATATCTCCCTTTGCGATGCCTCCGAGATCCAGCTCCAAACCCTCGGTCCTCATCTTAATCGCAATCTTTCCATTCTGGTCCTCGATCCCGATCTTGTCCGAACCTACCGATTCAAGAGTTTTCTTTATCGCTGACTCGGCAGGCACAGTCTGCTTCTCCGCACCGTTTTTCCAGAGGCGTATCAACGGTGCGACGGTCATATCGAACGCGCCGTCTGTTTTTGACGACCAGTCCTTTGCCGACAAGATCACGCGGCCAATATCGGGGCTCACTTCAATAGCCTTGCCATGAGCCATCGTATTGATGCGGGTGAGCTCGCTTGAATCGCGATGCGCGCTGAAAATTTTCTCAAGCCTTTCAACCGTCTCTTGCGCGGATTTTACATCCTCCCCGAAAAGCTTATCCGACCTGTCATAGGCGATCACTCGAAAGGGGATTCCTCCCATCGGATAAAAGACCGCCTCATGTCTTGAAGGCCTAACCGTTGCGACAATAAGCAACGCGAGCGCAACAAAAACTAAAATAACAAAAAAGAGTTTTTTCATTATTTTCGATTTTTAACTTTTGAATTTTGAATTTTTATTCGTACTCATGCCACGCCTTCGATGCGAGGTCGTCAAAGCTCTTTCTCGAAAGCGATTCCACAAGTCTTTTTGCAAGCTGGATGTTGGTGATGAGGGGCACGCCGAAATCCGCCGCCGCGCGCCGGATGAGATAACCGTTGGTGAGCTCTTCCTTCTGATAGTTTTTCGGGATGTTGATCACGAGATCAATGCCGCCAGCGCGAATCTTGTCCTCCGCGTTGCCCTCCCTCTTCTCATTGGGCCACGCCACTACCTCGGTCTTCACGGCGTGATCGTTCAAAAATTTCGCCGTCCCGTCGGTGGCAAGAATTTTCACGCCCATACTCAAGAGTGTGCGCGCGTACGGCAAAAAATCGGCCTTGTTCTCTGTTGTGCCGGCAGAGATGAGCACCGTCTTCACGGGAAGTTTGAAACCCACGGAAATCATGGCCTTGAGAAACGCCTCTTCGAAGTCGTCTCCGATGCAGCCTACCTCGCCGGTGGAGCTCATCTCGACCGAGAGAGTTGGATCGGCGCCCTTGAGCCTCGTGAACGAAAATTGCGGCGCCTTCACGCCTACATATTCCATATTGAATGGTTTGAGAGTGATCTCAGGCACCGGCCAGTCCATCATCACTTTGGTGGCGACGTCGATGAGATTCGTGCCGCAAACTTTTGAGACAAACGGAAAACTGCGCGACGCGCGAAGGTTGCATTCGATGACGGAGACGTCGTTGTCTTTTGCGAGAAACTGGATGTTAAACGGGCCGTTGATGTTGAGAGCCTTTGCAACGCGATTGGCGATTCGCTTCACCTGGCGGACCGTTTCGAGATACGTGCGCTGGGGCGGCACAACCATCGTCGCGTCCCCCGAATGCACGCCCGCATTCTCCACATGTTCCGACATCACGTAGGCCAGAAGCTCGCCTTTTTTTGCCACGCCGTCTATCTCCAGCTCTTTCGCGCCCATGATAAATTTGCTGATGACAACCGGATGCTCGTGAGAAACCTTTGCCGCCTTCCCTAGAAAACGGACGAGATCGTCATCGTTCAACGCCACCGCCATCGCGGCGCCCGAAAGGACATATGACGGCCTGACAAGAACCGGATAGCCCACTTCCGCGGCAAACTCCTTGGCGTCCTCGATCTTCGTGAGCTCTTCCCACGGCGGCTGATTGATCCCCAGCTCATCTAAAAGTTTTGAAAATTTGTGGCGATCCTCCGCCTGATCGATGGAGCGCGCCTGTGTTCCCAGAATTCTGACGCCGGCGTCCGAAAGACGCATCGCAAGATTGTTGGCGACCTGACCGCCGACGGCAAGCACAATACCCGCCGGCATCTCCCTCTCGTAGATTTCCAATACAGTTTCAAATGTCAGCTCTTCAAAATAGAGGCGGTCGCATTCGTCAAAGTCGGTCGAGACCGTTTCGGGGTTGCAGTTGACCATGATCGTCTTGAACCCCAGACGCCTTAGCGATTGCACCGTGTTAACGCAGCACCAGTCGAACTCGACGGAGCTCCCGATGCGGTAGGCGCCCGAACCCAGAACCATGACAGCCCCGCGCCCGGCCGGTTCCACGTCGTCTTCGCTTCCGTTGTAGGTACAATAGAGGTAATTCGTGCGCGCAGGATATTCCGCCGCAAGCGTATCGATCTGTTTGATTGCGGGCTTGAACCCCAGACGCCGCCTCGTGAAACGCACCTCTTTTTCGGAACTCTTCTGCGCGAAAGCTATCTGCCTGTCCGAAAAACCTGCGCGCTTTGCATCGAGCAAAAGCACTTCCGGAAGCAATCTCCCCTCATAGGACGCGATCTCATCTTCCATCGCCACGATGTTTTGGAGCTTTGCAAGAAACCACGGATCGATGTGGGACAGTTTGTGGATGCTATCGACCGTCATTCCATTTTTGAACGCCTGATAGATCGCAAAAATGCGCTCGTCCGAGGGGGATTTGATCTCGTCTTCTATATCTTCAAACACTATGCCCGCCCCGCCCGTCAAACCGTCGGCGCCGATCTCCAGCATCCTCAAGCCCTTCTGCAGCGCCTCTTCAAACGTGCGGCCGATGGCCATCACCTCGCCCACCGACTTCATGCCGGAGCCGATGCGTTTCGATACTAGCCGGAACTTTTTGAGATCCCATCGCGGAATTTTCACCACCAGATAATCCAGCGCCGGCTCGAAGCACGCCTTCGTGGCGCCGGTGACGATGTTGTCGATCTCCAGAAGCGATTTGCCTATCGCGATCTTCGCCGCGACGAAGGCGAGCGGATAGCCCGTGGCCTTGGAGGCAAGCGCGGAACTGCGCGACAACCTCGCGTTCACTTCGATCACGCGAAATTCATTCGACTTCGGATGAAGCGCGTACTGGATGTTGCACTCGCCCACGATTCCCAGATGGCGCACTGTCCTTATAGCCACCTCGCGCAGGCGATGATACTCTTCGTTGGTGAGCGTCTGCGAGGGCGCTACGACGATCGATTCGCCAGTGTGGATTCCCAGCGGATCGAAGTTTTCCATGTTGCACACGGTGATGCAGTTGTCGTGAGCGTCGCGCACGACTTCATATTCAACTTCTTTCCAACCTTCCAAAAATTCTTCGACGAGAATCTGTTTCGTATGGGAAAACGCCGCCGATGCACGCTCGGTCAAATCTTTTTCATCGACACAGAGCCCGGAGCCCAACCCCCCGAGCGCATATGCAATGCGGATCATGATGGGATAGCCGATCTTTGCCGCGGCCCGCCTGGCATCTTCAAGTGTGGAAACGGCCGTGCTCTTGGGGACGGGGACGTCTATCTCCGCCAACCTCTTGCAGAAGAGCTCGCGGTCCTCCGTATCTTCAATCGTGGCGACCGGTGTTCCCAAAACACGCACACCGTGCTTTTGAAAAACACCGCCGCGGTGAAGTGCAACGCCGCAGTTGAGAGCGGTCTGTCCGCCGAAGGAGAGCAAAACGCCGTCGGGGCGCTCCTTTTCGATCACCTTTTCCACAAACTCCGGCGTCACCGGCAAAAAATAAACACTGTCGGCAAAACCTTCCGACGTCTGGATCGTCGCGATGTTGGGATTTACGAGGACAGTTGCGATTCCTTCCTCTTTGAGCGCTTTGATCGCCTGGCTACCGGAGTAATCGAACTCGCCGGCCTCGCCGATCTTCAAGGCACCCGAACCAAGCACCAGAACTTTTTTCAGTTTATTCGTCATTTCAATGTTGAAATAAATTCATCGAACAGGAAACCCGTATCAATCGGACCAGGCATCGCCTCCGGATGGAACTGAACGCTCATTATGGGTTTCGTCTTGTGCCTCAAACCCTCATTGGTCCCGTCGTTCGCGTTTATAAACCAGGGCTCCAAACCTTCCGGCAATGTCTTCTCGTCTACTGCATAGCCGTGGTTTTGCGACGTGATGAAACAGCGGTTCGTACCCGCCATCTTGCAAGGCTGATTCTGCCCGCGATGGCCGAATTTCAATTTGTATGTCTTTGCCCCCGATGCCAGCGCCAGCATCTGATTGCCGAGGCAGATACCGAAAGCTGGAATTCCCGCTTCTATCACCTTGCGCGCGGTTTCAATCGTTGCAGCGCAATCGGTGGGATCCCCCGGGCCGTTCGAGAAGAGAACACCGTTCACGTCGAGCTTTGTCACGTCGAAGTTCCACGGAACGCGCACCACTGCCATGCCGCGTCTGATAAGACTTTTTATGATAGTGTTTTTGCAGCCGCAGTCGATGACGGCAATGCGCTTTTTTCCCTCCCCGTAGTTCACAGGCTCCGTCACCGACACCTCGGAGACGACGTGCGTGGGAGGCAGGACAAGATTCGCGCCCTTCGGGTCATCCGTTATCGCCCCCGCCATCACCCCTCGCTCACGGAGCCTCTTTGCTATGGCGCGCGTGTCCACACCTTCAATTCCCGGGACCCCCTCCTCCGCCAAAAGGTCGGAAAGTCCGCGCTCCGCGCTCCAGTGGTGATGGTAGGCCGAATACTGGGAGACAGCGAGCCCCTTGAGATGTATGTGCGTCGACTCGTAGCCGCTTGAAAGCTCGCGCGCAAACTCAGCAGGGACGCCGTAATTACCAATCAAAGGATAAGTCAAAACAAGGATTTGGCCGCGATATGAGGGATCAGTGAAGGATTCAGGATACCCAACCATTCCGGTATTGAAAACCACCTCTCCCACCGTTTTCGTTGGGGCACCGAAAGAAAAACCGCCAAATGCGCTGCCGTCTTCCAGAACGAGGAAGCAAGGCTTGCGAACCGGCGGTTTTACATTGGTTTTCATTTAAGTTGTCCTGCCGCCTTTACGCAAAAAAAACGCCATAGTCAACATCATTGACGTGTATTTTTTAGTGTGATAGTCGCCCTTTTTACTACGGAGGAACAAATGCGCAAACAGCCAGATATCCAGCGGGAAGGCCATATGGACCTTGGCTTTGTGGACGAGGTGGCCGCCATTCCGGGTGGTGAAAAGATTGTCGACTGCATACAATGCGGCACCTGTTCCGGATCGTGTCCCACGAGCTTTCTCATGGAGGATTCCCCGCGGAGCCTGATCTACAAGGTCCGCGCCGGCCTCAAGAAAGAAGTTCTGCAAAGTCCCGACATCTGGCTTTGCACGTCATGCTATCTCTGCTACGTGCGCTGCCCCAAAAACATAAAAGTCACCGACATCATGTACGCCTTGAAAAGGCTCTCCTGCAAGGACTCGCCGATTCAGCGAAAAGGCTACCATCTGGCAAAATCGTTCATGAAGGTGGTCAACAAGTATGGAAGAAATCAGGAGACCGAACTCCTGCTTCGCTTCTTCCTTCGGGCAAATCCCATCGGCCTCATACGCAACGCATTCATCGGCCTCAATTTGTTCATCCGCGGCCGCATGCCGATCTTCCCCAACAAGATTAAGCAGAGAAAGCAATTCCGGGCGATCGTCGCAAGGGCCGAAACGCTTTCCAACTAATTACAGAAGGGCAAACGCATGGCACTCCAAAAAGAATATCTCTACTACCCCGGCTGTTCTCTCCATTCGTCGGCAACAGCCTATGACGATTCGTCGCGCGCGGTACTTTCCGCACTGGGCTCGAAGGTCGTCGAAATCGACGACTGGAACTGCTGCGGGGCCACCGCCTACATGGCGATCAAGGAGATGACAGCATTCACGATCTCCGCAAGAAATCTAGCGATCGCCGAGAAAAAAGGCGATCACGTGGTCGCCCCGTGCAGCGGATGCTATGTCGGGCTTTCCAAGGCGAACAACTACATCAAGGAATTTCCCGAGGTCCAAAAAAAGGTGAACACCGCGCTCGCCGAGGGAGGACTCTCATATAACGGCACCGTGCATGTGAGACACGTCATGGATCTTTTCGTCCACGATCTCGGCGCCGACGAGCTCAAGAAATTTATCAAGAAGCCGTTGAAGGATCTCAAGGTCGGCTGCTACTACGGCTGCCAGATCGTCCGCCCGAAAAACGAGATCGACTCTCCGGAATATCCGACGACGATGGAAAAGCTCATGGAGGCCTGCGGCGCCACCCCAATCGATTTCGTGATGAAGGCCTTCTGCTGCGGCGGCGCAATTCTAGGAACCGAAGAGGCAATCGGCGTCCGTCTTATAAAAAATCTTATGCAGTCGGCGAAGAAAAACGGGGCGGAGATTTTGGTCACGCCGTGTCCGTTGTGCCAGATGAACCTTGACGCATACCAGAGGCGTGCAGCCAAAAAATATGGAATGAAATTCGACATACCAGTTCTCTACTTCACGCAACTCATCGGTCTTGCGATGGGAATTGCGCCCAAAAAGCTGGGAATCGGCAAAGAGATCGTGTCGGCAAAGAGTGTTCTAAAACAGTTTTTATAGAGGGGAACATCCATGTCACCGAAGATAGGCGTTTACATCTGTCATTGCGGAACGAACATCGCGGGAAAAGTCGCGATCGACGAAGTCGTCGAGTTCGCGAAAAAACTGCCCAACGTTGTGATGGTCCGCGACTACAAGTTCATGTGCTCGGAGCCGGGTCAGAACCTCATCAAGGACGACATCAAAAAGGAGAAGCTCGACCGCGTGGTCGTCGCCTCCTGCTCGCCTTTGATGCACGAAAAGACGTTCCGCACCGCATGTGAAACGGCGGGCTTGAACAAATATCTCCTGCACATGGCCAACATCCGCGAGCATTGCTCGTGGGTGACCGAAGAGAACGCCTCGGCTACAGAAAAGGCCAAGGCGCTTCTGCGCGGAGCGGTCGCGAAGGCGGCGCTTCTGGAGCCGCTGGAAAAGAAAGAAGTCAAAATCCATCCGCATGTCATGGTGATCGGCGGCGGCATCGCAGGCATCCAGGCTGCGCTAGACATCGCAGACAGCGGACGTAAGGTCTACCTTGTTGAGAAGGAACCCTCCATCGGCGGCCACATGTCGCAGTTCGACAAAACTTTCCCCACCCTTGACTGCGCCGCATGCATCCTCACTCCGAAGATGGTGCAGGTGGGCCAGCATCCGAACATCGAACTCCTCTCATACAGCGAAGTCGAAAAACTTGACGGCTACGTCGGCAATTTCAAGGCAACCGTCCGGATGAAGAGCCGCTACGTCAACGAAGAGAAATGCACGGGCTGCGGCGATTGCTGGAACAAGTGTCCCGCCTGGCGCGTTGAAAAACCGAAGGGCGACAAAAAGGTCGTTCACGACGCGCTGACTCTCGGGCCGCCGAAGGCGATCTACATGCCCACACTTCAGGCGATCCCTGCGGTTCCCGTCATCGACAAGGAATCGTGCATTTATTTCAAAAACGGAAAATGCCAGATTTGCGTGAAGAGCTGCCCCACCGGCGCCGTCGACCACAAGATGGTCGATGTCGTGCGGGAGATTGAAGTGGGCTCCATCATTGTGGCGACCGGCTATAAACTTTTCGACGTGACAAAGATGCCGCAGTACGGATATGGAAGATATCCCAACGTTCTGACCGGTCTGGAATTTGAACATCTGAACTGCGCGTCCGGCCCGACTGGCGGCGCCGTCCTTATGGAAAATGGGCAACCGCCGAAATCGATCGCCATCCTCCACTGCATCGGCAGCCGCGACAAAAATTATCATGAATACTGCTCGCGCGTGTGCTGCATGTACGCGCTGAAATTCGCGCATCTCGTGAAAGAAAAAACCGGCGCGGAGGTCTATGATTTCTACATCGACATGCGCTCGTTCGGCAAAGGGTTCGAAGAGTTCTACAACCGCCTACTTGAAGAAGGAGTGAGATTTATCCGCGGCAAGGCAGCACAGATTTCAAATGAAGCGATCTACCCCGAAGAGGAAGGCAAACTCATAGTCCGCTGTGACGACACGCTTCTGGGCCGCGTGCGCCGCGTGCCGGTCGATATGGTCGTGCTCTGTTCCGCCATTGAGGCGACAGGCGACTCTCAGGATATGTCCCGCCTGCTGGGGCTTTGCCACAGCAAGGACGGTTTTTTTGCTGAAAAGCATCCGAAGCTCGCGCCGGTTTCCACGGCGACGGATGGCATCTTTATCGCGGGATGCTGCCAGAGCCCAAAAGATATTCCCGATACGGTCGCGCAGGCGTCGGGCGCCGCAGCACAGGCAATGATGCTTGCAGCGCGAGGCGCTATCGAAGTCGAGTCGGCAACGGCGCTGATCGACGAGGACCGTTGCACAGGCTGCCGCATCTGCAACGATCTGTGCCCCTATCACGCGATAGATTTCATCGCCGACGACAAACTGTCGAAAGTCAACGAGGCGTTGTGCAAGGGCTGCGGCACCTGCGTTGCAGCGTGCCCCTGCTCGGCAATCGCCGCGAGGCAGTTCAACGATGCGCAGGTCCTGGCCGAAATTGAAGGAGTTTTGCAATAAGGAGCGATTATGTTTGAGCCGAAAATTTTGGGCATTTTTTGCAACTGGTGTTCGTACACGGGGGCGGATCTCGCCGGAACCGCGCGCATCAAGTACGCTCCGAACGTCAGGATCGTGCGCGTGATGTGCTCCGGCCGCGTGGACAACAATTTCGTCCTCAAGGCGTTTCAGGAAGGGGCCGACGGCGTGCTCGTTGCCGGTTGCCATCCGGGCGACTGCCACTACATCGAGGGGAATTACAAGACGATGGGCAGGGTCCCTATTTTGAAAGAGATGTTGAAGCAGTTCGGAATCGAACCCGAAAGATTCAGACTTGAGTGGATATCCGCATCCGAAGGGGACCGCGTGGCCGAAGTCATTAACAGCATGACCGAGCAGGTGAGAAAACTGGGGCCCCTCAATTGGAAATCAACAACCGACACAAAGGATTTCAGCCATGTCAGATAAAAAATTAAAGCTGGGTTTGTACTGGGGCGCGTCCTGTGGCGGCTGCGATATCTCGACGCTTGAGATCGCGGAGAATATTCTGAAGGTGATTGAAGTCGCCGACATCGTTTTGTGGCCCTGCGTCGTGGACTTCAAATACGAGGACGTGAAAAACTATCCCGACGGCTACATGGATGTCTGCCTCTGGAACGGCGGCATCAGAAACAGCGAGACAAAAGAAATAGCTGAGCTCATCCGCAAAAAATCCAAAGTGCTGGTAGCGTACGGCGCATGCTCGTCTTTCGGCGGCATCCCGGCGCTCGCCAATTTGTATACAAAGGAATCGATTTTTGAACGCGCATACAAGACAACGGAGTCGACGGACAACCCGCAGGGCATTCTGCCGCAGACAAGCGTGAAGATGCCCGAAGGCGAACTGCACATTCCTGAATTTTACGGCTCGGTCTATCGGCTGAACGACGTGGTCGATGTCGATTATTTCATGCCAGGCTGCCCGCCTACGGCGAAGCAGACGTGGAGCGTGATCCAGGCGATAGTCGCCGGAAAGCTTCCGCCAAAAGGTTCGGTCGTGGGTGTAGGCGACAAGACAGTGTGCGACGAGTGCCCATTTGAAAAGAAAACTGAAGGCGTGCGCATTGAACGCTTCAAGCGCCCGCACCTTGACAGACCGGACCTGACACCAAAGCCCGAGCTTAAAAACAAACCGCAGTGTCTGCTCGAGCAGGGTTTTGTGTGCGTCGGTTCGGCAACCCGCTCCGGCTGCGAAGCGCAGTGTCTGAAGGCCAACATGCCCTGCCGCGGATGCTACGGCCCCGCGAAGGACGTCGAAGATCAAGGTTCGAAGGCCGCCGCCGCGATCGGATCGCTCATCGACACGCAGGGCAACGAAAAACGCGGCGAAGAGATTGCCGCCCAGATCGTAGATCCGGTCGGCACGTTTTACAGATTCGGTGTCTCAAATTCGCTCCTGAGACGAGCAAAAATATAACGGAGTTCACATGAAACGCATTTCAATCGATCCGGTAACGAGACTTGAAGGCCACGGGAAGATAGAAATCTTCTTAGACGACAAAGGCGATGTGGCCAACGCCTACTTCCAGGTTCCCGAGCTTCGGGGATTTGAGAAATTCGCGGAAGGCCGCCCTGTCGAGGAGCTTCCCCGCATCACGTCAAGAATCTGCGGCGTCTGCCCGGAGGCCCACATGATGGCCGCCGCTAAGGCTTGCGACGCGGTTTACGGGATCGAACTTCCTTCCACAGCAAAGAAACTTCGCGAACTACAATACAGCGCATTTTTCCTTGGCGATCACACGACACATTTTTACGCCCTTGGCGGACCTGATTTCGTGTGCGGACCGGACGCGCCCAAAGCTGAAAGAAATATCGTCGGCGTTATAAAGAAAGTCGGCGTCGAAGTGGGCGGAAAGGTTATCAAGACGCGCCGCGAATGCCATGAGGTGGCGCAGATCCTTGGCGGCAAACCGGTGACCCCTGTCAACGCCATCCCCGGCGGCATGAGCAAGGGGCTGAACAAGGAAGAGCGTGACCGCATCGAAAAAATTGCGCGCGACGGCGTTGAATTCGGAAAGTTCACACTCAAGGTGTTCGAAGACATCGTTCTGAAGAACAAGGCCTATGTGGATCTGATTCTATCCGATCCTTACACCTTCCCTACATATTATATGGGACTGGTTGATGCTAACAACAAAGTAAACTTCTACGACGGAAAGGTCCGCGTCGTGGGCCCGGACGGCAAAGAACATTGCAAATATCAGCCGCACGAATACCGCGAGTTTGTCGCGGAGCACGTCGAGCCGTGGACATATTTGAAATTCCCGTATCTGAAAAAGATCGGCTGGAAGGGATTTACTGGCGGCCTGGAGAGCGGCGTCTATCAGGCAACCCCGCTCTCGCGTTTGAATGCGGCGGACGGCATGGCAACACCACTAGCGCAGGCCGAATACGAGAAGATGTACAAGACGCTCGGCGGAAAACCGGTGAAGCACAACCTCGCGATGCACTGGGCGCGCGTCATCGAACTAACTTACGCCGCTGAAAGACTTTTGCAGCTCGTAACCGATCCGGAAATCACGGGCCCTGATTATCGCGCACTGCCCACGAAGATCCCGACAGAGGGTGTGGGAATCGTCGAGGCACCGCGCGGCACGCTGACGCATCATTACTGGACCGATGAAAACGGCATCGTCACGAAGGCGAACCTCATCGTCGGAACGACGAACAACCACGCACCGATCTGCATGTCGATCAAGAAGGCGGCGCAGGGGGTCATCAAGGCCGGCAAACCGGTGACGGACGCGCTTCTCAACATGGTCGAGATGTCGTTCCGTTCGTACGACCCGTGCTACGGCTGCGCCACACACTCGCTCCCGGGCGAAATGCCGCTTGAGGTAACGGTCTACGACAAGGACAGAAATGTCCTGCACAAGCTCACGCGCTGAATGAATTCCAAAACGATTATTTTGGGATTGGGAAACACGATCCTCACCGACGACGGCGCGGGGATCTACGTCGTGCGCGAAATCCAATCGCTAATCACCAATCACCAATCACTAATCACTATCAAGGAGGCCTCCGTCGGCGGCTTCAACTTCATTGACCTGCTGACGGGTTATGACCGCGCAGTGATCGTCGACGCCATCCACACAAAGGACGGCAAACCGGGTGAATTCTACGAATTAGACATATCCGCGCTGAAGCCCTCCGCGCGCCTTTCTTCTCTTCACCAGATAGATTTTGCGACCGCCGTGGAGCTTGCAAAAAACATGGGTGTTGCATTTCCCAAAGAGATTGCAATATTTGTCATGGAAGTTGAGGACGAGTTTTCATTCGGCGAGAAGCCAACGCCGGAAGTCGAATCCGCAATTCCAAAAATGGCCGAATCGATTGTCGCAAATTTGAAAGAGCGGGGGTGGATAGACCATGCATGAACTTTCAATCTGCCAGAAAATCATAGAGACAATAGAAAACGAAGCGGTAAAGAACGGGATGTCGAAAGTGAGAAGCGCCATTTTGCGCGTCGGCAAGATGGCGGCGTTCCAGAAGGATCAGCTGGGTTTCTGCCTCTCCACTTACGAGAAGAGCGAAATGCTTGCCGGAATGACCTTTGAGATCGAAGAGGTGCCGGTGGAACTTGAATGCAACGCCTGCCATCAGCGCTACGTGGACGCGCGTTTCGACGACGACGAGTTTGCGCACAGCATCGCCCACGCACCGGGACTTTTCATTCCCCCACCCTGCCCGGTCTGCACATCCGACGATGTCGCGATGATCGCCGGCGACGAACTCACACTTGTATCCATCGACGGCGAATGAGCAATACCCATATGAATGTGAGACAAAAATATCTGCGAAGACTCAAGAACCTCAGCGGCATAACCATGGGCGCCGCGATTTACGGCATAGCATACTCGTGGTTTTTGATTCCGTACAAGATCGCGCCGGGCGGCGTCGGCGGCCTTGCACAGATATTTTTTCACCTCTTCGGCTTTCCGGCCGGCGTTACGATGATAGTCTTAAACATTCCCCTTTTCATCGTGGCGTTCGCGCTCATCGGCAGAAAATTCGGATTGAATTCACTTTACGGAATGCTCGCCGGCTCGTTTTTTGTGGATCTTTTCTCGGTAAAGCGCATTTACACCCACGGACTTTTCACCGCGATACTTGAGCGCTACAACATCGGCAAAATGCCGGCCGACTGGGCGATGACCGACAACATCCTTCTGGCCTCCATCGCCGGCTCCATCCTTCTCGGAGTGGGGCTGGGCATCATATTCAGGTGCAGGGGCTCGACCGGCGGCACCGACATCCCCGTGATGCTTCTCAAAAAATATCTGGGCAAGCCCATCACCGCGGCCTATCTAATGATAGAAACGGTTATAATTGTCACGATAGGCGTGGTTTTCAAGGACCCGAATCTCATCATCTGGGGATTTTTCAATCTCCTCATCGCGTCCCTTGTTTGCGACATCACCGCTGAAGGCCTGCCCGATACGAAAGCGGCCTTCATCATATCTGAGAGCCATGATCCGATCCGCCGACGCATAATCGAAGACCTTGGACGGGGCGTCACCGTCTTGAACGGAGAGGGGGGCTTCGATCTCAAACCCAGAAAATTCCTCTACGTTGCGGTCAGCCGCCAGCAGATAGCCGAGCTCAGAGATATCGTGCGCGACGAAGATCCGAAGGCATTCGTGATATTGAACGACGTTCATGACGTCGTGGGATCGGGATTCCGCACTCGCGCGCTGGAGCTCTAAAAAAAAGGGACAGCCCCTTGGGACTGTCCCTTTCAAATCACATCATCATTTATAACTAACTCGTAATCCTGCCCAGCGTATCGGCGGTCTTTGCGGGATCGCTCGTGGTGAACGCAATCGTTCCCGACGTCTCGCCCGGCGCCGAAGCGGAGTATGAAGCATAGATATTGATCTTCATCTCGGCCAATGCGCCTGTTGCCTTGCGCAAAATTCCCGGCTTGTTGGGGGCGTTCCACAAAATAGTGGTGTTCTCCTGGACATTGTATCCCGCCTTCGTCAAGAGCTCCCGCGCCTTCTTGTTGTTGCTCGTGATGAAACGGAACGCAGACTCGTTACCCCAGTCGTAGCTGCAATAGCACTCGATGTTGATGTTGTTCGTTGCGAGCGGTGCCGTCACGCGTGCGAGCGCCCCAGTCTCGTTTCTTGTGACCACCAACAACTCACTCGTCTTTTGTGTATTGGTATTTGCCATATACACCTCCTTGACCCCCGCTCATATGCCTTGTGAAAAATTTGGCAACAAAAAAAACAGACGGAAATTGCATCGTGCTGATTTTATTAGGATTCCTTGGATCAGAAATATAAATCGCGCTTGCCGGTGCGGATTTCATACAGACGTGCTTGCGTTTCCCTTTTCAGACGGGGGTCGGAAATTTCGCCAAGGTAACGATTGATGAGTTTGCCGCCTGCGTCTTTCGTCCTTCCGTCCGCATAATCCTCAAGATACTCGGCAAATGTGAGGAGCGCGTTCGGGCGGCAAAAGGTGTGAATGTCACCTTCTTTTGCCAAGCCCATGAATGATTCGCCAGTGCGGCCCGCGCGATAACACGCGGTGCAGAAACTGGGGATCAGCCCATCTGCCACGGCAGCCCTCACCACTTCACTCAGCGGCCGGTGGTCGTGGGTTTCGAATTGCGAGACCTGAGACCTGAGATCTGAGACCTGAGACGCGTACCCGCCCGGCGTCGTAATAGAAGCCGCGCTTGCCTGTGAGATTCCAAGCTTGAACGCCTTCGCGCGGATTTCAGGCGTTTCGCGCGTGGACAAAATCATTCCCGTGTAAGGAACGGCGATCCGCAAGATCGCAATGAGCTTTAAGAAATCGTCATCACTCACGATGTGTTTGGGTTCATAATTCACTGTCGGCGCCGGACAGAAACGCGGAACGGAAATTGTGTGCGGTCCCACCCCGAGATTTTCGTCCATCCACTTTGCGTGTGAAACAAGGGCCATCACTTCGAAACGCCAATCGTAAAGGCCGAAGAGCACGCCGATTCCCAGATCGTCTATGCCGGCTTCAAATGCGCGCGCGTGCGCGGTCAGCTGGCGGTCGTAGTCGGCCTTCGGACCGCCTTTGTGAACCTCTTCATATGTCTTTCGGTGATAGGTCTCCTGGAACAATTGATACGTTCCGATCTTTGCCGCCTTGAGACGCCTGTAATCGTCCGTCGTCGTCGCAGCGATATTCACGTTCAGACGCCTGATGTTTCCGCGCTCGCTCTGAACGGAATAGATCGTCACAATCGAATCGCAGATGTAATCGATGGAATTTTTGTCCGGATCCTCGCCGAACTCGACCAGCACACGTTTGTGGCCCATATCGACGAGACACTTCGTTTCGGATGCAATCTCTTCCTGTGTGAGTTTTCTGCGGCGGAGCTCCCTGTTGCTCTCATGGAAATTGCAGTACTCGCAGTCGTTGATGCAGTGATCGGAGACATAAAGCGGCGCAAAGAGCACCAACCTTTCGCCGTAGATCTCGTCTTTGATTTTAGCGGCCGCATCGAAGATCCTTTGAATCGAGAAAGCATCCGTGGCACTGATCAGGATTGCCGTCTCTTGAAGCGTCAGCCCTTTCTTGAGAAGCCCTTTTTCCACGACGGCCTCAAACGCTTCCTTTGAAGGCTTTAGCGCCCGGGCAAGACAATCGACGATCTTCTTTTCATCTACAATTTTTTCCATATGGAAATATTTTATACGCTTAAATCCGTTGGAGCGCGGCCTATCGAACGCAACAGGCTCACTACCATATCTATGTGTTCCTCAATTTTGATTTCAGTTCCGAAACGGTCAGGATATATATCATATAGTGACCGGTATTTTTCCGGCGTGACGTTGATCATCAGCGAGTTGCCACCCGCCATCAAGGCGTTTTTGGCGCCGTCAAGTCCCCACACCGTTTCAAGCGCCGTCGTTACAAGTATCTTGGCATCGGGGTTCATGATGCGCGCGTTCGCAACGGTATCCAGCACCTTCTTGAGTGACGGCGTCTTTTCC
This sequence comes from bacterium, assembly GCA_041739675.1. Classification (GTDB taxonomy): domain Bacteria; phylum UBA10199; class UBA10199; order 2-02-FULL-44-16; family DYJF01; genus DYJF01. The sequence continues at coordinate 51,172 of JBGSNL010000053.1, forward strand.
CCCGCCAACGGAGTCTCGGGATGCGGAATGAAGGGCCCGAACGAAAACATCTCCGCGCCCAGATCGGCGGTCATCTTTATGTCCCTCATGATGTCGTCGTTTTTTTGTCCCGGCAACCCGATCAGAAATCCGGTAACGATGAGATAGCCGATATCCTTCAAATTGCGTATCAGGTCAAGACGCCCTGTCATGCTGGACGCAGGTTTTATCTTTTTATAAATCTCTTCATTGGACGATTCAAACCGGAGCAGGACACCCCTCGCGCCGGCGTCGTAAAGCCTCCTGTACGCATCCGCGCTTCTTTCGCCCACGGAGACGAAGATGAGAACCGGGTGCCTTGCGCGGATCTCTCTTACGATCGCTTCCAGTTTGTCATCGGTGTAATAAGCATCTTCGCCCGACTGGAGAACGAGCGCCTGAAAGCCGTGGGAGACCGCCTCATCGACAGCGGAAAGAATTTCAGGAATTTCCATCCGGTAGCGTTTAATGTTCCTGTTGCCGCTTCTTATTCCGCAGTACGTGCAATCGCACCGGCAGAAGTTTGAAAATTCTATGATGCCGTGGACGCAGCAGGAGTTGTCCTGGCGGGTCTGTCTTATCGCGTTGGCGCGCTCGTAGAGATTTTTCGGATTGGAGGCCAGCTTCTTGTCCTGCTCCTTGAGCTTGAAAAAAATGTCTTCCCAGATTTTTAGAACCTCGCTCGCCTCACCTTCGGAAATTTTTCTGATCAGAAAACCGCCCTGCGCATAGACGTTGTCGCCGACGGCCACGTCTTCAAGCAAGTCGGTGTAAGCCTTGCGCTTCTCCCCGAAATAGTCAACGGTGGCGGTGCGGCCGCTTATGTCCACAATCCTGCCCGGAATTGCATAGCACATAACTTTATTGCCTCGCGCTGACGAGGTATGCTAATAGCACGATAATGCGATTTGTAAAAAAAATAATTTTTGCCGCATGTCTTCTAGCCCTTTCCAGTTCTGCACTTGCGGCGAACTTCCCCTCTCCCACAGGCTATGTCAATGATTTTGCAGGGGTTTTAGACCCCGCCACAAAGAATCAGTTGGAGCAGCTTCTCACTGCATTTGAGGCAAAGACAGATGAGGAGGTTGCGGTCGCAACCGTAAAATCGCTGGGCGGCCGTCCTATCGAAGACTATGCCGTGGATCTCTACAAAACATGGGGCATAGGAAAGAAGGGCAAAGATAACGGCATTCTGGTTCTTGTCGCCCCCGACGACCGTCAGGTTAGAATCGAAGTCGGCTACGGCCTTGAAGGAGTCATAAACGATGCAATGGCCGGGCGCATCATCCGCGACAAAATGATCCCCGCATTTAAAGAAGGCAATTTCAATGCCGGCATCGCGCTGGGCACGCAAACCGTCGTCGCCATTCTCGCAAAGGATGCCGGCATAGAACTGAGCACCGGCGCTGGCGCCATGTCCGGCGAACCGTATCCGGCTCCGGGGAAAGGAAAAACGGTCCGCAAGATATTCTCCGTCCTCGTATTTCTCCTCATGGCGTATCTTTTCATCCGCCATCCGGTGCTGTTTCTCTTTCTCTTTTCGGGCATGGGCGGCGGCGGAAGATCGAGCGGCGGGTTCGGCGGCGGATTCGGAGGATTCGGCGGAGGCATGTCCGGCGGCGGCGGCGCATCGGGAAGATGGTAACAAGGAGGCTCTATGACACCACATGAATTTGCTCACAAACTGGAAACTGTCTGCGAGGGCAATCTCGAATCGGTGATTCTCTACGGCTCCGCTGTCGGAACGGATTTCTCCAAAGAGTACTCCGACTACAATCTCATTGTCATCCTCAAGGACCCTTCGCCTGTGAACCTTTCAAAGATAGGGGGCCTGGTTCACAAGTGGACGAAGTACGGAAATCCCGCGCCGCATATTTTCGATCCCAAGCACATCGAACAGTCGCGCGACGTCTTTCCGCTTGAGTTTATCGATATTGCCGACCGCCACGAGCTTCTCTTCGGAAACGATCCGTTCAAAAATATAAAAATCGATCACACTAATCTTCGCCACCAGTGCGAGAGCGAGCTCAAGGGCAAGCTTCTCCATCTTCGCTCCCTGTACGCGGCAAACTGTCACAAGCCCAAGCGCGTGTCGGAGATCATGCTGCGCTCGTTCGCGGGATTCGTGGCGGTCTTCAGAGGTGTTGTGCATCTACTGGGAGAAACGCCCCAGAAAGATAACCGCAAGCTCATAGAACAACTCGCGACAAAAATCGAAATCAATCCCCAGATATTCATGGATATGATCCTCGTGCGCGAGGGGAAGTCCTTTCTTCCCAGAAAGGACGAGGCTATTTCAGCATTCGAGAAGTACTTGACAGAGATAGAGACGATTACTAGTTTCGTCGATCGCATGTCTTAAATACAACGGAGGCAATATGAAAAAAGTATGGTGGATAGTTGGAATTCTGGTGTTGCTCGTGCTCATCACCGGAGGAAGCTGTGTGGGCAAGTACAATCAGCTCGTCACATTGAACGAGAACGTGACAAAATCATGGGCACAGGTGGAAAACGTTCTCCAGAGAAGGAACGATCTCATCCCCAATCTTGTTAACACGGTGAAGGGGTACGCTGCTCAGGAGCAGAAGGTGTTCATCGATGTGACCGAGGCCCGCGCGAAGGTCGGAGGCGCTGCAACGATCCCCGAGAAGGTCGAGGCCAATAACCAATTGACCGCCGCCCTCTCCCGCCTGCTTTTGGTGGTGGAAAATTATCCGCAGCTGAAATCGAACGAAAACTTTCTGGCACTTCAGGATGAATTGGCCGGAACCGAAAATCGCATCGCCGTCGAACGCATGCGTTACAATGAATCCGTGATGGCCTACAACACCTTCGTGAGAAGGTTCCCAAACAACATCATTGCGGGCATCTTCGGCTACAGCCGCGAGAACATCTATTTCAAGTCGACCGAGGAGGCAAAGACTGCGCCCAAGGTCGATTTCGGAATGGAACCGCAGGGGCCTAAATAGACCAGAGACCTGAGACTTAAGACCCGGGACCTAAAAATCTCGGGTCTTTTTTTTACTTTCCTTTGACCTTTGACCTTTCGCCTTTGGCCCGTTTTTCTATATTTTACCTTCAATAAAGCCTGAAACCCTTTGACTGATAACGGAAAATTGTGTATTATAGCTGCAACAATCATAAATTGTTCATGAAAATCAAATAGTTACATGGAGGGGAACCATGAAAAACCGGGGGATAATCACACTTTTTTTGGGGCTCGTACTTGTGTCGTTTGCTGTTTTTTCGACCGGTTGCGGAGGAGCGGGCGGTCCGGGCGGGCAGATTATCGATCCGGCATTCATTCCGGAGATTCCCTCGCCTGATATCAGCATCGAGGGCGACACGGACGGCGACGGTATCGTCGACGCCATGGACAATTGCCCCACGGTCGCAAACCCCGATCAACTCGATATGGATTCCGACGGCACGGGCAATGCCTGTGACAACGATATCGACGGCGATGCCATCCCCAACACTTCAGATAACTGTCCATTGAGAGCCAACAACGACCAGGCCGACAGAGACGGCGACGGCCTTGGCGACGTTTGCGACCCGACCTTCGACGATGAAGACGGCGACACGATAGGCGACGGCATAGACAACTGCCCCACCATTCCCAATCTGGACCAGGCCGATCTTGACGGCGACGGCGTCGGCGACGCATGCGATGACGATGCGGATGGTGATGGAATCATCGACACCGCTGACAATTGCCCTGTTATAGCCAATCCGGATCAGACGGATACGGATACGGACGGCTTGGGTGACGCGTGCGATCCTGATGACGACAACGACGGAATTTTGGACGATGCTGACAATTGCCGCCTTGTCGCCAATCCCCTGCAGCAGGATAACGACGGCGACGGAACGGGTGACGCGTGCGACACTGATGACGACAACGACGGCGTGTTGGACGGCGGCGACAACTGCCCCATCGTTGCCAATAACGACCAGTTAGATACGGACGGCGATGGAACAGGCGACGCGTGCGACACCGACGACGACAATGACGGCGTGTTGGACGGCGTCGACAACTGCGTGCGTGTTGCAAATCCCCTGCAGGAAGACACGGACGGCGACGGGTTCGGCGATGCTTGTGATACTGACGACGACGCCGACGGCATAGTTGATGCCATCGACAACTGCGTTCTCATTGCCAACCCCGACCAGTCCAATATTGACGGCGATCTCTTAGGCGACGCTTGCGATCCAGACATGGACGGCGACGGCGTCGACAACGGAGTTGATAATTGTCCAGTAAATGTCAATGCCGGTCAGGAAAACAATGACGGCGACGCGCAGGGCGACGTCTGCGATACCGACGACGACAACGACGGCGTCGAGGATGTTGGCGACAACTGCCAGTTCGATCCAAATGCGGGGCAGGAAGACAATGACGCCGACGGCATAGGCGACGTCTGCGACCCGGACGATGACAATGACACGGTTCTGGACGGCGCCGACAACTGCCCGTGGCTTGCAAACACTGATCAGGCAAATAACGACGGCGACGCCTATGATCCGGCCAACCCCAACGCTGGCGGCGATCTCTGCGATGCCGACGATGATAACGACGGCGTACTGGATGACGCGGACGGCTCAGGCACGATCGGCGACAACCGCTGCACCGGCTACGGCTCTGCCCTCGGCGGCAACCAGGTCGGCTGTGATGACAATTGCCAGTTCAACTTCAACACGCAGCAGATAGACATCGACAGGGACGGACTTGGCAACGTCTGCGATCCGGATATGGACAACGACACCGTCTTGAACCCCGTTGACAATTGCCCGTTCATGGTGAACACGGACCAGGTCAACTTCGATCTAACGACCTACGGCCCGTTCCCTGATGGCGATGAATACGGCGATATCTGCGATCCGGATGACGACAATGACACCGTCCTTGATTTCTTAGACGAGTGCCCATATGACAGGACCTGCGATTAGGACTTCGCAGTCCTTCGCGATGGCGCCGGTCCCCAAAAGGGACCGGCGCTTTTATTTTCGGTTGAACTCAAGGGCAAAAAAGCTTATTCACCACCAAGACACAAAGAAAAACAAACCAATGCTTTAGATTTTCTTGGTGCCTTGGTGGTAAAAAAGGGGGGGATAATGTATCCGATCACAATGGGAATTCTGCTTCTTCTGGGTCTCGCCGCATTCGCTTACACCGCCTACAACCGCATCGGACTTCTTCTTGCGGCTCAAGGAAAAGAAACCAGATGGGATAAGATCCCTGAGCGCATATGGGCGACCGTTGAGTACGCATTTGGGCAACTCCGACTTCTCCTGCGCGAAAGAAAATGGGGGCTGATGCACGCCTTCATCTTCTGGGGCTTTTTAGTCGTCGCGATCCGCACCATCACGCTGTTCGGCCAAGGATTTTCCGCGACATTTCATCTTCCCCTTCTAGGCGGCTGGCTTGGCAACATATACACGCTCACGAAAGATATCTTTCAGGTGCTGGTCACGGTCGGCGTCATCGTTCTCCTGTTCAGACGCCTCGTGGTCAGGCCCAAGCGCCTCACGTATTCAATTGAGGCCGATCTGATCCTTGCGGCCATCGGCATCCTCATGATCACCGACTTTCTGATGGAAGGCGCGGAGATCGCGCGAACATGGACGCCCCTGGCCTTCTGGAGCCCCGTGGGCATGTGGGTTGCGGGCATCTTCACCGCCGCGCGCACCTCGCCCGAAGCGCTTCACAAATGGTTCGCCGTCAACTATTTTATTCACACCGCGGGCATTTTGGTGTTCCTGAATTATCTGCCCTACGGAAAACACTTTCACATCATTACATCGATCCCCAATGTCTTTCTGAAGAAAACCCGGCCCGCAGGCGCGCTCTCGAAGATGAATCTTGAGGATGAGTCGGTCACGACCTTCGGCGTCGAAAAAGCAAACCAGTTCAGCTGGAAGCAGATGCTCGATATGTACAGCTGCACGGAGTGCGGAAGGTGCGAAGATCAGTGCCCCGCGTGGGCCACTGATAAACCTCTCTCGCCCAAGAAATACATGATTGCGCTAAGAGACCACCTCTACAAGAATGCGGGCAAGGTGAGAGGAAAAAAAGACGAGCTTCCAGCCATCGTTCCCGGTGTCGTCGAGCCCGATATTTTATGGGCATGTACGACCTGCCGCGCATGCGAAGAAGCCTGCCCGGTTATGATCGAATACGTGGATAAGATCGTGGACGAGCGGCGCAATCTCGTCCTGATGCAGGGCGCATTTGCGCCTGAAGCGCAGACCGCGCTCAAGAATATCGAAAACAACTCGAACCCGTGGGGTATCGGTTTTTCAACACGCGGGGATTGGGCAAAAGGCCTCGGTGTGAAAACTCTCGCCGAGGACAAAAACGTCGAGTACCTCTATTTCGTGGGCTGCGCAGGCTCGTTTGACGAGCGCGCGAAAAAAGTTTCAAAGGCGTTCGTTAAGCTCCTGCAGAAGGCGGGTGTGAGCTTCGGCATCCTGGGCGCCGAGGAAAAAT
>JBGSNL010000039.1:0-75830 GCA_041739675.1 bacterium
GTCGTTTGCGGGATTACGGCCCGCAAACGCACCTCGTCTCTCGGTAGCCGCATTATCATATCCATAGACGCGGCTGCCTCCGAGACGCCCCACAATACCCTCGGCCCTGCGCCGAATAGCCATCACACATCCATCACCGTCCCTCACGCTCCCTTGTCCCGTAAGCCGACTGTCCATCGCGGCCGCCAGCCATTGGTGCCATCTCCCGCGAATTTTTTCATTTCTATGTATCGGCAAAACGAGCAGGTCGCGCGCGCGCGTCATCGCGACGTAGAGGAGCCGCTTTGTCTCCTGCGTTTCCTCCATGTCGTCTGTCTGCTCGAGTTTTGTGAAAAGTTCCGTTTCGATCCGGTCACCGAAAGGTTTTTGCTGATCCTTGATTTTGAATCCTACCCCTTCATGTCTAGAAAATCTCCATGGTCCGCGTTTTTTAGGGGTCTGCCGCATGAGATCCGGTATGACGACAACGGGAAACTCGAGCCCCTTTGCGGTATGGACGGTCATACAGGAGATTGCATCCCCCCCGAAACCCAACGCGGGCGGATCGCCCAGCCGTGCGCTCCGATCCCTGAGCTCGGAAATGAATTCGATGAAAGACGAAAGGGGAGTGGGCCCTTCTATTTCAAGCGATTCGGAAAGCGCGACAAGGCGCTCCATGTTCGCCTGCATCCCGCCGGACGGATCGAGAGCCAAACAGATGTGCTCGTAGCCCGTCTTGTCTATCGTCCAGCGCAAAAGCTCCGAAGGCCTCATGTGTGCTGCGGACTCGTGAAGGAATTTTAGAAGCGACAGCCGCTCGTCAGTGTGGACCGATTTTCGGAGTTCCTTCCCGCCGGGGCCGGCCATCATTGCGATATCGTCATCGGAAAGCCCGATGAGAGGCGATCTAAGAAGGCCGATGAGAGCGATATCGTTTCCGGCGTCTGCGGCATAGGTGAGAGCATGCATGAGATCGTCTATCTCCTGGCGCTCAAGAAGGCCGCGACCTCCGAAGATGCGGTACGGTATAGCCGCTTTCTTGAACGCTGCTTCATAGTCCGCGATGTTCGTCATCGCCTGAAACAGGAAGCAGATATCGGAGAACTTGAATTTGCCCTCGGAAGCGAGCTCCGCCACATATGAGGCCAGCCCATCCGCCTCCTTCGATCTCAAAATGGGAGATGTCTCTTTAGTTTCAGAAGGTTCGAAGACGAGCGCCGTTACGGCGGGGCCGCGATGCACATCCTTCCGTTCGGCTTTCATCGGCGCAAGTCTGGGACCGAGCTTGTCCCAGAGATTTTCAAAAGTGTCGTTCGTGAACGTTATGATCGCGGGCTCCGATCTGAAATTTTCCTTGAGATCGATTATTTCGCCGCCGGCTTTGCCGACACGGTCAAGCGCCTGCTCGAAACAGTGCACGTTCGCGCCGCGGAACCTGTAAATCGACTGGCGCGGATCGCCGACGATCGCCAGCCTGTTGATCTTGGGATTGGCGAGCAAAAAGACGAGCTCGGACTGGATGTCGCTCGTGTCCTGATACTCATCCACGAGTATGTGTTTGAATTTCCGCTGATACGCGGCTCGTACTGCGGGATGATCGTTTAAGAGCTCAAGCGCCTTTATCTCAAGCTCCTGAAAGTCTATCGCGCCTTGTCTGGCCATCGCGGTGAGGACGGCTTTCTCCGCGGCGCTGTAGCAGCGCGTTACGGCCCTGTGAAGCCTCAAGTCGGCGCCGCCGGTCTTGGGCACATTTTGCAGCGATCTTCTCGAATGCCAGCGAAAGTCAATGAGCTCTCCCAGGAGTGAAACGGTGTTTTTGAACTCCAGCTCTTCGATCAGACAAAGCGCGTGCTCGTCCTTTTTATCGAGAAGCGAAATGAAATTATCGCGAATGACCTGCTCAGCCAGAAGGCGGAACGCGTTTTCATCGAGAATCGAAAACGAGGGATCGAGCCCCACGAGCGGAGCGTTGGTCCTGAGAATGCGCGCGCAAAATGCGTGAAAGGTTCCGACCCACGCCGTTGCCAGAAGGTGGTGCGATTTGGAAGGGAGACTTCTCCTGAGCCTTGCCAGCAGTTCGGCGGCTGCCTTCTCAGTGAACGTTATCGCAAGAAGGCGGTCGATGTTCGAGGGGTTGCCTCCGAGTATTGCAAGACAGCGGTCAATCAGGACGGTCGTCTTGCCCGATCCCGCACTGGCAACAACAGCGACCCACCTGTCCGTCGATTCAATCGCCAGACGCTGTGACGCTGTCAGCTGTCTTTCCCGAATATCTGCAGACATCTTCATAATCGCAATACCGCGGGCAGTCGCGCGGCTCCACGCTGAAATCCGCCTCCCTGATCGCGGCAACGTATTTCGCCGCGCCGGCAACGGAAATATTCAAGAGCTCTTCCCATGCGTCGTCCTCCAATATGGAGGACGATCGTTTTCCTACCGAGTAGTTGATGTCGTTGAAGGATTTTTTCAAAAATCCGTGCTTTTTTTCCGGTTGGCGCACGGCAAAAATCACGCCTCCCAGCGCGTTCGACTTTGGGAAAAGAAAGCGCTTTACGGCCTCAATATATAGCGGCAGCTGAAAATGGAGCCCTTTTTTGATCTTGTTCGCGACCGGGTCGACCTGTCTTCCTGTCTTATAGTCGACGACTGTGAATTTCGACTTATCCTCCGACTGATCGATTCGATCGACCCGGCCGCGGATGAGGGCGTCGGCTTGCCCGTCAACATTTATATGTAGCATTGTCTCAGGCGTCGCGCCGAACGCCCATTCGCAACTGGCGGGAAAGAGAGGTTCGGGGAGTTGGCCGCACTCTTCGGCTTCATTCATTATAACCTGAAGCGCCAGCGCCCGTGCACTTTTGCGTTCAAAGGGCCGGAGTCCCGGAACGACATATCCTATGAGCTTCGCATGCTCGTCAAACACTTGCTCCACCACTTTGTCCAAAGTTTTCTCGACCGAATCCCTGCCGAGCTGGCCCCCCGCAAATCGTTTGAATACGTCAAGATGATCCCTGTAGAACCGCTCAAGTATCGCGTGGATGATCGTGCCCATGTCCTTGGGCTGCAGCTCTGGCGTTATCTCTTCCGGAGGCCTCAGATTCAAAACGTACTGGACAAAAAATTTGAAGGGGCAGGTGGCGTAGGCCTCTATCTGGGACGGAGAAATTGCATTTTCGGTATAGCGCTTTCTGATCATGGTCCGGACTTTTTCGCCAGAGAGCCGGCCTTGATACTGAGGATGCGCGGCGGCCCTAATCATTCTCTCCTGTTCGATTGCGATGATATTTTTTTGTAGGCCGGTGATTTCTCCCATCGCCGGAGAATCGACAGGTGTGGGGTCGTCAAAGCGGTCGAGGAAGCTCGATGCCGCCGCTTCGCCGCCTGAGTAGTCGATAGCGGGGTGGCAGAGAACGGCCTTGCCTTTCGTCTTTGTGATGAGCCGGTGAAAGAGAAAGGATTCCTGGCCGAGGCAATCGGACGGCGTCGGGAATATATCGGAAAACTTTTCATTCGCGCCGCCCTCCGACGAAAAGAACAGCCGGTCGGAAAACGAAGACGGTATGTTGCCCTCTATCAGATGCGGAATGAAAAGCAGCTTTGGAGAATGAGCGAGGCCGTCCTCGAAGAAAGCAACGTTTACGGGCGTCACCTCCGATATCTCATTTGACGACACAAAGAAGGAGAGACAGTTGTGAAAAAGAATATTCAAAAAAGTCTCGCGAGGTATGCGTCCCAGAGACAACAATTTTGACGCCGTCGCGAGAGAGCTCAAAATCTGCTGCGTCGAATATAGCGAAATGATGCTTCTTGAGGAGGATTCCCCCGTCTCCTGCTCGAGGGCGGCTTTATCGTGCATATGTTTCAATCTGTCGGTTACAAGATTCGCAAATTCGTCAAACGTCGCCGATTCCGGAAGCTTGAAAGTGGAATCGCCAGAAAAAGATTCGTGCATCACTGGCGATGAAAAAATTGTGCCGATACGGTGCGTCCGCGACGCGAGGCCCATCCTTTCAAGCTCCTTTAGAAGGATGGGCAGCCTCTGATCGTTCTTCCTGACGCAGACCGTGATTTCATCCGGTGAGATTCCATTTTGGACCGCGGTGGCGATCTCATGCGCTACAAAACGCGTTTCCTGAAAAGGGGAGCGCAAGACCACATTTCTGATATCAGACGATTTCAGGTCTTTGCCCTTCAAGGCGATCGTGTCCGATGCGATTTCCTTGAGGGCTTTCAGATTTTTCTCCAGATACGGCGCGAAAAGCTCGTCCTCTTTGCCGGAAACGGGGAATGTCACCTCGATTTTCATCCGTCCGAAATCCCCGGCAAGGGACCCAATCAAGTTCAACTGTCCCGGGCTGAAGTGGTGAAACTCGTCGAAGGCGATGTATTCAATTCCCTGAAACAGCGGCGATGTTTTTATTTTCTTCGCGGCCAAGAGTGCCAGATCGCCTTCATCGAGGAGGCATAAACTTTCCTTTTCCGCCTCATAAAGTTCGAAGAGTTTTAGAAGGTCCTCTTCCCTTTGCGCCTTGTGTGCGCGAAGCATGTCGCGGAGTTTTGCGCTCGTTACCAGGTTTTTCTTGAGTGCAGTTATCACCTCCGCTGCCTGCCTCGCTATTCCTACGGATGCCGACTTGAAGTAGCTGAGGGGATTTTCTGCGGCGATCTTGTGCAGAAGAAGTATCTGCTCTCCCTGTGATATTACAGGCGAATCGACGGCGGCGATTTTTCTTATGAAATGATTGTACGCGATGAAGACGTCGCCCAATACGGCCTTTTTATCTCTCAAAAATTTCTTTCTGAGTTCAAACGAAACCGCATCAGAGGGGACGATGCACAGCCCGGCCTGGCGATTCGTGTACGATTTAAGGCGGCCGAGAACGGCTTCGGTTTTCCCGGAACCTACCTGGCCAGTGATAAGTGTGAGCGGCATGAAGCGATTATTGGCAGGGGATGGAGCTAAGTGTCAAGCAAATGAAAACGCCCTCATCAGTGACCAGTGATCTGTGACCAGTGATCAGTCAAACCGGGCTTTGCTGACCACTGATTACTGATCACCGATCACTGCTGTATGAACGAATTGACCTCAGGAAACGGCGGGCCTGCCGCTGCTGTCAGGAAGCCAAGATCGACCATGTTGTCTGCATTGAAGTCGGCAGCTGTTACGCGGCCCGCCACTGCGCCGACATTCGATACGACTTGTGTGAATCCGACGGTTCCCGTTTGTGCAACGCTATTTATGAGAAGGGTCACGAAAGTACCGTTCACTCCCGCGATATCGACGTCTCCATCTCCGTCCATGTCCGCCGCATTCATGTCATTATATAGTATAGGGTCGTAGACCGTCAGACCGCCGAAGGTCCCGTCGCCGTTGCCGTAGAGTATTTGAACCGCTGAGCCCGGTCCGTTGCCGCTTGCCACAAGATCAAGATTGCCGTCCAGATCCATATCGGCGGTTACTATCGTGGCAGGCGAGGATGCCAGGGCGAACGGGCTTCCCGTCGCGGCCGCGAATGAGCCCGTCCCGTTACCGAGATAGACGGAGACATCGCCGACTCCTGCATTGCAAGTGGCGAAATCGATGAAACCGTCGCCGTTGAAATCGGCCATGGTTATGTTGCTGGGGAGAGCTCCGGTGGCGTACAAATTGTCGAACACCAGCTGTCCCAGTGTATTGTTCCACAGATAAATCCTGACGTTGTTCGTGTTTCCCGCGATAACTGCACCGTCCACGAAGCCGTCGTCGTCAAAATCGCCGACACCCACTACCCGTGGCCCGAGACCGGCCAGGGCTATTACCTGACTGAGCGCCAGGCCACCGCTGCCGTCACCTCTCGCGACTGTGGCGAGCTGGGCAAAATTTGCCGTGATTGCTATGATATCGAGGTTCCCATCGCCGTTGAAATCGGCCGCCGTCAATTGCGCAAAGTCGTCGGGAGGCGCGATCACATTGTCAATCGCCGCGTTAAAACTTCCTGCCGCGCTGTTCCATAGGTATACAGAGATGATGCCGGTAGCTGTCGAGCCCGTAACCAGGTCAGGAAAACCATCGTTGTTCATATCAGCCGCAAGCATGCCTGACATGGCTTGATTGTTGTTGTATGTTGTCTGTACGAAAGTGTCCGTCGATGCCGCCACGAACACGTTGGGATCGCTTATGTTCGCGATTCCGTCGCCGTCAATGTCGCTTGCGGCGCTGATCGTCGTGGAATCGTCGGCCGGATTCAAGACGTCCATGCCGGTTGTCTCCGCCAGGTTCGTTCTTATCTCTCTTCTATCTGGTGCCGGGCCGGGCGTCAGATACGTGTCCACGTTTAGGGAATTGAGTGGAACGTAGCCTACGTCATCGATGAGCGCCGGAACATCGGAATTGATGAACTCGTACCAATCAACAGCTCCGCCGCCGTCGCAGTCGTTCACCACGAATGTCTCGGAAGCGCTAATCGGATCGCCGATAAAGTCGGTGCCTGAACAGGTATACGTGACTTCAATAGCCGTAGCGAATGCGGGCAGGGCCGTAGTTCCTGCCGCCATCGAAAGCGCGCGCGTTGTGGCGTCGAACGCAAGCTCCGCGGGCAGTCCGGTCAGCGCATAGGTCACGTCCGTCACGTTTTCCGCGGTGCACTCCGGTAGTGTGATGGCGCTCCATGCAATCCCCGGCGCCATGCAATCCGCGTTGCCCACCACGAGCGAGGCTCTGACATCGGTCAGGGTGGGTGCGGTGAGCGTGGATCCTCCAAGAGGAGACAAGCCCGTGCATGACGTCAAAACCAGAGAGTAGATTCCCAAAAAACAGGGCAATAACGGCAATACAAGAAGCGCCCAAAGGATTGTAAGCCTGAATTTTGTTTTCATAATATCCTTCCCCCTCACTCCGTAGAATTGAGCAATACTTATGCCACAACAAGCGACCGAAAGCATTCATAATTTGTTGATATTCGACGGCATTTTCGATGCGCATCAGGCAAAAGGTGAAATCGCACGAGTTTTGTCATTTTTTTGACGTCTGCTTTTTTCTTTTTGAGAATTGCCCGCGTAATGTGATACAGGGCATTATCTCATGCGAAAGCGTTTTGAAGACATCGCGCGCCAGCTTCCCGGGTATGAACACCGCAAAGAGCAGGTAGATATGGCCCAAGCCGTTTCGGATGCCATTGCGGCGGGGGATCATCTTTTGGTCGAAGCCGGTACGGGTATCGGAAAGAGTTTTGCGTATCTTGTCCCGTTTATCGAATGGACCGTCGCCAATGACAAGCGGGCGATAATTGCGACTTATACGAAGTCTTTGCAGGAGCAGTTGGCAAAAAAGGATATTCCGTTTTTGAAGAAGGTGTTGGGAATTGATTTTCGCCATGCACTCTGTTTCGGCGGGGAAAATTACATTTGCAGGCGCCGCCTCAACCGCTCATGGCAGCAGGGACTCTTTGAGAGCAAGAGAGAGGCCTCCGAGCTTGAAGAGATAATGAGATGGGCCGATTCGACCGAGACCGGGCTTCGCATGGAGCTCCCCTTTGAACCGCAAGACGGCGTCTGGTTCAAAGTCTGCCGCGAGTCCGACCTGTGCCGCGGCAAAAAGTGCGCGAACCGCAAAGGTTGTTTTTATGCAAAGGCGCGTGCGGAACAGGCGACGGCTCACATCCTTATCGCCAATCATCACCTGTTCTTTTCGGATATCGCCTCCGGCAGACAGATTTTTCCGGAATATCACGGCGTCGTTTTCGATGAGGCGCACAATCTCGAAGATGTCGCGGCAAGCCATTTCGGAATCGAGCTCTCCAATACGCAGCTGAAATATATGCTCGATGAATTTCACCATCCGCGCCAGAAGACCGGGTTTTTCAGCAGGCTGAAGGAGTTGAAGAAAGACGGCGAGCTTGCAGTAATGGTGAACGCCGTGAGGCAGGCCAGCGACATTTTTTTCGAGTCGGTTTTGAATTTGATGGACGGCAAATCGACACTCACGATCCGCGAGCCGGGAGGGATCGAAAACGTTCTGTCATCCACGCTCGATCAGATGGCAGACGCCGTGTCGGACAAATTGGACAGTATAAAAAATGAGGATGATCGTGATGATCTCGCGTCTCACGTTGCCAGGCTCAAGAGCTGGAGCATGCTTCTTTCCGAGTTCGTGGAACAAAAAAGGGAAGGGCATGTCTATTGGACAGAGGCGGAGGCGAGGGCGCGCGTGACAAAGTGCCGTTTGTGCGCTTCACCCGTCGACGTCGCGCCCCATTTCAAAAAATCGGTCTTCGATGAAATTTCACCGATAGTTTTGACATCCGCAACGATGGCGGTGGGAGGAAGTTTCGATTTCATGAAAAGCAGACTGGGACTCGAAGGTTCCCGTGAGTTGTTGCTCGACTCGCCCTTCGATTTTGAAAAACAGGCGCTGCTCTACGCGCCATCGGATCTCCCCGATCCCGCTCGCGATGAGGCAAGACACACCCATGCGATAAGTTCCCGTATCGAGGAGCTTGTTAAAATAACCGGCGGCAGATCTTTTGTTCTTTTTACGAGCTACCGTACACTTGCTCTTGTCCATGAACTTGTCTCGCCGCATCTTTCAGGTTTCCATATTCTGCGCCAGGGCGAGATGCCGCGCTGGCAGATGGTGGAAAAGTTCAAGAAAAACGAGGGGACCGTTCTTTTCGGAACAGCTTCGTTCTGGCAGGGCGTCGACGTGCCCGGCAGCGCGCTCGAATGTGTCATCATCACCCGCTTGCCGTTCGCAGTCCCCGATCATCCTTTGATTGAGGCGCGGATCGCCGATCTTGAGGCGCGGGGCGAAGATCCGTTCATGGGATATCAGGTGCCGAAAGCGGCACTTCTTTTGAAACAGGGTTTCGGTCGACTGATTCGCCACAGAAACGATGTTGGAATCGTCGCAATCTTGGATCCGCGCATCAGGACACGAATGTATGGCCGCGTTTTTATGCAATCGCTTCCGCCGCGCCGCGAGATAGATGACATCGAAGGGCTTACCGCCGCGTATAAAGAATTGAAAATTACACAATGAAACGGTCGAACGATCTGTATTCGACCGCCTCCGCCAGGTGTTCCACTTTGATTTGAGCGCTTGCTTCAAGATCCGCGATGGTCCGCGCGATTTTCAGCGCGCGGTGAAGCGCCCGTGCGGAGAAGGAGAGTTTTTCCGACGCGTCCTTCAGAAAACTTATCTCCTTCTTGCCGATGGGACAGAATTCCTGGATCGATTTATCTTTGAGAACGGCATTGCAGGAAATCGTTCCGCAATATCGTTCATTCTGGATAAGCCTCGCCTTCACGACCCGCGCGCGGATCGCCTCCGAACATTCCGACCTTGCGTTTTCAAGAAGCTCCAGATGTGAAGGCGGCGAGACCCTTATGTGCATGTCGATCCTGTCGAGCAAAGGTCCTGAAATCTTTGTGCGATATGAGCGGATCTGCGGGACGGTGCACAGACACGGTTTTCTTGGATGGCCGTAATTGCCGCATCTGCACGGGTTCATCGCAGCGACGAGCGTGAAACGCGCCGGGTATTCGACCGATGCGCCGCTCCTCGCGATCTTCACGATGCCCGATTCAAGGGGTTGCCTGAGCACTTCAAGCACGTCCCTGTGAAATTCTGAGAGCTCGTCCAGGAACAGAACGCCGTTGTGCGCCAGTGAGATCTCCCCGATTTTCGGAACGCCCTGCCCGCCGCCCACCAGCCCCGCATATGATGCCGAGTGGTGCGGCGCCCTGAAGGGACGCTCCGACGTCATCCGGAAGCGGGGGCCGATGAGCCCGTGCACGCTCATCACCTTCATCACCTCAAGCGCCTCTTCGTGAGTGAGGGGCGGGAGTATCGAAGGCAGCCGTTCGGCAAGCATAGTCTTTCCGGTCCCGGGCGGGCCGATGAGCAGAACGTTGTGTCCGCCCGCTGCGGCGATCTCCAGGCCTCTCTTTGCCGATTCCTGACCGCGCACTTCAGCGAAATCGAGTTCATGGTTTGTATCGGATGGCGTATCGTCATTTGCGAAAATCTTCGGTCGCTCGTCCGTGTTCAGAAAATTCACGATCTCGGCAAGCGTGTTTGCGCCGATCACCTCCACGCCGCCCACCATCTCCGCCTCGCGGACATTTTCCGCCGGCAGGATGATACCTTTGAACTTCTGATCCCTCGCGAGCATCGTGATGAGAAGCGAGCCCGCGGCCGGCAGCAGCTGGCCCGTGAGCGCCAGCTCTCCGGCGTAGAGATAATCTTTCGCTGCATCCGGTCTTGCGATCCCCCATGCGGCCAAGAGAGCTACTGCGATGGGAAGATCGAAATGGACTCCGCTCTTCTTGATGTGTCCGGGTGCCAGGTTGATGATCGTCTTTCGATTGATGATCTCATATCCGGAGTTTCGGATCGCGGATGCCACGCGTTCTCTGGCCTCTTTGACCGCCATCTCCAGAAGGCCCACCATATTCCATCCCGGTAGACCCTGAGAGGGGATATCCACTTCGACCTTCACGAGTGAAGAGTCGAGCCCGATGAGCACTGCGGAATAGACTTTGCTCAGCATGTCCCTTGCCATATGCGTGCGCCGTGCCAAGATCGCCCGTGAATTTTAGAAGAGATTTTTGTGCCGCACTGTCCGATTTTCATGCAGGCTGCTTGAAAATCATGCACCACTAGTGACTTGACACTAGTGTCTTGCTTTTTCGAAAGAAATTGGGGAGATTTCACGGCTCAAGGGGGTTCTATCATGACGACAGAGTTGATCATCCTCGGTGCCGGACCTGCAGGATACACTGCGGCAATCTACACGGCGAGGGCTGCCCTTTCGCCGGTTCTTATTACCGGCATGCAGCCCGGCGGCCAGCTCACCATAACCACTGATGTCGAAAACTATCCCGGATTTCCAGACGGGATACAGGGACCCAAGCTCATGGAGGATATGCGCCGCCAGGCTGAAAAGTTCGGCACGAAGATCGTCGCGGCCGAGGTCACGTCGGTCGATTTTAAAAAGAAGCCGTTTGTGATCGAGACAACGGAAGGCAGATACGAGGCGAAAGCGGTGATCATCGCGACCGGCGCCTCGGCCCAGTGGCTGGGACTCGATGCTGAAATGAAGCTGATGGGAAAGGGTGTTTCCGGTTGCGCCACCTGCGACGCTTTTTTCTTCAAAAATCAGGAAGTGGTGGTGGTCGGGGGCGGCGATACGGCGCTTGAAGATGCGTTCTTTCTCACAAAGTTTGCCAAAAAAGTGACAATCGTTCACAGGCGCGACGAGCTCAGGGCCTCAAAAATCATGCAACAGAAGGCGAAGACAAACCCCAAGATCGAATTCGCGTGGAAGAAGGTAGTGGAAGATATTATGGATGTGAATGCGGGAAAAGTCACCGGCGTGAAACTCAAGGATGTCGAGAGCGGAAAGATAACAGAGCTCAAGAGCGACGGTGTTTTTATCGCCATAGGCCATAAGCCCAACACGTCAATTTTCAAGGGGCAGATCGAGCTGGATGAGAAGGGGTACATCGTGACTAAGAGGTCGACGATGGAAACCAATATCCCCGGAGTCTTTGCCGCGGGGGACGTCCAGGATTCGTACTACAAACAGGCGATCACTGCCGCGGGAACGGGTTGCATGGCGGCCATAGATGCCGAAAAATACCTTGGATAAATATAAAGTCATAATTTACATATATCGTCTATTATATTGAAGTATAAAGAACTTTTATTTATTATCGCAGCCCTATGCGTCACCGGAATGCCGGTGACTGCAAATGGAAAGACTTATCCGGCCTTCGGTCCCATCACGACTCGCAATCAGAACCCGTTCTACCTCCAGACGCTCAACTTGACCCCCACACGAGCGACCGTTTTGCCCAGAGACGTGCTGGAGTTGCGCATCGATTCGGCCTACTCGAACATCTATGAATCCGAGGCGAACGCCACGAATTCCGTGATCGAAGATATGGAGCTCTGGCGCCTTGCCCTGCACGCCAACTATTCGGTGAAAGATGATCTGCAGATAGGGCTGGAGGTTCCGTTTATACAGATGTGGGGCGGTTTTCTGGACGGTTTTGTCCAGGCCTTTCACAATGCCTTCGGTTTTCCCAACGCCGGACGCGAACGTGTGCCCGATAATCAATTCACGTTTCAGTTCGGTTCAAACGGCCAGACGATCTATAACGTCTCAAGCCAGACTTTGAATCTGGGCGATATTGTGTTCCATCTGAAACATCATCTTCTGGATGAGGGGCGCGCAAATCCGGCAGTTGCGTGGTTCTTCGATCTCAAGTTTCCTACGGGCCAGCTTTCACGCGGATTGGGCAACGGCGGCATGGACGTAGGTCTGGGCCTGGCAATCGAAAAATCCTATAAAAGGATCCATGGATACCTCAACGCCGGATATTACGTGTCGGGCCGCCATGACGTTATCGAGGATTTTTCGAATCAGTCGTTCGTGTCCTATGCGGCAGCGGTCGAGTTTACCATTCTTCCAACGTGGTCGGTCATTGCGCAGGTGGATAGTGGTTCTCCCATCCTGGCGCACACTGGCATGGACCAGTGGGACGGCGTGCCGCTCGATCTTGTCATCGGCTTCAGGGGCGAAGAGCCGGGTCTTCTCTGGGGCAACGATCTCATCTGGCAGGCGGGATTTTCGGAGGACGCGACGAGCGGCGGGCCATCCATCGATTTCACTGCTTTCTTGTCTCTGGGGTGCCGTCTGGGCACAAAATGACGCTTGCCTAGAGACGGGAACGATTGTAGTTTCCGGCATATCTTATGAGGGGGAAACGCTTTTCGATTTTTGTGTTTTTTGTGTGCTCCGCTTTTTTGAGCGCTTCGCCGTCGTACGCCCAGGATGTCAGTGAAGAAGTGTCCGGAGAGCAGGTACGGGATGCCGGAAACAATTCGGTGGAGGAGGAGCTCTACTTTGCAAAAGATGAACTCATCACCGGCACTTCCAAGAGGGAGGTGAAGGTCGGCGAAGCCCCCGCAAACGTCACGATCATCACTCACGAAGACATAATTCAATCCGGCATGACGAATCTGGGAGAGGTCTTCAGGCGCGTGCTCGGAATGGATGTAGTGACAAAGACAGCGGCGGAGACGGATGTTTCCGCGCGCGGGTTTGCGGACAAACTTCTTGACGGCGAGCGGATGTCTGTTTTGATAGACGGGAGGACCTTCTATCTTGAATTTGTGGGCTCCACGCTCTGGTTCCAATTCCCGGTGCCGCTCGATGATATAAAACGGATTGAGGTGATCAAGGGGCCGATGTCGTCTCTATACGGCAACAAGGCGATGCTGGGCGTGATCAACATTATCACATATAAGCCGGAGGAGACTCGCGCGTTGATCTCCGCGGGCGGCGGCAGATTCAAGATGGCGGACGCGAATTTTATCTATGCGGGCAAATTCGCTGAAAATTATTGGTACAAAATCTCGGCCAACTACCACAGGACGGACGAATTTTCATCCCCGCCCGGTGACATCACTTCCAAGGACCGTGAGGATTTTTCAACGGCCGCCCAATTTGACTTCAATCCCCAGAAGGAGACTAACATCAACCTGTCCGGCGGATTCACGGGAACCTATGACAAGATACAGGTCGGCGCGCTTTCGCCGTGGAACGACCGCCGCGGCTTCATTGTAGGAAAGGTCGGCCAGGATTTAGGCAAGTGGGGAAAACTCGATTTTCAGTCGTTTTGGGAACGTCACGATTTGACGGCATCCAGATTCGGATGGAACATTGGCGCCCTTGACACGGTTGACGCCGAAATTCGCCACTCCTTTTCTGTCGATTTCACACCGAATATCAAAAACACGACGACCTATGGTTTTGAATACCGTTTTGTCGACGGTAGTTTTCCGACCATTGATGCGCTGAATGATTATGCGGGTTTTCTGCAGAATGAGACCAGGTTTTACGATCGTGTGATTGTGACAGGAGGCGTTCGTGTCGACGATCAGGTGAATTTTGCGGGAGTGAACACGGCGGCAAACGGGAGTGTCGTCTTCCTTGTCGATCCGAAATACACGCTCCGGTTAAGTGTCGCGAGTGCCTTTAACACGCCTACGACCATCCATTATTTTTCGGATTTCGCCTCGCCGGTTGTGCCGGCACCGTTTACTACGACAACGTTCGCCGGCAACCGCAATCTCAAGGCGGAACGCATAATCTATTTTGACGTCGGAAACACGATTTACCCGATCGACAAACTTAAACTGAGAGCGGATTTCTTTTATTACAGACTCAACGATATGATCGTGTCCACGGCGTCTCTTCTAAGTCCGACTGCACTTCAATTGTCGTTCGGCAATGATGGCGGGGCGAGGGCGATAGGCGGAGAGATTGGCCTGGAGGCTTCCATTTTCAAATGGCTCACAGGTTACGCATATTGGGCGTACGAGGATTTCAAGGCTATTAATGGAAACACCAATCCTGCTTCAAATCTCGGAAACCCGAGAAACAAGGCGTCCGCGGGCTTGAGGGGAAAGTGGAAAAACCGCATAACCGCCGATCTCGAGTTCCATTATGTGAGACATCATCAAGCGCAGAACGGTGCGATAAATTTCCCATTCACTCCGGTGGTTGAGGTCGGCGATGTGTACCTGCTGGATCTCAGAGTTGGATACTGGCCGATAAAGGATCATCTGGAGCTTGCAGTTTCTGCAAACAATATTCTGAATTGTAACACGCCGCAGGTTCCCGACTTCGACACCACCTTCAATTTGGCGATAGCCGAGAAGCCGCAGTTCAATATCTGGGGTTCGCTGCGGTATTTGTTTTAGATCATCGGGGGGAAGATTCTTGAACAGGCTTTATAATTTAATCATTTGTGCAGGGGTCTTTTTTATCATCGTCCCCGGAACGTTGGGGGCGCAGGATACTTATGAGTCGTCAGGTGAGGTCAAGGCTACTTCTGTGGAGGAGGAACTCTACTTTGCAAAAGATGAGCTCGTCACCGGTGCCTCCAAGAGGGAAGTGAAGCTTACCGAAGCTCCCGCCAATGTCACGATAGTCACACACGACGACATCATTCAGTCCGGGGCGACGAACCTGGCGGAGGTTTTCCGCAGGGTTCCGGGCATGGACGTGGTAACGGTTACCGCAGCCGACACTGAGGTGTCGGCGCGCGGTTTTGCCGACACGGTTTTGAATACGAACAGAATGGCGATCTTCATCGACGGACGTTCCTTCTATCTGGAATTTGTCGGCGGGACGTTCTGGTCGCAGTTCCCCGTTCCCCTTGACGACATAAAAAAGATTGAAGTGATCAAAGGGCCGATGTCGTCTCTGTACGGCGACCGAGCCATGTTGGGCGTCATCAATATAGTGACATATAAGCCCCAGGAGACGCGCACGCTGCTGAGCGGAGGGGGCGGTAAATTCAGTCTGGCGCAGGGTAACTTCATAAATGCGGGTAAGTTCGCAGACGGTTATTGGTACAAGGTTTCAGGGACGTACAATCGCGTGAACAAGTATTCATCCGCGCCGGACTTGCCGGGTTCCAAGGATCGCGAGGATCTCTCCGCGGTGGCCCAGTTTGACTTCCAGCCGATCAAGGACACTGATTTCAATTTGACCGGCGGTATCACGCAGACCAACGGGGACAGATACCAGTCGGGAGGTATGACGCGGTGGGACGACCGGGAGGGATTTGTGCAGGGAAGTGCGCGCCATGATTTCGGTAAATTCGGTTCGCTCAATTTCCAGTCATATTGGATACAGCACAATCTGAGCAGCGTGGATTTCGGGTGGGACGTGAACTCGATCGACACGGTTGAGGCGGAGATTCGCCATTCCATTTCATTCAATTTCACGCCGGAGGTCAAGAATACGACTACGTACGGCTTCAATTATCGCTACGTCGATGGTGCATATACCACAATACAGGCACTGCATAATCTTGCCGGTTTTCTGCAGAACGAGACAAAATTTTATGACCGCGTGGTGCTCACGGGAGGCGTCAGGGTCGACGATCAATTGGATTTTGCAGGTGTGAACACTTCGGCGCACGGCAGTGTCGTTTTTCTTTTTGATCCGAAGTACACGCTTCGTCTCGGAGTGGCGACTGCTTTCAATACTCCCACAACGATCGACTATTTTTCCGATTTTCCCTTGGTTGTCGTCCCTGCGCCGTTTACGTCGGCCAGAGTCGTCGGCAACCGTAATCTCAAGGCCGAGCGTATACTTTATTTCGATGTCGGAAATACGATAAGACCGATCGACAGATTGAGGATCAGGGCGGATTTCTTCTACTACCGGCTCAACGACATGATCGTGCCGTCGGTGAATATCCCTGATCCGTCCACTTTGGAAGTGTCCGTTCGCAATGACGGCGGGGCAAGGGCAGTGGGAGGAGAGATAGGGGTTGAGGCCGATATATGCAACTGGCTTACGGGTTATGCATATTGGGCATATGAAGATTTCAAAGCCATCAACGGGAATACGGACCCCGCATCCAACCTCGGAAATCCGAAGCACAAAGCGTCCGCCGGTTTGAGAGGAAAGTGGCTGAATCGCATAACGGCTGACCTTGAATTTCACTATGTGAGGCACCATCAGATGCAAAGCGGCGTCCTGAACTTTGCGTTCACGCCAGTGGCCGAGGTCGGCGATGTCTATCTGCTCAATTTGCGCGTGGGGTACTGGCCGATAAAGGACCATCTGGAACTGGCCGTTTCAGCGAACAATATATTAAATGACAACACGACCCAGGTTCCCGAACTGGATTCGACCTTTAATCTGACATTGGCCGAAAAGCCGCAGTTCAATATCTGGGGTTCGCTGCGGTATTTATTTTAATGTATAACATGTTGATATTATTTTAGAAATAAGCTATTTATATGGCGCAGGATCAACATAGGGGATAACACTCATAACGTCAATTTCATGAAACGGCATCTCTTCAGACTGAGCGGTCTTCTGTGCCTGCTTTGTATTTTTTCCCGGACATCGTGGGCCCAGTATCAGATGAGCGAGGAGAGTGGCATCGGCGGCTCTTCAATCGAGGAAGAGTTGTATTTTGAGAAAGAAGAAACCGTCACAGGCGCGACGAAACGTCAAGTTAAGCTCGCCGAGGCGCCGGCAAATATCACTATAATAACACATGACGATATAATTCAGTCGGGGGCCACAAATATTGCGGAGGTTTTCCGCCGTGTTCCCGGAATGGATGTGGTGACGGTGACCGCCGCCGAAACCGAGGCTTCCGCCCGTGGGTTCCCGGCGAATCTCGTCGACGGTGACCGCATGGCTACTCTGATCGACGGCAGAACTTTCTATCTCGAATTTTTGGGCGGCACATTCTGGTCGCAGTTTCCGTTTCCGCTTGATGATATAAAGCAGATAGAGATTATCAAGGGGCCGATGTCGTCGCTTTACGGCAACCGCGCCATGCTCGGCGTGATAAATATCGTGACATACAGACCTGATGAGACACGCACGCTCCTTTCAGGCGGCGGCGGGCGCTTCGAATATGCAAACGGAAATTTCATGCACGCCGGAGAATTCGTCGACAATTATTGGTATAAAATTTCCGGCACCTATAACCGCAGCAATCAGTTTTCCCCTGCAAAGCTGACCGGATCCCCCAAGGATTGGGAAGATCTTTCACTCGTAGGCGAGTTCGAGTTCATCCCTCAAAAAGAAACGCACTTGAACTTGACGGGCGGCATCACACAGGATTTTTCCGAATTGCAGGCGGGAGGACTTGCAGGTTGGACCGATCGAAGGGGTTTCATCGACGGCAGCGCACAGCACGATTTCGGCAAATGGGGTGTGGTGGATTTCAAATCATATTGGGAGCGGCATGACATTTTCAACAAGGATTTCGACTGGGATCCGGGCGATCTGGACACGGTCGATGCCGAAATTCGCCACTCGTTCTCGGTCGACATCACGCCCCGAATCAAAAATACTACGACGTACGGTTTTGAGTATAGATATGTCGACGGAGACGATCCCACGGTGCAGGCGCTTCACAATTTTGCCGGCTACCTGCAAAATGAGACGAAATTTTATGACCGCGTGATATTAACCGGCGGCGTTCGCGTTGACGATCAGGTGGATTATGCCGGAATTAACACATCGGCCAACGGGAGCGTCATCTTTATCATTCATCCCAAGTACAATTTGCGGTTGGGTATTGCGACTGCCTTCAACACGCCGACGACGATCAACTATTTCTCGGATTTTGATCTACCGGCTGTGCCCGCGCCTTTTTCCGCTGCTCGTTTTGTGGGAAATCGCAATGTCGATGCGGAGAATATTCTCTACTTTGATGTCGGAAACACGATAAAGCCGATAGAGAAACTGAAGATTCGGGCCGATTTCTTTTACTATCGTCTCAATAACATGATTGTTCCGACGCTCTCCGCGATTGATCCAACGACATTGCAGGTTTCTTTCAGAAACGACGGGGGCGCCAGGGCTATAGGAGGGGAGTTGAGTATCGAGGGGGACATGTTCGATTGGCTTAACGGCTACGCCTACTGGGCCTATGAGGATTTTCTGGCTATCAACGGAAACGTCGATCCGACTCCAAATCTCGGTAATCCGAAAAACAAAGCGGCCGCAGGCTTGAGAGGAAAGTGGCTGGACGGACGACTGACGGCAAATCTCGAGTTTCGTTATATCATGCATCATCAGGCGCAAAACGGCATACTCAATTTTTCGTTCACGCCCGTTGTCGATGTAGGCGATGTCTATCTTCTTAACGCGCGTGTCGGGTTTTGGCCGGTCAAAAATCATCTTGAGTTGGCTGTGATGGCTAACAACATATTGAATGACAATACGCCGCAAGTCCCGGCGTTCGATACGACACTGGGTGTGCCGCTTGCGGAGAAGCCGCAGTTCAATATCTGGGGCTCGCTTAGATACCTGTTCTAGGAGGAGTGGTGGCGCTGAGAGCGTTCAAAATGTTATTTTTTGTGCTGCTGATTTTAGCGGGGCGTCCGCTCTTTGCGGCGGATGCGTGCGTCGTGTTATCGAGCGATATCGCTCCTTATCGTGAAGGCGAAGCCGGATTCAAAGAGGCTTTTCGCGGCAAGGTTGATACGTTTGTCATGGAGGGCGACATCGCGAATTCAAGCGAAGTCGCATCGAAGGTCAAGGCTCACAAATGTCAGGTGGTAGTGGTATTCGGATCGACGGCCCTTAATTTTTTGAAACTTAGAATCACCGACAAACCCATAGTCTATGCAATGGTTCTTAACCCGCGCTCGATCGTCGGTTCGCAAAAAAATATCACGGGGGTTCACCTCGAGGCTTCGCCTGAGGCCTCGCTTTCGGCCATTCATCGCATCATCCCGCGCGCGACGCGCATCGGTTTGCTCTACTATCCGGCCATAAATGAGGAGACCGTCGATGTTGCGAAGCAGGTTGCGGCACAGATGAAGCTTGAGATCGTTGCAATGCCCGTACAGTCGATAAGCGATGCGGTGAACATGGTTTCTCTGCTTGCGGACCGATCCGAGGTCATCTGGATGATTCCCGACGCGATAACGTCTTCGCAAAAAGTTTTCGAGACGATGCTTGCGGTTTCCTTCAGGAAAGGAGTGCCGCTCTTCGCTCTTTCAAAGAAGCACGTCAGCGAAGGCGCGGTCGCTGCGCTTTTTTCCGATTATAAGGACAATGGCAGACAGGCGGCAAGGCTGGCCGAGCGCATCGCGCAAGGCGCGCTCGCAGGCGCCGTCAAAGACGAGCATGCGGCCAAGGCGGACATCGTTCTCAATCTGGCGACGGCGAAAAAGCTGGGCATAGAGATTCCCAAGACTGTGATTTCAGAAGCGGTCGAGGCTTACAAATAGATGGAAAGACAGTCACATTTTGCGAATCGTATCGTTGCCGTCATCGTTTCGGTGGTGGTGGCCATCACGTTTTCCTTTCTCGTCTATTTGATCTTTCATATCCGCACGGTGCTCAACAGGCAGCTCGCCTCCGAAGGATTGTCGCTTGTCCAGAGCATCTCGCAGAGCAGCGAACTCGGCACAATCACCGGCGAATCGACGTTCCTGAATCAGGCATTCACGATCGCGATGGACAACCAGAAAACCGTCTTCATCGCCGCCTACGATTCTCAGGGTAAGATAATTCATGAGTCGTCCAGGTCTTCTATGGATCTTGATCTTCCGCAATCGGTGGTCGCAGATCTAAAGAAGATAAAGGCGCCGTTTGCGGGAGATATGGCCAAGCTCACTGACGGCCGGATTGACGATTTTTTTGCGCCGGTCACGACTGCGGGCGGCGATGAATATTTTTTTGAAGAGCCGGGCAAGGAAGTGCAGCCTCTCCGGACCATAGGACTCATCCGCATCGGGATGTCGCGCTCATTTATTCAGCAGGTGCTCAATCAATCCATAAGCGTAGCGCTTATTATTGCTTGCGTGATGATTGCCATCGGAATTTTCCTGGCTTTCGTTTTGAGCCGCCGTATCACAAAGCCGCTCAAGGAGCTGGAGGCCGGCACCAAAAGCATTGCGGAAGGAAACATGAACTTTGAGTTGCCGGTGAAATCCAGAGATGAAGTGGGTTCGCTGGCCAAATCTTTCAACACGATGGTGAAGGCTCTTCAGGAAACGACCGTGTCGCGCGATTACTATGACGGGATTTTGAGATCGATGAACGACATGCTGATCGTAACGGACGGCACGGGTTATGTTAAAAGCGTCAACGAACAGACCCTTCGCCTTTTGGGCTACAGAAACGAGGATGTAATAGGCAGGCAGGTGGGGGATCTTTTCGACAGGCAGGCTGCGAAATTTGAGGAAAATATCTGGAAACCGCTTATTCAGAAGGGCGAGTTGACCGATCGCGAATCAATGGCGCAAAGACACGACGGCACCTGTTTTTACGTTGCCATCTCCGGTTCCACCCTCAAAGGCGTCAAGGGAAGCGGGGGAGAGGTCATATTCAACGCACGCGATATTTCCGAAAGAAAGAGGGCGGAAGACACGATGAAGGAAGCCAATCGAGAGCTTCTGCATCTCTATCATACTAGATCCGAATTCATTTCCATGATCTCCCACGAGCTTCGAACGCCCTTGAGCTCGATCAAAGCGGCCATCGATATCGTTCTCAGGGGAATTGACGGCCCGTTGTCTGAGGGCCAGAACGAAACGCTGGGAATCGCCAAGCAAAACGTGGACAGGCTGGCAAGACTCATCGGAAACATATTGGACTTCACAAAACTGGAATCGGGAAAGCTGGAATTGAATTACGAGAAGGCCGACATGAACAGGCTGGTTTTAGAGGTGACAAGCTTCATGCGTCCGGGAATGGATAAAAAGGCGCTCGTTTTTTCCCTCGATATGCCTCCGGAACCGATAATCGCGACGTGCGATACGGATAAGATAAGGCAGGTCCTGATAAACCTGCTCGATAACGCCATAAAATTCACGGAGAGCAACGGCAAAATTTTCGTGAGGCTCATGCACGCCGATGGATCGGTGAAAATTCAGATTGAGGACACTGGAATCGGGATCAGAGAAGAGGAGAAATCGAGGATATTCGAACTCTTCGGGCAGATTTCACACGGCGGCATATGGAAAACGGGCGGCGTTGGTTTGGGGCTCACGATCTGCAAGCAGATAATGGAGCAGCACAGAGGAAAGATCTCCGTCGACAGCGTCTACGGAAACGGCAGCACCTTCACGATCACTTTCCCTTCTTACCCGAAAGCACTTTCTTGATTGTTTCCAGAAGGTAATCAAGCTCGAACGGTTTTTCTATGTAGCCGTCGGCCTTGAGCTCATTAATACACTTTTCCCTGTCTGTCGTGCTGGCGGAAAAAAAGACAATGGGGATCTCTTTGAGCGAGTCGTCGGCCCTCAGGCGGTCGAATATCTCGGTTCCCGTGACGTTGGGAAGGCGTATGTCGAGGAGAAGAACGTCGGGCTTAGCATTTCTTATCGCTTCCAGCGCACCCTTTCCATCGAAATGACAGCTCACTTCATATCCGGACATTTCCAGGAGTTTCGCCGTGAGTTTAGTGACATCCGGTTCATCGTCGATGATCAGTACCTTTGGCTGGGCCATGCCGTCAATATATTCGTGCGACCCGATGGGGTCAACAAGAAAGAGATATCTCCTGTTCCAGAGCGCGGAACTGTTTGTGGAGCTGTTTCTCAAAACCCGCAAAGAATTCGTCGTCCGTTTTTGCGCTCTCGAGCGGCTCTAGATATTCCGGCTTGGCGATCATGAGTATGAGAGCAAGCTGCACAAGCCTTGGATCCTCAACCATTTTTGTTTCCGGGTTGTAGAAGCGATTTACGAGAGACTGGACTTTGGGAATGGCCATGAGTCCCAAAAACTTTTCGTGACCGACAATCGTTGCCCAGACGCCTTTCTGGACAACCCCGCTCGATTTCAGGTTCATTATCTCCTCTTGGATCGCCGTGAGCCGCGATATGATATCATTCAAGTGAAGAGGTTTTTTAAGGGCCGATGCTCCCGTGTATTTCATAATATGGTTCGCCCTGTGATTCATCGAAACAGCTTCATCCTCCAGCAACTCAACATATTTTCCGGCCCCGTTCTCGCTCTTGAGCCGCTCTATCGCTTTAGCGCCATTTTTAAGGTCGCTTGCGTACGCTGCGATATTTTCAGCAAGGATGCTCTTGACACGGGATATCTCGCGGTTCCCATTTTCGCCAATCAGAGATAAAAGAGCAAACGCGTCGAAACATTTCGGGTCGGTATCGACCGCCCTGGCGATATGTTTTGAGGCCTCCTCCGGATCGTTATCGTTCAGAGCCTTGCGACCCAACGACAGGAGATCAATCGCCGCGGTGACATCAGAATTACTGGTCAGAAGTTCGGCATTCCATAGGCAGCGCCACCTCCAGCTGTGTCTGCCCTCGCTCTTTAAAAGAGGGGGAAGCTTGTGCGCTGTGATTGCCGAGTTGATTTTTGCGACGGCCGTGTTGAAGAGCCGGTTCGGAAGCGATTGCAGCTTTTTTGAATCCCATCCGAACAGTGGGTATCCCCACAGGCAGCTCACAAAGGCGACGCCATTCACGATTTGGCGGAGAATATGATCGATCAAGCGGTGAGCCTGATTCGCGTTTTCAAAAGCAATGTTATTGCCGTCAAGGAAGAGGCGTCCGTCCCATGCGACTCTTATCCTTCCCATCAAAGGTTTTGCCGCCTCGTGCTGTTTTGCTTGCATCGACGAGAGTTGTTTTGAAAGAACAGTCGCGCTGTCATTCAATTTGGAAATCTTTTGCCGGAGCTCCTCGATCTGTTTCGATTTCTTTTCATGTCTCCTTTCAAGCAAAAGAATTTGCCCCTGTAGCGCTGTTTTTTCTCCGTCTACGCCGATGAGTTTCCTGCTTGTTTTATTGAGCTGCATTTCGACGCGGCCGTATAGGCGCCGTGATCTTATGAGCAGCAACATGCCGGCGCCGATGATGAAACTCACCATGGAGAGCGCATACCAGCGGCTTTTGTGCCATACGGCAAGCACCATGTTTTTTCTAAGCTCATGCGCGGCGTTCCGTACGACGGCTTTTAACGTTTCGTCGGACTGTCCCTGTGCCACCGCCTGCCAAATATTCCAAAGATGATTTCGGATAAACTCGTTTTCAACCACCGTTCCCCACTCGGCAATCGGTGGATAGGATCTCCCTTTTGAAAGCGCCTCATTGAAGACGTTCATGTAAGGAGCGCCGGACAAGTCTTGGAGTGCGTTGCGGGAGGCCGGTAAAAATCCTATTGAATTTGAATAACGCAGCTCCGACGCGGCCGACGTCAGAAACGATACAAGCGAGAGCGCCCGTTTGAGGTTTCCGCGTGTCTTTGCGTCGGACCATATTGCTAGATGTGAACCTCCTACGAACGGAACAGAACCTGAGGGTCCTGCGGGCGGAAGGGCAATTCCGATCTTGCTTTCCCAACCGTCAGGCAGGCGGCTGCGAAACGCAGGTATCGAGATTATGGATGCAATTTTTCTTCCCAGAAATCTGGTCTCCATCGTTTCGGTGTTTACATCTTCCAGAACGGCGCATCTCTCCTTTGAGAGGTTCCGCAAGAAAGTCACGGCTGCCAGCGATTCAGGGCTGTCCAGCGAAACGCTGTGGAAAGGCAGTGAACCGAAAGTTCGAGCTTCGAGTATATCGCCTCCGCCCGCCCACAACCACGGTGCAAGGTTGTGGAGCAGGTTCCATGTCATAGCCAGAGGGAAACCGATCAGCCCGTCGAGACCGGGATTGTTTTTCATCGTTTCATGGCATTCGGATTCGAAAGCATGCCAATCGGTGAAGGCGCTTTCAGAAAGCATGTCTTTCCAATAAAACATGACTCTAACGTCCATGAACCATGGAACAGCATACAGGCCCTTTGCGTCGAACGGTTTCGAACTCTGAATCGCCGATGGAGCAAAATCTGCCTCATTCACGATTCCTTCAAGATTTTCAAGGACGCCACGATGTGCAAATGACGCGATCCAAGTGGATCCGACTTGTACGATATCAGGCATCTCATCGATGGGCATGCTGCCGGCCGACATGAGTGTGTTGAATGCATCGCTCCATCGGATGAATTTGATCGAGATAGGCTCGTCTGTACCTTCTTTTTTTTTAAACTCCTTCAGTTCTTCCACCAATTGGTTGTTTCCAATTATATAACTGCCGATAGGTGAGACATTATCAATGCCGCTGGGTTGGATGAGATCGCGAATGTCATTTTCAATGAAAATGCCATTTTGTTTCACCTTATTGGTGTAGTCCTGAATTTGCCCCGAAGTGATGTGCGATATGCCGCCCGCAGGCTCATTTGGCATCACCCAGATTCGCAGGGGTGATGCAAACGCAGGAGGGGCTAAAAATAGGAAAAAAGATAAGGCAACCGACGGCAGAAGGCTTTTGTAGCGCTTTTTGCAGGCGAGCATCGTGAAAGATCCCTATTCCAAATTGATTGAAATATCAAGCTCCATAAAAATCAAGAAGTTAGGCCTGCCTCCGAAACGTTTCGGAACGTTATAGATGAAAGAGGAGGAGGGGCTTATGGAAATATCACAAATAAATTCCATGTCGGATCTGCTGGATCTTTATGCAGAAAAGGATGTGAATAAGAACGGGACATTAGAAGCCGCCGAGATAGAGGACGTGACACGCTATGACAGGGATAATGACAACGCTCTTTCTGCCTGGGAAGTAATGGTGGCAGCCGAGTTTGGAAGAAATGTGAGGATATTTGCTGACGGTCAAACAGTAGCGGTGAGACAATTAAATAGCCAGGGGATTGCTTTTCCATCGATAGACATTGAGGAAGATACGACCATTGCGGGAATAGAATTTGAAGGAACGTATATTTGGTTGCATGAAAATGGCCGCGTTAAGGAAGGCAGATTGGCCAGGGGTGCGACTGTGCAGGGGATAAGGCTTGAGAGCGAAGATGAGTTGACTTTCTACGACAGCGGAGATCTTGAATCGGTGAACGCCGGAGACGAAGGTATAACTGTCCAAAACATAAGATATGTTGGCGTGGTTCGGTTTTATGAAAACGGCCGCGTTTCTTCAGGCACATTGGCCAAAGACACGCTTATCCAGGGGGTAAGATTCGAAACCGGAACACAGGTTTTTTTTAAAAGCAATGGGCGCCTTGATGGTGTGGAGGGGGTCGATGTAACAATCAAAGGGATAAAGTTCCGCGCAGCTTACCGCGGCTATCCTGGGCCCAGCTTTGGTTATGGCGGACCTGTGCAGTCTGATTTCGGGAAGAGGCATGACATAGTATTTCATAACAGCGGACGCGTTTCTTATGGTGAGCTCGCCGAAGATACAAATATAGATGGAATAAAATTTATGGGCGGAAGTGGCGTGCATTTTCACAGCAACGGCCGTGTTTCGTCCGGTGTACTAGCTGAAGATACAATTTTGAACGGGTTGCTGTTCAAAGCCGAAACAGAAGTTGAATTTTACGAAACAGGATGTTTTCGTGGCGGAACGCTTTACACCAACAAGACCGTTCAAGGGATGACATTTTCGGAAAACACAAATATATATTTTCATGAAAACGGACGTATTTCCTCCGGCACTCTTGCCGACGGTGCGGTCGTTCAGGGCTTAACACTTGTTGCCGGGTATCAAATATTTTTTCACAGCAATGGCAAAGTGTCGATCGGCCAGATGGCAGGGGGAACCGTCATAAATGGAATAAAGTTTACCGAGGGAACTATATCATTTCACAGAAACGGCCGCGTCTCCTACGGCGGACTTGCTGAAGACACATCCATACAGGGAATGACATTTGAGGGCGGAAGATTGTTTCCTAACATATATTTTCATGGCAATGGGCGCGTTTCGAGGGGTATCTTAGCCAGCGATACAACAATAGATGGAATAACTTATGCTGGAGATGAGATAGCCTTTCACGGGAACGGGCGCGTTTCTTCAGGCAAATTGGCCCAAGATAGAATTATCAACGGAATAGAATTCAAGGCGGGCGGAATTGAATTCCATAGAAATGGCCGTGTCGCCTTTGGGATGCTCGCTGAAGAGACAGTGATCTCCGACAAAAAATATTCAGCGGGGACGAAGGTTAGGTTCAACAGCGATGGGACGATATCTTCCGTTTTCAATGAGAATGAAAGAATTCCAGGCTCCGCCATAAATGTCGATCTGTGGCAGATGGAATTCTTTAACGGAGCATATAACGTAACATCTAGGGGGGGTGAAATATCCTTCATGTCTGATGGAAGTGAAGATCCCGGTTTTTATGTGCCTTGCGGTATTGATAATCTTGAAGAGAAAAGGATACTCAAGTTCGATGTCCGAGGATACATTGTGAAATACGGACATTCTGCGAGATTAATTGCACAAGTCTACAGCGATACAGATGACGATTATTTTCCTTCAGTGTCGCTTGATCCCATTCAAATTAGCGGAGATTATGAGACGATCAGGTTTGATATCGGAAACCGTATAGACAAAATTCGGAAAATACAGTTTCTCCTGGCATCTGATCTCGGGAGCTGCCGCGTTGATATTAAAAATATCAGGTTCGAATAGGACAGTAGGGCCGTTGTTTAAAACGGCACGTCGTCGGCTCCGCCGGCCGCGGGATCGAACCCGGGAGCGGCCTCGCTTGTTTCAGCTTCCGGTGATGTAGCGGCGGCGCCTTTGCGGTCGCCGGCGTTCTGGCTGCCCAGGAAGAGAACACGCTGCGCTATGACTTCAGTCGTGTAACGCTTGTGGCCGTCTTTATCTTCCCACTGGCGCGTTTGCAGGCGTCCTTCAATATATACGGAGCGGCCCTTTGCCAGATACTGCGCGCAATTTTCAGCCTGCTGGCCCCAGACCACAATGCGGTGCCATTCGGTGCGCTCCTGTGGCTGGCCGTTCGCGCGGTCCTTCCAGCGCTCCGTGGTTGCGATGTTGAAGGTCGTCACGGGTTGCCCGGAAGGGGTGAAGCGTTTTTCAGGATCGCCGCCCAGGTTTCCGATGAGCATGACTTTGTTCATTGTGGCCATAAAATCTCCTCTATTATTTTGTTCGTCTTGCGATTTTTTTCTCGAGGTCGTTGATTGTCAGTTGCCAGTTACTATGGGATACGGCGCTCCGCCAGCGCGGCGATTGCTCGTTTGCGGTGGCAAGCTCGGAGGACGCCTCCACGAATTTTTCCTCATCGAGCAGAGTCTCTGCAAGAAAGAGGTGGTTTTCAGGATAGTCCGGGGCGATACGAACCGCTTGTCTCAAGTATTCTTCAGCCTTGTCCAAGTCGCGTGTGACGCTGTCGGGCCGGCCGACCGACTGGGGAAGCTTTGTGTATATCTGCCCCAGAATTCTATATGCGCCGCCGTGATCGTACTTCGGGTCCAGCGCTATGACTTTTTCGCAGTCATCTATCATCTGCTTGACGCCCTTCTGGTAGCCCACGATCTTGACCTCGTGGTAAAGCCCGGTGTTTATCGCACGGTAGTAGTAACAGCCCGGTTCTTCAGGTGTGCGCATGAGGCACTGTTCTGCGACCGAAACGCCGTGCTCTGCCCAGTTTTTCTGCGATTCGCGGTCCTTTGCCGTCTGGGCAAGCTCCGAGGCCTCTTTTGCTTTACGGAGCAGTTCGGCTCCGGTCATCTTCGCGACGTCGGCGCTCGTGACCGGCCCGTTCTTGGGGGCGGCACAGCAGACAATGAATGCCGCAAAGACAATGAGGGGAAAAACTCTAAGTCGCATAATGTTATGCCTCCCTAACATGCTTTGCGCCGCATCTTCAAGGCAATTTTTCCTAAACTTGACGGAAACTTGGGGGTAGTGTAGAGGGTTGCCTCAAGTTTTTTTTGGCGGCGTACCCAAGTGGTAAGGGAGCGGTCTGCAAAACCGTTATGCACCGGTTCAAATCCGGTCGCCGCCTCAGATTTTATCCGGCAGCCCGGGTGGCGGAACTGGCAGACGCAAGGGACTTAAAATCCCTCGGGGAGAATATCCCTGTACCGGTTCAATTCCGGTCCCGGGCACAATATGGCGGCATTCGATCGCGACAAATTCATCTCCTTCATTCTGGATAACGGCGTTGTGGGTTTTTTCGATCAGCCGATCACGCTGAAATCAGGCCGCAAATCTAACTGGTACGTGAATTGGCGGACGGTCACATCCGACGTCTTTTTAACGGACAATCTGGCCGATTTTCTTATCGCTTTCGCCTCCGAACTGGGGATCAAGTACGACGGTTTTTTCGGCGTCCCCGAAGGCGCAACGAAGATCGCGATAATCTCAAGTTACAAGTGGGCGAGAAGCCAGCGGGGCTACAGGGCAGGCAGCCACCGACTTTCCATGGGGCGGGGAAAACCCAAGGAGCACGGCGCGCCGAAAGACAAGTATTTTCTGGGCGAGCCCCACGAAAATGTCATCATTGTGGAGGACGTGACAACGACCGGCGGCTCGCTTCTCAGTACCATAGATTATCTGAAGCAGGCCGGTTCGAATGTTGTCGCCGCTATAGGGCTGACGAACAGGATGGAGCTGGATAACGATAAGAGAAGCGTCGCCGATGCTGTCGCAGCAAAGGGAGTAAAATATTTTGCGATGAGCGAGGCGGCCGACATCCTGCCCGAAGCCGTGGCGCGCTTCAATCCGAAAGCTGAAATTGTGAAGGCGATAGAAAAAGAGTTTGAGGAGTTCGGCGTCAAACCTTTGAGGCTAAAATGACGAAAATTATTTCACAGGACAAAAGTTTGATCCCCGCGTGCGATGTCGATGCGGATCGTTTCGAAGTCATCGTCAAAGAGACCGCTCATATCCCCATAATCAGCGCTTACAAGATCGGCTTCATGCTGGCGATGGAGATAGGGCTTCCCAAGGCGTGTGAAATCGCAAGGCGCCACACAACGAAGCCTCTCATTTACGATCATCAGAAGGCGGGAACCGATATTCCCGACACTGGCAAGGCCTTCATGCACGTCTGCAAAAAATCCGGAATCGATGCCGTGATTTTGTTTCCGCAGGCGGGCCCAGAAACCGAGCGCGCCTGGATCGAGGCGGCAAAAGGGGAGGGGCTGGGCGTGATAGTGGGCGGGCTCATGACCCACAAAGGTTACACGCGCGGAGACGGCGGCTACATCGCCGACGAAGCGATCATCGAGATGTACCTCAACGCAGTGAGACTTGGTGTTACGGATTTCGTGGTGCCCGGCACGAACCCCGAGGCGATTAACAAGATCCGCGAGATGTTGGAGCATCAGAAAATAAATCCGATCCTTTATTCGCCCGGGCTCGTAGCCCAGGGCGGAAATATTTCTGAGGCACTGAAGGCCGCGGGCGGCCATTGGCACGCGATCGTCGGCCGCGCGATCTACGGCGCTAAAAATATCCATGCGGCGGTCGAGGAGCTCTCGCAATTCCTAAAATGAAGGTGATTTATGAAAAAAAGTGAAATCGATATTCTTTTCACGCAGGATCAGATCCAGAAGCGCGTCGCCGAAATCGCGCGCCAGATAGACGACGATTTCATGGGGCGAGAACTTGTGGTTGTGGGTGTCCTGAAGGGGGCGTTTATCTTCATGTCGGATCTTGTGCGCCATATCAAAGCGCCTCTCGCGTGCGATTTCCTGCGCGTGGCGAGCTATGAACACGATAAAAACACAGGGGTTGTGCGAATGGAGTTCGACACCACACAGCCGATCACGGGCAAAGACGTTCTTCTTGTCGAAGATATCGTGGATTCGGGAAAGACGCTGAGACACATACTAAAACATATGGAAGCGAAAGAGCCGCGCTCGGTGAAGGTTGCGTCGCTTCTCTACAAAGAGACGGGCGCCGGTGTGAAAAAACTTGTCGACTATATCGGTTTTGAAACTCCCGACCGCTACGTGATCGGATACGGGCTCGACTCCGAAGGAATCTACCGTTCTCTTCCTTATGTAGGCGCGTTTAAGTAGTCTTCCTTAAGCCTTTTCAAAAAACGGTTTCCACTTTTCCTCAGGCGGTTTCTTTCCAAGCAGCGAAACGACGATCAAAAGAACCGCCGCCAGAAGGAACGCGGGGATGATGATATATTCCCCAAGCTCCTCTCCGGGGATGCCGTAGTGTGCAGCGAAATAGGTTTGAACCTGCGGCATATCGAAGACAAGCTTCGTGACTATCGTTCCCAGTATGCCGCCAAGGATCGAAGACAGACCGCCGGCCGTGGTCACGCGCTTCCAGAAAAATGCCGCAAGAATCGCCGGCGTGAGCCCCGCGCCTATCATTGTATATGCGGTGAGCGCCATCGTGAGAACGTTTTTGAAACGCGTGAGAAGGAGATAGGCGACTACGCCTAAAACGACGATCGTGAGCCTGTTCACGATGACGATCGTCTTCTGGCTCGCGCCTTTTGCAAAAAATCTCTGGATGATGTCGTGCGTGATGTTAGTTGCAGGCGCCAGTAAAAATGAGTTCGCCGTGGAAAAGACGATCGCCATTCCTCCGGCGAGCAAGAGGCATCCCGCCCATGCGGGTAGCCCGTAGCGTGCGACGTCCAGTATGATGCGCTCAGGCTGGCCGGTCTGGCCAAGCTGCGGGAATTTCACGCGTCCCAAAATTGCAAGTGTGCAGATCAGGACGTCCACGATGACAATGCCTATCACCCATCCTATCACCGCGCGCTTTGCCGTCTTCTCGTCTTTTGTGGAAAAGAATTTCTGGTACATCGATGGCTCGCCCAGAAGCAGAAAGAAGACGGGTAAAAATACTGCAAGCGCCCAGATGAAGCTGTGTCCGCCCATAAGAGAGAAGTGTTCGGGGGGAAGGCTTGCAACCATGCCTTGTGAGCCGCCGACGTCGAAATAGAGAAGGGGAACTGCGATAAGGATTGAGACCAGGATTAAGATACCGTTCAAAAGATCAAGTGAAACAATCGACTTCATGCCCGCGAGGGCGGTGAGCAAAATCACCGCGACAGCCACGATCGCCACGCCTTTTTCCCATGGGATGCCGGCCACCACTTCAAGCACGAACGCGCCGCCCTTGAGTTGATATCCGACGATCGTCGTGCAGCCGATGATGAGAGCAAGGGAGCCGAAGAAACGCGCCGCGCCGTTGTAGCGGTCCTCTAAAATATCTGGCAGGGTATATTCGCAGATATGTCTTACACGTCCGGCGAGTTTGTAAACTATAAGGATCGCTATCCACGCGCCCACCGACATCCATAGCTCGGAAAATCCCTGGCGATATGCGAGCCCGGCGCCGCCGATCAAACTCCCCGCGCCGGTCCACGTTGCGATGAGTGTGGTTATCATCAATATGGTGGAAACGGTGCGCCCGCCGACCATGAAATCCTGCTGATCCTTGATGCGCCGCGATCTGGAGACGCCGATGAGAATCATCAAAACGAGATAGAAGATGACGGTATAGAGATAGACGGGCATGAGTTTCCCCCTTGTTTTCGCATCTTATAGCAGAAATAGCGTGAAGCGAAAAGCTCAGAAATGGGGTTAGGTTTGAAAATTCAAAAAAATCAAATTTTCAAGCCTGACGCCATTTTTATTTTCTTGGAGAGGTATTTCTTCAAAGGTGCCAGTCCGTCGCGTGCCGTCTTCCAGACTATAGCCGTGTCCACACCGAAGTAATCATGAATGAGCTTATTCCTGAGACCGGTAATTTTTGACCATGGTATGGGAGAATCAACGGCCGCATTACTAGGAATATTTTTTGCCGCTTCGCCGATTATTTCAAACTGTCTGATTACCGCATCGATCGTCTTTTGATCTTTCTTGAATGAAGCTTCGTTGTAGCCGCTGATATACTTCTCTATCTGCTCCACAGCCATGAGCATATGCCTGAAATACATGTTATGCTGCTTCTTCATAAAGGATCTCGCTGTCACTATTGATTTCCCTGGCAATGAGAGGCGAAACGGAATTCACGGTTACGACATCCAGCTTGTGGCTTGTCCTGAATAGTTTTTTGAGTCCTTCCTCAATATCCATGAAATCAAAAAATGAGACCGGCCGTTTCAATTTGATCACGATATCGATGTCGCTGTCTTCGGCAAAATCATCCCTCAAGACGGAGCCGAAAACGGCCAGATACGTGATCCCGTTTGCCCGGCAGAATTTTTTCAAGCCGGCCCTGTTATAGTGCAAGCGTCTTTGAATGAGACCTTTGCCTGCCTCAAGCGGATGACGCGTCTCTGGAAATTCGATTCCATGACCAAGGGCGGAGAGGATTTTTTCCAGATTGCCCAGATGTATATTTCCGCCAGCCAGAAAATGCATGATGCTCTGCCTCCTGACGCCGCTTTTCAGCGACAGTTGGCGCACGGACAGCCCGGCTTTGTCTATCAGACGTTTCATTTCTACCCTTATGTCCATGAATACATGGTGCCATAAATAGAACCCA
The DNA here is from genome assembly GCA_041739675.1 of bacterium. Taxonomy (GTDB): domain Bacteria; phylum UBA10199; class UBA10199; order 2-02-FULL-44-16; family DYJF01; genus DYJF01. The sequence continues at coordinate 32,759 of JBGSNL010000039.1, forward strand.
ATTTCAAGGTTTATGTTCTAAATATAGCACCAGCTATTCAATTGACCATCCCTCATCGTCTACGGAGACGGTTATCGGCCCATCGGCAACATTGACGTAGTCGTCGTAGGTATCACTCAGCCATCCCCGCTCGGTCTGATAGACCTTCGCGCCGGAATCCAGGAGTTCTTGAACCACCTCTTCGTCAGGGTGACCGTAATCGTTTTCGTCGCCAACAGAGATGATCGCAAGTTCCGGGTTGGTCTCTTCAATGAAGTCTTCGTTTGAACTCGTTTCGCTTCCATGATGTGCGACTTTGAGGATATCGACATCGCCGACAAGGGGCGCAAGCGAAGTTTCGACGTCAATTGTCTGATACGGCGGATCGCCTCCGCCGCCGGTCAGATCGGCTTCATGGAGATATCTGAAATCGCCATATGTCAAAAGAAGCACAACGCTTGCGCTGTTTTCGTCATAGGGTTCGATGTCGATTTTCGTACCGTCCACGAGCTCACCATTCGCAGCCACAACCTCCACTGAAGTGCCGCCAACAGTGAAGTTGTCGCCCGGATGTGCGGTATGCCGCATTCCATCCGCAGTTTCTGAATATTCTTCGTATGTCGGTGAGTCGCCTTCATGAGTTTCTCCTCTGTCTATTACTCCGTCTGTTGGGATCATATCGTCTGCGGTTCCCAATATCTGATCCTCGCCTTTGATGACCTCAGCGATCCCACCGATGTGGTCCTCGTGATAATGTGTGGCGACGATGAATTTCAGTTCCCCAATCCCTTGCTCCTTGAGAAAGGGGAGGATTATGCCGCGCCCGGCATCTAGTGGCCCGGCGTCGATGAGCATCGCCTCATTTGCCGATGAAACGAGCGTCGAATCTCCCTGTCCGACATCCAGAAATACGAGTTTCAGTTCCTCTTTTGTTTGAGAGTCGGAAACGGAGTCTTCACCGGTGCGGTTCATTGAAATGGGCCCCGCACAGCCGGCAACGAATATAATGATAAACAATATGGCGCGCTTCATATGCGGGATCTATATGCAAGGGCGTGCCAGGGAGCCGGCAGTCGATTTATCGCGGCGTTACGAAATCTGAAGTGCAGCATTTTCGATCAGAGTGTCCGAAAATCGTGCAGCGGCCGCGCCTGTTTTTTCCAAAACGCGTCTTTCAAAAAAAATAGGGTGGCACATGAATTGCTTTGTATCCCCAGGGAGGTCTTATGAGATTTTTCATTCTTTGTGCCGGCCTGCTTTTCTGTTTCTCGTCCTGCGGCCCCTCTCTCTCGGATTTCCAGTCGCTTGTCTCGCGCCAGCCGCGGGTCGTCGCTGTGGATCCGGCAGACGGTCTTGTCGTCCCCGCAAAAACGGCGGTGAAAATAGTTTTTTCTACTGCCGTCGATGCAGCTTCGGTAAGTCCGACATCGTTTGCGGTTGTCAAAGTTGTCGAGAGCATTCCAGAGCCCTGCGATCTCGCCAAAGACGTTTCAAAAGGGGAGACGGTCGGCTCCTTGGGCAGTTACACAATGTCGGACGACAAGCGGGAGGTGACATTTGAGCCCGATGAACCGTTCGAGGCGGGGGCGGCCTACGGCATTCTCATAACGATGGATGTGAAGACGCCGGCCGGTTTTCCACTGAATCAAAAGCCCGGCGAAGAGCCGACGCCATTCTGGTCCACATTCATGGTCGATGCCGCTGACACCGCGGTGAGCGCAGAAGATGGAGACGGCAGCGACGAAGAAGGCGAAAGCGGAGGAGGAGAATCGGAAACGCCCGCTCCCAATCGTCCGGCAAAACTCATAATAAACGAAGTGCTCTACGACGGTTCGGGCGACGAACTCGACGGCAATCTTTTTGTGGAGCTTGTGGGAGACGCCGAAAGCGACATCGGTGGCTACAAAGTTGTTTTTGTAAACGGAGCGGACGGCGCCGCCACTGAGACAATCGATATTCCTAACAACTCCATCATTGCGGATGACGGAATTTTTTTGATTGCCGACAGCAGGACGGGCGCGCCCACACAGACAAATGTTCCCGGCGCGGATTACCTCGACAATTTCGATCCTCAAAACGGCCCCGACTGTGTTCAGCTGACAGACAATCACGGCGCGCTTCTTGATGTCGTGGGATACGGCTCGCCTCTTCCCCAAAACGCGCAAAACGGGCTCGCGTGTTACGAAACCGCAACGGGGCCGGATTCCCCCGCGGGAAAAAGCGTTTCAAGAACTGATGGCGCGGACACGGACGACAACGCGGCGGACTTCAAAATTCTCGACTCTCCGACGCCGGGCGCAATTTAGCCTTCATTTCGTTGACAAAAACTCTTTTGCGTAGCAAGAAGCCTCCACAACTTGGAAACGGAGGTCACCATGAACGAAAGCGTTCTCGCTGCCATGCAAGAGTTCGGTCATGAGCAGGTTGTCTTCTGCCAGTCTAAAGACGTGGGGCTCAAGGCGATCATAGCTATTCACGACACGACACTGGGACCGGCACTCGGCGGGACGCGCATGTGGTCATATGCCTCCGAAACAGATGCTCTCAAAGACGCTCTTCGCCTCTCGCGCGGAATGACATACAAAGCGGCAGCTGCCGGCCTCCCTCTGGGCGGCGGCAAGGCCGTGATAATAGGCGATCCGAAAAAAGACAAGAGCCAGGCTCTCTTCAGAAGCTACGGACGTTTCGTGAATTCATTGGACGGCCGCTACATCACGGCGGAAGACGTCGGGACAAATGTCTTCGACATGGAGTGCGCGCTTCTTGAAACAGACTATGTTGTCGGAACCGATCCGTCGCACGGCGGCTCCGGCGATCCTTCTCCATACACGGCGCTGGGCACATTTTATGGAATCAAGGCGTGCCTCTCCAAAGTCTATGGTGACGAATCGCTGAAAGGGCGCACATTTGCGGTTCAGGGCGTCGGTTCGGTCGGGGCTCATCTCATAGGCCATCTCGTCAAGAACGGGGCAAAAGTGATCGCGTGCGATATCGACAGCGACAAGATCAATGCTCTCAAGAAAGAAGTTTCTTTTGAAGTTGTTCCGACCGAAGACATATACAAGGTCAAGTGCGACGTCTTCGCTCCTTGTGCGCTGGGGGCCGTGGTCAATGACAAGACCATCGAGTACCTCCAGTGCAAGATAATCGCAGGAGCGGCGAATAACCAATTGGAGCGAATCGAGCACGCGGACGTCCTGAAAAAGCGCGGCATCTGCTACGCGCCCGATTATGTCATAAACGCAGGCGGGCTCATGAACGTCTTTCTGGAGCTTGAAGGCTACAGCCGCGAACGCTGCGAGCGGATGGTCCAGAATATTTATCACAACGTCGCCCGCGTCCTCAAGATAGCGGACGAAATGGGGGTTACGACCGCCCGCGCCGCCGATGTCATGGTGGAAGAGCATCTGGAGAAGGTGCGTTGCTCAAAGGGCATGTTCACAATGCATCCCAAGCATGTGCTGAGAAACGTCCACCACCGGCGTTAAAAACCCTTGCAGGGCAAAGAGATTCGTGTATATACGTCAACAAACATGTCGAGTATTATGACATGGGCCTTATAGGCCCATTTTTTTTGGCGGATTTATGCACGATGTTGCGATTGAAAAAGTCGAGGCGGCGGCGGAACCGATCATTAACAATCTGGGTTACAGACTTGTCGATTGCGAATTTTCCTCGGAAGGGGGGCGCGTAACACTCCGCATCTTCATCGACAAGGAGGGTGGCGCTGTCACAATAGATGATTGCGAGCTCATCTCCCGCGCGGTTGGAGACGCTATCGAAGCTGAAGGCGCCGTGGCGATGAGTTACGATCTTGAAGTGAGCTCGCCCGGTCTCAACAGACCGCTCAAGAAAAAAGAGGATTTTGAAAGATATCGCGGAAGGGAGATAAAGCTAAAGACCCGCGAGCCGATCGAAGGAAGAAGCAATTACAAAGGAGTGATTGAAGATTTTCAAAATGACAAAGTTCACATGATAGTGGACGGGATGAAATTCGAGATCCCGATCGATCTTGTTTCCAAGGCCAGGCTGGTGCCGGATCTTGGAAAAGTGAAAAAGCGAAATTAATTTGCAGTGGAGGAATAAATGGCAGGAATGTTTCAGGAACTCAATCGCGTGTTGGAGCAGGTGAGCCGCGACAAGGGCATCCCAAAGCAGGCGATCATTGAAGCTATCGAAAGCGCTTTTTTGACCGCGGCCAGGAAGAAGTGGGGCCATCTGGGCGAGCTGGAATCCCATTACAATGAGGAGCTCGGCGAAATTGAGCTCTTCCAGTTCAAGACCGTCGTCGAAAACGTCGAAAATCCGAACCTGGAGATGGCGCTCGCCGATGCGAAAAAACTCGATCCTGAGGTCACCGCCGGAGACGTCTTGGGCGTCAAGATGGATCCTTCCGTTTTCGGGAGAATCGCGGCGCAAACGGCAAAGCAGGTGATCATACAAAAAGTGCGCGAGGCGGAGCGCAACATAATATATGAGGAGTACAAAGACCGCGTTGGCGAGATCATCACCGGCATCATCAGACGCTTCGAAAAAGGTGAGATAATCGTCGACCTCGGCCGCACCGAGGCCGTCCTTCCCAAGCAGGAGCAGGTTTCGTCCGAGAGCTACAAGGCGGGCGACCGCCTTCAGGGATATTTCCTCTATCTGGATAAAGACGGAAAGGGCCCGGCCATTGTCTTGTCGCGCAAATCACCGGCTCTTGTTACGCAGCTCTTTTCGATGGAGGTCCCTGAAATTGCCGAGAGCATCGTGGAGATCAAGACAGTCGCGCGCGAGCCCGGCGTTAGATCGAAGATCGCGGTCTATTCCAAAGATACGGACGTAGATCCCGTCGGCGCTTGCGTGGGCATGAAGGGTTCCCGCGTTCAGAGCGTCGTGGGCGAGCTCAAGGGCGAAAAGATCGATATAGTTTTGTGGGATCTCGATCCCGCAAGATTTGTCTGCAACGCAATCGCACCGGCCGAAGTGGTGAAGGTCATCATACGCGAGCGGGAACATGCGATGGAAGTGATCGTCCCGGACGACCAGCTCTCGCTTGCGATAGGCAGGCGCGGCCAGAACGTGAGGCTTGCGGCGCAGCTTACCGGCTGGAACATCGACGTCTACAGCGAATCGAAAATAGAAGAGATCGCCGGCCGCGCGCGTGGCGCGCTTTCGAAAATTCTGGGAATCGACGAGAGCACCGCGATCATTCTGTACTCGCATTCATATCGCAGCATTGAAGACATCGCAAAAGCCGATCTTGAAGATTTTCAGCAGATCCCGGGGATCGGCGAAGAGCGCCTCCGTTTGCTGCACGAAACTTCAGTGAAAGCGCTCGGAGAGGGTCAGTCCACTGAGGCTGTGATTGCCGAGATGGTCCGCGAAGAGGAGCAGAGAAAGGCCGCTGAGGAAGCCCTTCGCAAGGAAGCAGAGGCGGTGGAAAAAGCGAAAGCCGAAGAAGTTGCACAGAAACCGGAAGCAGAAGAAGCGCAGGTCCCGGCCAAGGAAGCGATCGTGCTCGAAGGGCGCGAGGGGGACGAAGAATAGGATATTATGACGGAAGAGGTTAAAGAAAAAGACACGGGTTCCAAAGCGGTCGTGGAGCAACGCTTAAAGCCGTCGCTCATCAGACGGCGCGCGAAGGTCGTCGAAGAGCCGCCGCCGGAACCGGTGGAGGAAAAAGTTGCGGAAGCCGAAGTGCCGGCCGCAGTCGAGGGCCAGCGGGCGCAGCCGGCAGGGGAAGTCCGCGCGGAAAAACCGGCCGAACCTAAGTTGGGTCTCGTTGCGCCGCCTCCGCCGCCCGCGAAACCCGTCGTCGAAGAGCGCCCGAAAATAGGCGTCGTTGGGTTCATCGGCGAAGTCGTTCCGGAGGTCAAAGAGGGCTGGAAGGATCGGCTGAAAAAAGGGCCCAAGCGTAAGAAGAGCAAAGAAGAGCTGGAGATGGAATCCATACAGCGCGCCGGCGGCTTGAAGCAGTTTGCGGGCCAGGTCATCGAAGGGGAACCGACGGAGAAGGCGGTCCCGGCCCCGGTTGCCGTTGAAGAGCGAATTTTCGAACCCGTTCCTTCGGCCAGGCGCAGAAAATCGGTGCGCAGGGAATTCAAAAAGACGCAGATCACCGAACGCAAGGCGATAAAGAAGGTCATAAGAATAGAAGACGGCATCACCGTTACGGGTCTGTCCCAGGCGATAGGCGTGAAATCATCCGAGCTCATAAAAAAGCTGATGGGGCTGGGGCTCATGGTCACCGCCAATCAGCATATAGATGTCGATACCGCGACGCTGCTTGCGACCGAACACGGCTATACTGTTGAGCACACCGCGTTCAAAGAAGAAGAGGTCCTGGCGGTGCCCGACGCGCACGTCTCGGTTGAAAATCTCGCATCGCGTGCGCCTGTTGTTACGGTCATGGGTCATGTCGATCACGGAAAAACATCTATCCTCGATGCGATAAGAAAAACGAAGGTTGCCGACAAGGAAGCGGGCGGCATCACGCAGCACATCGGAGCCTACGAAGTGAGCATTGCGAAGGGCTCGATAACGTTCCTTGATACGCCGGGCCATGAAGCGTTCACGAACATGCGCGCGCGCGGTGCGCAGGCGACCGACATCGTCGTTTTAGTGGTCGCGGCCGACGACGGCATCATGCCGCAGACAATTGAGGCGATCGATCACGCAAAGGCGGCCGAAGTCCCGATCATCGTGGCGATAAATAAAATCGACCTGGCGACGGCGAGGCCGGACGTGGTGAAGAAGGGGCTAACCGAACATGGTCTTCTCCCCGAAGAGTGGGGCGGTGAAACTATTTGCGTGCCGACATCCGCAAGAAGCAAGGAAGGGATCGACAAGCTGCTCGAGATGATTCTTCTGCAAGCCGAGATGCTGGAGCTCAAGGCCGATCCGACGCAGAGACCCAAGGGCATAGTGATCGAAGCCAGGCTCGACAAGTCGCGGGGGCCGGTTGCCTCGGTGCTTGTGCAGGAGGGCACGCTCACTGTCGGCCAGAACGTCGTTTGCGGCGTGCACAGCGGAAGGGTGCGCGCGATGTTCGACGCGACGGGAAAACCGTGCGACGAGGCCAGACCTTCCAAGCCGGTGGAGATAATCGGTTTGTCGGGTGTGCCCGATGCGGGCGACGCGTTGATCGGAGTGGACAGCGAGCAGGGTGCAAAGCTTGTGTCGGAAATCCGCGCGCAAAAACTGCGCGAGCAATCTCTCAGAAAAGGCGTGCGTCTCTCGCTCGAAGATCTGCAGGCGAGGGTGCAGGCAGGCGAGTTGAAAGAGCTTCCGGTCATCCTGAAGACCGACGTACAGGGTTCGGTCGAGGCGATCGCGGACGCGCTTAAGAAACTTGCGACAGAACAGGTGGGAGTGAAAATAATCCACAGCGGCGTCGGTGGCGTCACCGAGAGCGATGTTCTGCTCGCCAGGGCTTCCGAGGCTGTGATCATCGGTTTCAACGTTGTGGCGGATCCGATCGCCGAGACGGTTGCCGAGAGGGAAGGGGTCGGCATCCGCACGTATCGAATCATCTACGATCTTGTGGATGATGTGAAAAAAGCGATGGCGGGTCTTCTGGAGCCCGAGATAACGGAAAAGATCACCGGACGCGCCGACGTGAGAGAGATATTCCACATATCCAAGGTGGGCACGATCGCCGGCTGCTCTGTTACGAACGGTTCAATACTGAGAAGCGCCCGCGTGAGGCTCTTGAGAGATCAGGCCATCGTCTTTGACGGAAAGTTCGCCTCACTCAAGCGTTTCAAAGAGGACGTGCGCGAGGTTGCCGAGGGCTACGAGTGCGGCTTGAGCCTCGAAGGCTTCAACGATATAAAGCAGGGCGATCAGATCGTCGCCTATGTGATTGAGAAAAGGGCAGCCACTTTGTGATCGTCGGCATCTGCAAGCCAGTTCCGAGAAGATTGTTAAAATGACAAAGAATCTTCCATACGACCGCGCTGAACGCGTCGCCGACGAGATACACCGCATCATTATATCCGTCTGCTACAATGAGCTGTCGGACCCCCGCCTCAAAAATGTCGAGATCACCACCGTGAGGATGACCAAGGATCTTCAGACCGCCCGCGTCTATTATTACATGCAGGACGCCGATGAGGATAAGTTGCGCAATGCGAAAAAAGGCCTTGAGAGCGCCGCAGGTTTTTTCAAGCGGGCGATATCAAATGAGGTCACGTTGCGTTACATGCCTGTGATCGAATTTTTCTTCGATGAGACGGTCGAGCTTGAAAAAAAGATTGAACAGGTGATGGCAAAAGGTGATGCATGAAGAGCTACGATGAGATCATAAAGATACTGAAAGAGAAGAAGAGGATACTGATAGGATCCCATATAAATCCGGACGGCGACGCGCTCGGCTCGACCGCGGCTCTGGGGATCGCGCTTGCAAAAATGGGAAAAGAGCTTGTTCTTTATAACCGCGACGGTGTCCCGGCGACGCTTGCCTTCCTGCCCAATTCGAACCTGATTGTACGTGAAATTCCAGACATGCCCTTCGATGCGGCGATCCTCGTCGACTGCGCAACGCCCGACAGGGCGGGCGCGCCTTTTGAAAAGGCGAATATCGTGGGGCCCAGGATTGTAATAGACCATCACAAAATAGACAAATCCGCCGTCGATGTTTCATGCATCGATGAGAGCGCCGCTTCCGCGGGAGAAGTGGTTTTGAGAATACTCAAGCGCATGAAAGTTCCCGTCACCGCGGATATTGCTATGTGCATATATTGCACGCTTGCGGTGGATACGGGATTTTTCAGATATTCGAACACGACCGAGGCGGTGCTCGCAACCGCATCGGAACTAGTTGGCCTTGGCGCCGACCCGTGGACTGTGGCCAAAAACCTCGAAGAGAGTTACCCACCGGCGAGATTTCATCTGCTTGCCAGGTCGCTTGCGACTCTTGAAATTTCGGAAGACGGAAGATACGCGCACATGGACGTGACGCAGAAGATGATCGGCGAGACGGGGGCGGGCATCGAGATGTCCGATGAGTTTGCATCCATCCCGAGGTCGATCGACCGCGTCCTTGTCTCCGCGCTTTTCAGGGAGATGCCCTCCGGCAAGATCAAGGTGAGCTTGAGGTCGAAGGAAACGATAGACGTTTCGGCGATTGCCAAGAGATTCGACGGAGGCGGCCATGCTCACGCGGCGGGTTTTTCGATCACCGCGACGCTTGGCGAGGCGAAACAAAAAATGGACGAAGTGATTCGCAAGGAACTTTCCAATTCAAAGTGACGATGGACGGCGTTCTAATAATCGACAAGCCCGCCGGGCCGACATCCCACGATGTCGTCTCGGAAGTGAAAAAGCTTCTGGGTGCCAAAAAAGTCGGCCACCTGGGAACGCTTGATCCTGCCGCATCCGGCGTTCTGCCACTTGTAATAGATAAGGCCACAAAATCTGCGGTTGCCTTGAGAGGGGACACGAAGGTCTATGAATTTGACCTTGTCCTGGGAGCGAAAACGGATACGGACGACGACTGTGGAAGGGTCATCAGTGAGGCGGCAGTTCCCGCCGACGTGCAAAAAAAAGTTGAAGCGTTGATAACTAAATTTGTGGGCGAAATAATGCAGGTTCCGCCGGCCTATTCGGCGGTCAAGATCGGCGGAAAGCCGCTCTACAAGATCGCCCGCAAGGGGAGAACCGTCGACGTCAAATCCCGAAATGTCCGCGTACATGAGTTGAAGGTACTGGACTATTATAATGATGGGGGGAAGACCCGCCGCGTCCGGATGCATCTCGCTTGTTCCGCCGGCACTTATGTCAGGGCGCTTTGCAGGGATCTGGGGCTGGAACTGGGGTGTTTTGGCTTTGCTGCCAACATCAGGCGCCTCCAAAGCGGCCCTTATAAAATCGAAGAGGCGGTACCTCTGGAGCTGTTTTCGGAGCTTTCCGCCCCCGAAAGACAAAAAAGGATTAAGCCGTTGACATTCCAGACGATATCGTGATAGTTCGAGCCCCGCTATGTCATTATCACTTGAGAGAAAGACAGACATCATCGGTAAGTTCCAGAGCCACACCGGCGACACCGGTTCCTGCGAAGTGCAGATCGCGCTCCTGACCGAGCGCATCGGTGTCTTGAACCAGCACTTTGCGGTCCACGTGAAAGACCATTCAAGTCGTCGCGGCCTGCTCAAGATGGTGGGACAGAGGCGCAAGCTTCTGAATTATCTCCGCCGTCACGATGCAGATCGCTACAAACGGCTTATTGATTCTCTTGGACTTAGGAAGTGACGGCGAAGGATCTGGTGAGATTCTTCGCTGCGCTCAGAATGACAATGTGCGGGAAGGTTTGAGAGGGACTGATAATTTTTAAAGCTGCACGGATTTTCTCGTGCGTCCTTATAAGTTATCAACCCTCCGTTTTCACTTCCCATAAAACTGTTTTTTCAGAAATTTTTTTGCACTGGAGGTGCATCATGTCACACAGATTTGAAACCACTCTTGGCGGCAAACCGCTCGTCATGGAAACCGGAAAGCTCGCAAAGCAGGCTGGCGGCGCCGTGACCGTGAGGTTGGGCGACACAATCGTTCTCGTCACCGCGGTCGTTGCGAAATCGCCCAAAGAGAACGCCGATTTTCTGCCGCTCACATGCGACTACATCGAGAAGACGTTCGCTGCGGGAAAGATCCCCGGCGGATTTTTTAAACGTGAAGGGCGCCCGACGGAGCTTGAAACGCTGACTTCGCGTTTCATCGACAGGCCGATCAGGCCGCTTTTCCCGGAAGGTTATTATTACGAGACGCAGGTCATCGCGACCGTGCTCTCGGCCGACAATGACAACGAGCCGGATATCCTCGCGATGACCGGTGCATCGGCCGCACTCTGTCTCTCCGAGGCGCCGTTTCTCGGCCCCATCGTGGGTGTGAGAGTCGGGCGCATCGACGGAAAATTCATTTTGAATCCCACGTCAGAGCAGGTTGAGACATCCGATCTCGACATCATCGTCGCCGGTTCCAAAGAGGCGGTGGTAATGGTTGAAGGCGGAGCAAATGAAGTCTCCGAAGAGGACATGATAGCCGCGATTGGTTTTGCGCACCGCGAGATGCAGCCGGCCATTGCGCTGCAGGAAGAGATGGCAAAGAAGCTCGGCAGGAAAAAAGTTGAAATCACCGCGCCTCAACTTGACGGCGAACTGCAGAAAAAGGTTAGAGAACTTTTGGGCAAGAAACTGCGTGAAGCGGTCACTATCCCCACGAAGCAGGAGCGCTATGCAGCGATCGATGCCGTGAAGGACGAACTCCTTACGGCGATCGTCCCTGAGGGAGATGAAACGGATATGTGCAAGAAGGTGAAGGCGATCTTCGAAGAGGAGCGCTATCACCTCGTGCGCAAGATGATCCTCGATGAAGGCAAACGCATCGACGGGCGAAAATCCACCGAGATCCGGCCCATTACCTGCGAGGTGAGCCTGCTTCCGCGCACACACGGCTCTTCGCTTTTCACGCGCGGCGAGACGCAGGCGCTTGCGGTGACGACCCTCGGAACAAAAGAGGACCAGCAGTTGATCGACGATCTTGGCGGCGAGTATTACAAGCGCTTCATGCTCCACTACAATTTCCCGCCGTTCTCGGTGGGCGAGGTGAAGTTCCTTCGCGGTCCCAGCAGGAGAGACGTGGGCCACGGTGCGCTGGCAGAAAGGGCGATCAAGCGTGTCCTTCCTAAAGAAGACACTTTCCCATATACGATAAGGCTCGTGTCCGAGATTCTTGAGTCGAACGGATCGTCGTCGATGGCGACGGTGTGCGGTTCATCGCTCTCGCTCATGGACGCCGGAGTGCCGATCAGGGCGCCTGTCGCCGGCATCGCGATGGGGCTCATCAAAGAGGGCGATCACACGGTGATCTTGTCCGACATCCTGGGTGACGAAGATCATCTGGGCGACATGGACTTCAAAGTCGCCGGCACAAGGAGCGGAATCACCGCGATGCAGATGGATATAAAGATCGCGGGTCTCACTGAAGAGGTTCTGGCGAAGGCCCTGAGGCAGGCATGCGAAGGGCGCCTGTTCATTCTGGATCGCATGGATACGGCGCTTTCCCAGCCAAGGCCTACGCTTTCACCTTTCGCCCCCAAGCTCACTATCCTCAAGATACCCGTCGATCGAATCGGCGATCTGATAGGTCCCGGCGGCAAAAATATCAGAAAGATCATAGAGGAAACGGGAGCCACGGTCGATATCGAGGACGACGGCACGGTAGTGATCGGCGCCACGAATCAGGAATCGGGGGACAGGGCCATAAAACTCGTCCGTGCATATACGGCTGAGGCGGAAGTCGGCAAATATTACAGGGGCAAGGTCGTCCGCACGACGGACTTCGGAGCCTTTGTGGAGATATTCCCCAAGGTCGACGGTCTTGTGCACATCTCGCAGCTTGAGGCTTCAAGGGTGAAGCAGGTGACGGACGTTGTGAAGGTTGGCGACGTGATCATCGTCAAATGCATAGAGATCGATAAGGAAAATAACAAGATCAGGCTGTCGCGCAAGGAAGCGCTGGATTACAAAGGGCCCGTAGACAACGAGTAATCATTTTTTGGCGCGGAACTCGCCTTTCATGAGCGCGGAATAGATCCTGCGGACCTGTATGAACGTCTCGTTCATTGAGCCCGAGTTATCCACGATGTAATCCGCTTTCGTGATCTTTTCTTCGATCGGACGCTGCGCTTTAATTCTCAAAAGCACATCTTCCCGCGAGAGGCCGAATTTGTCCTGGCATCTTTTGATCTGTTGTTCAAGATCGCAGCTCACCACAATTATCGAATCCATCTCTTTGTCCCACTTGGTTTCGAAAAGGAGAGGAACCTCGACTATGAGCAGCTGCGTGCCGTTGCGCCTCAAGTCCGCTATTCGCTTGGTCAGTTCCTCGTGAACCTTGGGATGGATTATCGACTCGACGAATTTTCTCTCGATGTCGTCGCTGAAGATTATTCCCGCTAGGGCTTTTCTGTCGATCACATGGTCTTGCAGCATTATCCTCTTGCCGTAGCGGTCGAAGAGCTGTTTCCAGACCGTGCTCTGAGGCGCGATCGCCTCGTGTGAGATGGTATCCGCGTTCAGAAGTTTCGCCCCCTGTTCCTCAAACATCCAGGCGACGGTTGTTTTTCCGGTTCCGATGTTTCCTGTAAGCCCCACCTTTTTCATCGTTCACCTCTTCTCAAGTTGTCTCACCCTTCGGTTTCGCCATGCGCAAAAGCTCTATCAGCACGCGAGTTCCGATTTCGCCCATGGACACAAGCTCCTCCGTCAGTTTTGCCTCGTCGCCCTCCGGCGCGTTCATGAGCTTCACGGCCACGTCGACGGCCTTCTTCCACTCGGGCGTAAGCTTGGCATGCACCTGTTTTATGGCCGGCTCCTCGATCTCCTGCTTTTTCATCGTCCACGAAAGCGATTCCACAAAATCCTTCTTTTCCCAAGACGGTTTTGCCTTTTCATGGGCCTCGATGAGTTTGTCGTAGAGGCCCGGGCGATCGGGTTCGTCTTTCACGGCCTGGCGGTATTTCTTGAGCGCCTTTTTGTAATCCCCCTTGGCCGCGAGCGCGTCGCCCGCCGCTTCAAGTTTTTGAACTTTTGTGGTTTTACTTTTTGAGACCATTTTCTATCTGCTTTCTGGCGTTCGTCTTTGCGCGGCCCCGCTTGTAAGTCTTTTTGGAGGGGGTCACTTGTGTTGTGGGGCTCCTTTCCCAGCGCCTTCTAGGTTTTGGGAACTCTTCTTTCCTGATTCTGATCTTTTCTTTTTCCATTGTTCCAAAAGTTCGGCCGAATTCTGGCTCAAATTTGCAACCAGTGCAAGCAGTTGTTCCCGCGTGTTCAAATTCGGATCGTCTAAAACAGCATCGACAAGCTCTCCAAGGATCGCTCCAATCATCGGCCCCTCGGGGACGCCGGCCTCCATAATATCGTGGCCGTCGACCGCAAGGTCACCCGGGCCGAACGGGGGTTTTTTGTCCAACTCTTCCTGGATGCGTTTTCTGAGTTTCTCCACGCCCTTTATGCCCTGAGGATGTTTGCCGCCGCGGTTATCGGCGAGCCTCAAATCGATGAGCATGAATATGTGATCCTTGCCGACTTTGTTTATGAAGCGGCGGATCGCCTTGTCGGAGAAAAACGCCTTTGTCTCGAACATGTGATTTTCGATCAGGTTCACGACATTTTTCGGGTTGACGCCGATCGTCTCGACACGCAGCCTTTTGAGGATCTTTCGCGCCATTCTTGCCGACGCCATCTGATGGCCGAAAAAAACTATGCGCTTGGACGGTTCGTGATAGCGCGACGTCTGCGATTTTCCGATATCGTGCAGCAACACGGAAAACATGAGTTCTATATTCCCCCTGTTTGTAATGGCGTGATCGCTTCTCGCGGCATCGAGCGAACGCATCGTGTGGCCGTAAACGTCGTCGCCCGGCTGCTTGTCCTGCTCGATCCCTTTTATCGCGTCCACCTCAGGGAAAATGTGAGCGAGAAGTCCGCACTCTCCCATGAGATCGAATCCTGCGGACGGTTTGTGCGCGAGGAACAGTTTTCTTATCTCCTCCGCGATGCGTTCCGGCGACACGCTCTCGATGAGTTTTGCGTTTTTTTTCATCGATGCCCATGTCTCGTCTTCGATCGCCAGCCCGAAGCGCGCGGCGAACTGGATCGCCCGCAAGAGTCTTAACGGGTCCTCTTCGAACGCTTTTGGAAAGACCTGTCTCAAGAGCTTTGCCTCAAGATCGCGCCTGCCGCCGAACGGGTCCGTGATATCTTCGGTATCCATCATCATGGCCATCGCGTTGATCGTAAAATCGCGTCTTGCCAGATCGGCCTCAACGGGAAGGGATGGATCGAAGTCGACCTCGAAATCGCGGTGGCCGACACCGGTGGAGCGCTCCTTGCGCGGCAGCGAAAAATCGATCACCTGAGAAGGAGTCTGATGCGGCGTGAATTTGACGACGCCGAACGCCTGTCCCACCTGTGCGACCTTGCCGAAAGGGGCGAGTATCTGCGTCAGCTGCTTTATCGTGAGGCGGCAGACGATATAGTCGCGGTCCTTTGGCGGATGGCCCATGAGCCGGTCGCGGACCGTTCCGCCGACTTCATATACGAGGCCGCCCGCTTCTTTGAGGGCTCTGAGATAGGCAAACATAAAGATTTTATTCGGGCTGCAGGAATGTCGTGATCTTCGCCGCTTTCATCTCCCCTTGCAGCCACTCGTCAAGGAAACCCGATCTCCTTTCCTCAGCGGCCTTTACAGGGGAGGCCTTTTTTTCGACGAAGCGCACGACGAAGAGAGCGTCGCCGCTTTCAATGGGCTTGTCTATTACCTGCTTCGTTTCGTTCAGCATGAAGATTTTCTGGAAATCCTCGAAATTACCGCGGCCGCTCAAGATCTTTGTTCGCTCGGATATCGTGATCGGGCCGACGGTTTTCACATCGGCGCGCACTTTTTTTGCAAGACCCTTCCAGTCTTTTGAAGATGCAAACGATTCGGCAATGGCCTTTGCATCTTCAAGATCTTTCGCGACCTTTTCCTCTACCAGCTTTGTGGGAGTTAAAGTGACGACCTCGAATGTCCAGAGCGCCGATTCGGTTTCAGTTGCCGGTTTCGCGTCCACGTTCGCAAGAAGCGATTGCAATGTGTCGATGGCGAGGTCCTGCCTCACCATATCTTCATAATTTATCCCAAAGCGGTTTTCAAAGTAGGGCAGATACTGATGGCGATAGAATATAGGATCGAACTCGCCGTCCCTTATGAGCTCAGAGTTTTTCTTTATTGTGGCCGCGAGCTGCTCGTCGGTTATGTGGATCCCCAGTTTGCCGGCAGTCTGAAACATGATCTCGCGCTGGACGAGCTGCTGCAGTGTCAGGTTCTGCGCAAACTTTTGCAGCGATCCCGCCATGGACGGATCCTTGAAGGTCTCTTTGAGGCGCTCGAGGTTGCGTTCGAAGAAGAAATGGAACTCTGTTTCGGATATCTCCACCCCGTTCACAATGGCAGCGGGTTGTCCGGGGGTGAGCCCCGCAATCGACCGTTTGGCGCGGGTCATACGGTTATATCCGAAGAAAAATGCAAAGGATATTATGATAGCGCCGAGAATGAACTTTATAAGCCATGAAGACGCGTGTTTTCTCAAGACATCAAGCATAGTTCACCCCTTTTTTTGAGTTGAGTGAAAGTAACGAAAGGGGGCTTATAAATCAACAATTTTGTTGATCTTTACCGGGTGCTTTGATAGACGCCGTGCACTATGATTCTAGATCCAATACTTGGCATTTTCTCCAATGATCTCGCGATTGATCTCGGCACGGCGAACACCCTTGTCTACGTGAAGGGAAAGGGAATTGTCGCGGCGGAACCGTCCGTCGTCGCCGTCCAGCGCGATTCACGCGGAATCAAACGCGTGCTGGCCGTCGGCAAAGAGGCCAAAGAGATGTTGGGCCGCACCGCCGGCTCAATCGAAGCGATCCGCCCGATGAAAGACGGAGTCATAGCCGATTTTGAAGTCACGGAGGCGATGCTCCGCTATTTTATAAGAAAAGCGCACAACCGCAGAACTCTGGTGAGGCCCCGTGTCATCGTGTGCATCCCGTTCGGTGTCACCGAAGTGGAAAAGCGGGCCGTTCGCGAATCGGCGGAATCGGCTGGCGCGCGTGAAGTTTATCTCATCGAAGAGCCCATGGCCGCCGCGATAGGCGCAGGTCTTCCGATCACGGAACCCTCGGGAAATCTTGTGGTCGATGTCGGCGGCGGCACAACGGAAGTCGCGGTTATTTCCATGGCAGGCATCGTGTTTTCAAAATCGATACGCATCGCCGGCGACAAGATGGACGAGGCGATCATCCATTACCTCAAGCGCAAGTACAATATGCTGATCGGCGAGAGAACCGCAGAGGCGGTGAAGATCGCAATCGGCACCGCATATCCCGACGGCGAGATCCGCACGATGGAAATCAAGGGACGCGATCTGATCGCCGGCGTACCCAAGACCCTTGAAGTCAATTCCGAAGAGATCAGAGAGGCGATAGTCGAGCCCGTCAACGCTATCGTCGAGGCCGTGAAGATCACGCTTGAGCGCACGCCTCCCGAACTTTCGGCCGACATAGTCGATAAGGGAATAGTCCTCACAGGCGGCGGCGCACTCTTAAGAAATCTCGACATCCTCCTCCGCGAGGAAACCGGGCTGCCGGTAGTAGTTGCGGACGATCCTCTGACCTGCGTTGTTCTGGGATCGGGCCGTGCACTCGACCAGCTTGACTTGTACCGCGGAATCACGATTACCTAAACCCCGAGCCCGTTTCTTATGAGCTGGTTTGCCGGGAAAAAGAAACTTCTCAATTTTCTCATTCCATTAATCGTGGCCCTTGTCTTTTTTTCGCTGGCCTCCCAGAAGGCGAGCCGCGCAAGGTGGTACGAATCCGCGCTGCTCAATCTCCTCACGCCGTTTGAAGTGGTCGTCACAAATATCTCGGAGCTTGGCGGCTCGGTCTGGAACGGCTACATTTCTCTTGTGGGTGTGGAGAAAGAGAACCAGCAGTTAAAGCAGGTCAATGCCAGACTCGAGGGTCTGCTCACGAATGCGCAGGAAACAAGGCAGGAGAACGAGCGTCTCCGCGAGCTCTTGAGCTACAAGGAGACGCTTCCTTACGAGACCGTCGTTGCCCGCGTGATCGCAAACGATCCGAGATCCGAGTTCAAAAGTTTTACGATAAACAAGGGGCTGAAGGACGGGGTTGACGTCCTGATGCCTGTGATCGGCCCCAGAGGACTGGTCGGGCGTGTCGGGCTCGCTTCGTCGCACATCGCCCAGGTTCTTCTCATAACGGACCCAAACAGCTCGGTGGATGTCATCATCCAGAGGTCGCGCGCGAGGGGCCTGCTTGTGGGAACTGCCCGCAGGACGGAGCTCAGAGGAGGATCGGCCTTCATTTCGCGGCTCGAATATCTGAGACGCGTCTCCGACGTGCAGGAAGGCGACGTTGTCGTCACGTCGGGGTTCGATCAGATATACCCACCCGGCATCGCCATCGGCACGCTTCACGATGTCGTCTCCTCCAGATACGGTGTCTTTCAGGAGGCCGATGTCGTGCCGTTCGAGGATTTCCAATCTACACAGGAAGTTTTGGTCCTTCTGAAACAGGCAGATCCGAATGCGGGGGAGGGGTCGTGAGGCGCATCTGGCTCTTCCTTGTCTACGGCATCATAGCGGTTGTTCTTGAGAGCACGTGGCTCGCCTATTTTCCGACTACCCTCATCCGTTTCGATCTCATACTGATGGCGGTTATCGCCATCGCACTGGCCGATGATCAGCGCGGTGCCATTGCCTCGGTTGTGATCATGGGCGCACTTCTCGATGTCACTTCAATGGCGCCGTTCGGTCTTGCCGTTTTCTCGCTGGTCGTCGTTTACGGCTTTATCCGGACGATCGTTGCGAAGATATCGATCGAAATCTGGCTCGCCCGTTTTGTGTGGGTGGGTCTCGCAAGTCTTTTGAACAAAGTGATCACCGTGCTTCTTGTTTTTGTCTGGTCCGGCAATCTCTCCTTTGTCGAAGTCCTGGGAAAGATTTGCGGACCGCAGGCTCTCTTCGATGCGGCGGTGGGGCTTTTCATGATACCGCTCTTGAGAAGGCTGGACTCTCTCACGTGGGAAAAATTATTCAGGCCCAAAGGACTTGTTCTGGAGTGATGCGCCGTGGATCTTACGCATGAATACACAGCAGACGTCGAGCACCGGTTCGGATACGCTATCTGGATCGTCGTTGTCTTCCTTTTCATCGTCCTCGCAAGACTATATTATCTGCAGGTTCTCAAGGGCGATTTTTACCGCTTCTTCTCCACTGAAAACAGTATCAAGGAAAGCACGGTGCAGGCGGTCCGCGGCATGATGTTCGACAGAAGGGGGCAGCTGCTCGTGGAGAGCAGGCCTTCATTCGATATAGTCATCATCCCGCAGTATGTTGTCGATCCGCCAAAAGTTTTCGCCACGCTCTCCAGATATTTGAACATGCCTGTGGAGGCCATCGAGGCAAAGTGGAAGACCAGAACTTCACAGGCCCCTTATCAGCAAATTTCGATCAAGAACGACGTTTCGCGCGACGAGGTCGCTGCAATCCGTGTGAGAAAAGGTCCATGGTACAATGCGGAGGACCCCGACGATTTCCGCGGAGTCGATGTAGCTGTCCGCTATCAGCGCACCGCCCCTAACGGAACGCTGGCGCCCCACCTCATAGGTTACGTTCGCGAGATAGATACTGGGCGTCTCGATCGCTTTCAGAAACTCTATCCCCACCGCTACTTCATCGGCGATCAGGTGGGGTTGAGGGGCATCGAGGAGATGTGGGATCTCATGCTCAGAGGCTACGACGGCTACGAGCAGCACGTCGTGAACGCCGTGGGCCGTGAAATTGAGTACGAGGGCATTTCAACCCAGCTGGAAGAGAAGCACGCAATCCCTGGCGACAGTCTGGTCCTCACCGTGGATCGCGACGTTCAGGAAGTCGCGCAATCTTTTTTTGAAGGCACGGGCGAAAACGCGAACGCAATCGCAAAAGGGAAACGTGGTGCGGCGGTTGTCGTCAACGCGAAAGACGGCGGGATAGTGGCGATGTACAGCTCGCCCTCATTCGATTTGAATAAACTTGCCTCTCCCGAGGGAGGCGACTATTGGCTCGAAATCTCAAAAGACCCCAGAGGTTTTCTTATCAATCGCGCGATCCAGGGCGCATATCCCCCCGGCTCCACGTACAAGCCGGTCAACGCGGTCGCCGCTCTGGCGGAAGGGGTGGTCAAGCCGGATCAGAATCTTCACTGCGGAGGCGCCCTCATGTACGGCGGGCGAGCGTATCACTGCTGGGCGAAGGGCGGCCACGGGGCGATAAGCCTGCATCGGGCGATCGTCCAATCCTGCGACGTCTATTTCTATCAGCTGGGTCTGAAGCTCGGCGTCGACAGATTGGCAAAATATGCAAAGCTTTTGGGTTTGGGAGAAAAGACCGGTATCAAACTGTCCGACGAGCGGAGCGGTCTGGTTCCAACTTCAGAATGGAAAGAAAAACGTTTCGGGATACCGTGGCAGGAGGGTGAGACGCTCTCCATCGCGGTGGGACAGGGTTACGATCTTGTGACGCCGCTTCAAAACGCGCTTGTCGCCGCCTACATTGCGAACGGCGGCAAGAAACTTCACGCGCACATGGTCAAGGCCGCCTACGATGCGAAAGGCGAGCAGGTCTACGAATGGAAGCCGGAAAAATCTGAAGATGAAGACATTCCGATTTCAAAGGATGTCTTGAAACTGGTGCGCGATGGTATGATAGGTGTTGTCGCCGAGCCGGGCGGAACGGGACACCGCCTTAGCACGTATCCTGTCAAGATGGGGGGCAAGACCGGGACCGCCCAGGTTGTTCAGCTTGACAGCAAGGTTGCCTGCATAGGCGAGAAGTGCCGCGACCATGCGTGGTTCATAGGTTTCGCGCCCGCGGACGATCCCGAGATAGCCGCCGCGGTTGTTGTCGAGCATGGCGGATTCGGCGCATCTGCGGCCGCACCGATAGTCGGCGCGATGATGCAGAAATATTTTGACGTCGAGAAGGAATCGCAGAGTCAGTGATCGGTAAAAATTATGGAAAAGAGATTTGAAAATTTCAACTGGCCGTTTTTTTACGTGACCTGTGGTCTTATAGTCATAGGCCTCGTCAATCTCTACAGCGCCGTCTATTTCTGGGGAGAAGAGGGACCGTCGATGGCGCTGTTCTGGTCGCAACTTGTCTGGATGGCGGTGGGCCTGATCTTGATGTTTGTCGTATCCTTCATCGATTACAGGATATTTCACCGCATCGCCTTCTACATATATATAGCGGTGAACGTGCTTCTGTTAGCATCGCTGTTTTTTGGAAATGTGGTGAGGGGCACAACCGGCTGGCTGCAACTGGGCGGATTTTCGATTCAGCCGGCGGAATTTGCAAAACTGGCCTTCATACTCGTTGCGGCGCGCTTCTACAGCGACCACCCCAACCCCGAGGGCTTTACGCTCCGGGACATGTTCAAGCCGGCGCTTCTCATGGCAATCCCGTTCGCCCTTATCGTCGCGCAGGGCGATATGGGTTCTTCGCTCTTTCTTATACTCATTTTCTTTTCCCTTGCGATGTTTGCCAAGATAAGGTGGGGGACGATAATCCTCCTGCTCATAGTGGGGATCGTAGCTTCCGGCACGATATACCAGTTCGGCCTGAAAGAGTATCAGCGCAACCGCATCTTCACTTTTGTCCATCCCGAGACCGACATAAGGGGGAGCGGCTATCATCTCATGCAGTCGAAGATCGCAGTCGGCTCCGGAAAGATTTTCGGAAAAGGCTATCTCAAAGGGAACATCAACAAGTTGCGCTATCTGCCCGAACGCCACACTGATTTCATCTTTCCCGTCCTTGCGGAGGAGTGGGGGTTTTTGGGGAGCCTCGTCATCTTGGGACTGTTCGGGGCTATTTTGCTTATGGGAGTCGAGATCGCCTCCAAGGCGCGCGAACGTTTCGGCATTTTTCTGGCGATAGGAATAGTGGCGATGCTCTTCTGGCAGGTGGTGATAAACTTAGGCGGTGTGTTGGGGTTGATGCCCTTGACCGGCGTCACGCTTCCGCTCATGAGCTATGGCGGTTCATCGGTCATTGCGGTCTTGATCGCGCTGGGGATGATGCAGAATATCAGCCGCAGAAGATTCATGTTCTAATGAAAAATTCTTTGACTTCTATCGTTTCTGAACCTAAATGTTTCGGCGTCAAAAACCTTGCTAAGGAGGCGTCAATGGCCGGGAAGAACATTCATGAAGTGACGGATCAAAACTTCGAGGCGGAGGTGATTCAATCGAGCGTGCCCGTTCTTGTGGATTTCTGGGCGGCGTGGTGCGGTCCGTGCATGGCCTTGACTCCCACCATGGAAGTCGTTGCCGACGAGCAAGCGGGAAAAATCAAGGTGTGCAAGGTGAACGTGGATGAAAATCCGGGGGTGGCGGCCCGCTTTGGGATTCGTTCAATACCCACCATCTACCTTTTCAAAAACGGACAGAATTTGGGGCAGCTGGTGGGCAATGTTCCGAAGGGCGTAATAGCCGAGTTCCTGAAAAAAGCGTATCAATAAATGCTTTCAGAATACGCCTTTATATGAAGTATTATGATCCACAGCTTAAGAGGCTGTGGATTTTTTTGTTAAAATTCAATTATCTTGACATTTTTGCGGTATTTCTCTAGTCGTATTTCCTTAGTTGTATCGGGCGTATAGCTCAGTTGGCTAGAGTACTTCCTTGACATGGAAGGGGTCGCTGGTTCAAGTCCAGCTACGCCCACAAAGTGACCCAAAAAGATGACCAAAAGTTGATCGAGTTGGAGACGCTCAGGCACTCGGCCGCGCACGTCATGGCCGATGCGGTCAAGCGCCTCTTTCCGGATGCAAAGCTCGCGATCGGTCCCGCAATCGAGGACGGTTTCTACTACGATTTCGACTATCCAAAGGGTTTCACGCCGGAAGACCTCGTAAAAATCGAGAAGGTCATGGAAGAGATCGTGAAATCGGCCGTTCCCTTTGAAAGAAAAGAAGTCTCGAAGGCCGAGGCGAAAGAGATCTTTGAAAAACTGGACGAACCCTACAAGCTTGAGATGTTAAGTGAGCTTGAGGGTGACAAGGCCATAATTTACACGCACGGAAATTTTGTGGATATGTGCCGTGGCCCGCACGTTTCGAACACAAAAGAAGTCAAGGCGTTTAAGTTGCTCAAGGTCGCCGGCGCGTACTGGCGTGGGAATGAAAAGAACCGGCAGCTGAACCGGATCTACGGAACGGCGTTTTTTTCGAAGAAGGAGCTCACCGATTATCTTTCGATGCTTGAGGAGGCGGCCAAACGCGATCATCGAAAACTGGGTACGGAGCTCGATCTCTTCTCGACGATGGACGAATACGGCGCGGGGCTGATTCTCTGGCATCCCAAGGGCGGGCGCATACGCGACGCTGTTGAAACTTTCTGGAAGCAGGAGCACTACAAGAACGGATACGACATTCTCTTCACGCCGCACATCGGCCGCAAGACGTTGTGGGAGACCTCGGGCCATCTCGATTTCTACCGCGACAGCATGTACTCACCGATGGACATCGACGGGAACGATTACTTCATCAAGCCCATGAACTGTCCGTTCCACATCATGGTCTACAAATCGCGCATGCGTTCCTACCGCGATCTTCCTTTGAGGTGGGCGGAGCTGGGCACCGTTTACCGCTATGAAAAAAGCGGCGTGCTGCACGGGCTTCTCCGCGTGAGGGGTTTCACGCAGGATGACGCGCACATCGTGTGCACGCCCGAGCAGATCGAAGACGAGATACGAGAAGTTCTCCGTTTCTCTTTGTTCATGTGGAAATCGTTCGGCTTCACGCAGATCAAGGCCTATCTCGCGACACGCCCCGAAAAGGCCGTCGGCGAGCCCGAGCGCTGGGACAAGGCCATCGCAGCATTGAAGAACGCAGCCAAAGCTGAAAACATGGATTACGAACTGGACGAGGGTGGCGGTGCGTTCTATGGCCCGAAGATCGATCTCAAGATAAAAGATGCGTTGGGTCGCGAGTGGCAGATGACCACGATTCAATTCGATTTCAACCTGCCCGAGCGTTTTGACATGAGCTACGTCGGTGCGGACGGCCAAAAGCACAGGCCCTACATGGTGCACCGCGCACTGTTGGGAAGCCTGGAACGTTTCTTCGGAGTCCTGGTCGAGCACTACGCCGGCGATTTTCCGGTGTGGCTCGCACCCGTGCAGGCGATCCTTCTTACGATCACAAATGCTCAAGAGGAGTATGCAAAAGGCGTTCGCGACCGCCTGAAGAAAGAGGGCGTGCGCGTCGAGCTGGACTGCCGGAACGAAAAGTTGGGCCTCAAGATCAGGGAGGCGGAGCTTCAGAAGATCCCGTACATGCTCGTGATCGGCGGCAAAGAGGCGGCGGCAAATTCCGTAGCCGTGCGCTCACGCAAAAAGGGCGATCTGGGCGTTATGCCGGTCGATAAATTCTCGCAGGTAATTGAAGAAGATATAAAAGAGAAACGCTGAAAGGGAGGTGCTTTATCGAACCAAGGGGAGGTAGTGGGCGAAATGATCTTCGTATCAATCGCCGAATTCGTGTCCCGGAAATCCGCCTGATCGGAGCGGAAGGCGAGCAGCTCGGAGTTTTCATAACGCCAGAGGCGCTCAAGAGGGCGGAAGAGGCGGGCCTTGATCTGGTAGAGATTTCACCGACGGCCCGCCCGCCTGTTTGCAAGATAATGGACTACGGAAAGTACAAGTACGAACAGGCAAAAAAACGGCACGAAGCTAAAAAACATCAGATCGTCGTTCGCACAAAAGAGATCAAGATGAGGCCCGCGACCGACGAGCACGACCTTCAAACGAAACTCAGGCACATAAAACGGTTCCTGGAAGAGGGCGACAAAGTCAAAGTGACGGTTAGGTTCCGTGGCAGAGAGATGGCACACGTGAATATCGGAAGGGAACGGATGGACCGCATAGTGAAGGAGATCGCAGAGCTGGGAGAGGTGGAGCAGTTTCCAAAACTTGAGGGCCGCATGATGAGCATGATCGTAGGGCCCGCTAAAAAGAGTAAATAAAAAAGGAGACGAAGAAAATGCCAAAAATGAAAACGAAACGGTCGGCGGCTAAACGCTTTTCTTTCACCAAGAGCGGAAAGGTGAAGATGAAACGTTCCAAGCTGCGCCACATTTTATCATCGAAAACTAGAAAGCAGAAGAGGCGCCTTCGCAGCAAGTCGTACGCAGCATCGGGCGACATGGCGAAGTTGAGGCAGCTTCTGCCGTATGGTTAAGGAGGAGGGTTAGATGCCAAGAGTTAAAAGAGGTCCGAGAGGTACAAGACGCAGAAGGGCGATCTTGAAACAGGCGAAGGGCTACTTCGGCGGCCGTCACCGGCTGCTGCGCACCGCGTCCGAAGCGGTGGACAAGGGCCTGGCGTACGCATACGTCGGCCGCAAGCTCAAGAAGCGCGAGTTTCGCGGGCTGTGGCAGACGAGAGTCGGCGCGGCAGCGAAGGAGAACGGAATATCTTTCAGCCGCCTGGTCGGAAACCTGAAAAAGAAAGGCGTTGTGCTTAACCGGAAGATGCTTGCAGAGCTTGCGGTAGCCAATCCGAAGGATTTTGCCGCTGTCGCAAATTTTGCGAAGAGCGCATGAGAGAAGATCTTATAAAAAAGATCGAAGATGTTAAGCGGGAGGCGCTGCACGAGGTCGCGGTCGTCGCAGACGTCGACGCGGCTGAGAAGTGGCGCATCAAGTATCTCGGCAGGAAGGGTGCGGTGCCCGCGCTTCTCACTGAAATGGGATCGCTCGACGCATCGGAGCGTCCTGTTGTGGGCAGGCAGATAAACGATCTCAAGAACGCCCTTTCGAGCGAGATAGAACTCAGAATCGAAAGGCTCGCGAAAAAGAGCATGGAGCACGCGATATCGAAAGAGAGAATCGATATCACGCTCCCGGGGCGCGTGGTGAATCCCGGCCATCGCCATCCCGTCTCCCAGGCGATGGACTATGTCGTGGATGTTTTCACGGGCATGGGTTTTTCCGTTTTTGAAGGCCCCGAGATCGAAACCGACTACTACAACTTCGAAGGTTTGAACGTCCCCAAGGATCATCCCGCGCGCGACATGCAGGACACTTTCTATGTGACGGGCGATCTTCTCTTGAGGACGCACACATCGCCGGTGCAGGTCCGCGTGATGGAACGCGCAAAGCCGCCCATCTTTATGATAGCGCCGGGTGCGGTCTATCGCCGCGACAGCGACGTCTCCCATTCGCCGATGTTTCATCAGGTGGAAGGTCTGATGGTGGATTGTGGCATCACCTTCGGCGATCTGAAGGGTGTGCTCACGGTGTTCTGCAAAAAAGTTTTCGGCGAAAAGCACGGCGTTCGTTTCCGCCCGAGTTTCTTCCCGTTCACGGAGCCTTCGGCGGAAGTCGATATATCATGCGTGATGTGCGGCGGGACCGGTTGCCGCGTGTGCAAAAACACCGGCTGGATGGAGATATTGGGCTGCGGCATGGTCGACCCCGAGGTTTTCAAAACCGTGGGCTACGATCCTGCAAAGATCACCGGCTTTGCATTCGGCATGGGTATCGAACGCGTGGCGATGCTCCTGTACGGCATCAATGACATTCGTCTCTTCTATGAGAACGATTTGAGATTTTTGGAGCAGTTTTAAATGAGAGTATCGATTGATTGGTTAAAAGAGTTTGTCGATATCCGGATGAAGCCGGAAGCCCTGGCCGATCTTCTCACGATGGGCGGGCTTGAGGTGGAGTCGATAGAGACGCAAGGGCAAGACACCATCTTTGAGATCGGTGTTACTCCGAACAGGGCCGATTGTCTGTCTATCATGGGCGTTTCAAGGGAAGTGGCGGCGTTCACGAAAAAGAGCCTTCGCGTGAAGCGGCCAAAGTCCTTGAAGGGCAAAAAGAGGATGGCGGATTTCATAACAGTCAGCGTGAAATCCCCGAAGGGTTGTCCAAGGTACTCTCTGCGCGTCATAGACGGAGTTCGCATCGGGCCGTCGCCCGCATGGATTGTCAGGCGATTGGTCTCCTGCGGTGTCAGGCCCATCAACAATGTTGTCGATGCGACCAATTACGTCATGCTGGAAACGGGCCAGCCTCTCCATGCGTTCGATTACAGGTTTTTGAGAGGCAAGAAAATCGTAGTGCAAAATTTCAGGGAGTCTTCGAATTTCATGACCCTTGACGGCGAGATGAGAAAAATTCTCCCCTCCGATCTTTTAATCTGCGACGGGGAGGGTGGTGTTGCCCTGGCCGGCATCATGGGCGGCAAAAATTCCGAGGTCTCCGATTCGACCACAACGATCGTTTTGGAGAGCGCATATTTCGAGCCGACCGGCATCAGGCGCACGGCCAAGAGGCTGGGGCTTTCGTCGGAATCCTCAAGAAGGTTCGAGAGGGGCGTGGATCCGGCCGGCACCGTGAATGTGTTGAACCGCGTGACGGAAATCATCTGCGAAATTGCGGGCGGCACGCCGACGGTCGATTTCATAGATCTCAAGCCGCAGAAAATTTTGCCAGTCAAAGTGAAACTTGAGGCCTCCGAGATCAAAAGAATTCTGGGCATCGATATAAAACTTCCGGAGGCCAAGGCTATCTGTGAAAGGCTCGGGATGAAGTCGGCAAAGCAGCCGAAGGCGCTGGCACTCACAGTTCCAACTTACCGCCCGGACATAACAAGGCCGATCGACGTGATAGAAGAGATCGCGCGCCTTTACGGGTACCATCGTTTTCAGGCGACGATGCCTCAGGCGAAGGCCGCGCCCATTTCCCTGCCAAAATATTTTGCAAAAAAGAGCGCCGCGCGAGAAGCCCTCGTCGGTTGCGGTTTTTCCGAGGCCGTCCTGATGTCGTTTGCGGCTGCGAAAGATCACGAACCATTTACGGGTTTTGCGCCGGCCCCGATCGAAATCACGAATCCGCTTTCGACTGAAGAATCCGTGATGAGAGCGGTTCTTCTGCCCGGGCTCTTGAAGGCAGCCGCCACAAACATAAGCCGCCAGCGGACCGATGTCAGACTTTTTGCGACGGGCCGTGTGTTCCACCGCCCGGTCGCTGGCGCTCTCGAAGAGCCGTTAAGGCTGGCCGGCGTCATGGCGGGCAGAAGAAAAATCGGCAGCTGGGACGGCTCCAAAGATATCGTCGATTTCTACGACGCAAAGGGGGCGGTTGAGGCGGTCTTGAACACCTTGAATCTCGGAAAGCTGGCCGTCTGGCAAAGGGGAGATGAGTACCCGTTCCTTCATCCCGGCAAATCGGCCGTCGTGCTTGTTTCCAACCGGCGCGTGGGTTTCGTGGGCGAGCTCAAACAGGACATCGCCAGGGTCTGGGATCTTGAAAACGACTGCTATGTTTTCGAGCTGGATTTCGAAACGCTTGCGGGTCTTTCGCTTGGCGAACGGCCGCAGTTCTCGGAGCTTTCAAAGTTCCCGTTTGTGGAGCGTGATCTTGCGATCATAGTCGACGAGAAGACCCCGTCCGTAGAGATTTTGAAGGTGATCCAGAATTCGGGCGTGTCGCTTGTTACAGAAGTTGCGATCTTCGACGTCTACCGCGGGAAGGGAATCTCCGAAGGCAAAAAGAGCATGGCCTACACGATCCGCTATGCATCGCCTGAGCGCACATTGACGGATGAAGAGGTGAATACGGGCCACGAAACGATAATCAGGGCGCTCGAAAAGAATTTGGGCGCCGTTTTGAGAACATAAAATGAAAAGCCCGCCACTATACCGTCGGCGGGCAAGGAGGATGCCATGACGAAGGCGGACATCATCGAGCAGATTTACGAGAAGGTGGGGTTTTCGAAAAAGGAGTCGGCTGAGATCGTGGAACTCGTGTTCGACACGATGAAGGAAACGCTGGAGAAGGGTGAGAAGATAAAGATCTCCGGTTTCGGCAACTTTGTCGTCCGCCAGAAACGTCCCCGCATCGGGCGCAATCCGCAGACGGGCGAGGAGATCGAAATCTCGGCGCGCAAGGTCATGACCTTCAGACCCAGCCAGGTGCTCAAGGCGGCCTTAAACAAAGGACAAAGCGAGGCTTAATTTATGGCAAAGATGCAGGAAATACCCAACAAGTTATATTTCCGCATCGGCGAGGTGAGCGATATCGTCGGCGTAAAGCCGTATGTGCTTCGCTATTGGGAATCTGAATTTCAGGATATCAAGCCATCCAAATCCAAATCGGGGCAAAGGCTTTACAAGAGGCGCGACGTCGAGCTCTTGGTCTCCATCAAGAGGCTGCTCTACGACGAGCGTTTCACGATAGACGGGGCGCGTAGACGTCTGAAGGATCTGGGACGCATCGAGGGCGCAAAAGAGGAGCATCAGGCCCAGGTGTCGAAACAGCTCGACGTCTTTGCCCATTCGCAGGCGCCGGCTCATGCGACCGCCCACGCGGAAAAAATCGACCCCGGTGAGAAAAAGGTGCTTGTCAAGATCAAGAGAGATTTGGAATCGCTGCTGCATATTATTAAGGAATAAGTCTCGGGGCATAGCTCAGCCTGGATAGAGTGCTTGCTTGGGGTGCAAGAGGTCAGGGGTTCAAATCCCCTTGCCCCGACAGATGTTTACATTGCTGAAGGTCATAAAAGAGGATTTTCAGATGGTCTTCGAGCGCGACCCGGCCGCGCGCTCGAAGCTTGAAATCGTCCTTTGCTATCCCGGTTTACATGCCCTTATATT
This sequence comes from bacterium, assembly GCA_041739675.1. GTDB lineage: Bacteria > UBA10199 > UBA10199 > 2-02-FULL-44-16 > DYJF01 > DYJF01. The sequence continues at coordinate 61,987 of JBGSNL010000039.1, forward strand.
ACACAGGTTTTCACACTACTTGTGGAACCATCACTTGAAGCTGTTGGGAAGGATTCTTTCCCACTTTTCGCGCTGGGTGACGGGCATCGAAATCCATCCGGCTGCGACAATCGGGAAGAGGTTTTTCATAGATCACGGCATGGGCGTGGTCATAGGCGAGACAACGGTAATCGGCAACGATGTGATGCTCTATCAGGGAGTGACGCTGGGCGGAACGACTTGGACGAAGGGCAAGAGGCATCCGACAATTGACGACAATGTGGTGATCGGCGCGGGAGCGATCCTTCTGGGTCCCATCCGCATAGGTCACGACTCCCGGATCGGATCCTCTTCGGTCGTGATTCATGACGTCCCGCCGCTGTCCACCGTCGTGGGCATCCCGGGCAAGGTGGTGCACAGGCGCGAGCCTATAGTAGTCGGAGGCGAGGAACATCACTATGATCTCGCCCACGGCACGCTGCCGGACCCGTTCGGGGATGCGATCGACGGCCTCAGGAGAAGCATTCAGGAGATACATGCCAGGCTGATCTCCCTTGAGCAGAAACAGGAAGACTAAAAAATGTCAGTCAGAGTACTAGCAGCGATGTCCGGGGGAGTGGATTCGTCGGTAGCCGCGCTCCTCTTGAAGCAGCAGGGCTACGATGTAGTGGGCTGCTCCATGCATCTCTACAGCTGCAACCGTCCGGCGTCAAAAAGCTGCTGCTCCGCGGAGGATCGTCTTGACGCCCGGAATGTCTGTGAAAAAATAGGAATACAGTTCATATCGCTCGACTACCGCAGCCTCTTTCGCGAGAAAGTAATAGCACCCTTCATCGATGAGTATCAAAACGGGCGCACACCATCCCCGTGTGTTCTCTGCAATCAGCACATGAAATTCAGAGCACTCCTTGAAGAGGCGGAAAAACACGGCGCCGTGGCCGTCGCAACGGGCCATTATGCGCGCGTTGAAATGAGGGACGGGGCGTACCGGTTGCTGAGAGGCGCCGATCCCAAGAAGGACCAGTCCTATTTCCTGTTCACGCTCACGCAGGAGAATCTGAAAAAAATATATTTTCCCATAGGCGGTCTCACGAAAGACGAAGTCAGGAAAATAGCCAGGGACCACGGTCTTCCGACATCGGAAAAAAAGGAGAGCCAGGAGATTTGTTTTGTCCCCGACAACGATTATGCGTCGTTCATAGAGAGTATCCGCCCTTCGGGAATTGCCGGCCCCGGAAATTTTGTGGGAACGGACGGAAAGATTCTGGGCCGCCACAAGGGGATACACGGTTACACGGTGGGTCAGCGGCGTGGCCTGGGGTTCGGAGTGGGCGCCAGACAATACGTTGTGAGAATCGATCCGCGGACGAATGAAGTGGTGCTGGGGTCCGGAGGCGATCTTTTGAAGAGAGAGATGACGGTGGGAGGCGTTTCGTGGGTGGACTCAAAGCGCATTGCGCAAAGAGCAATTGAAGTGCAGATTCGCTCCACGCACGCCGCGGCGGTTGCGACGGCGGATCCAATCGGCGCTTGCCAGGTGAAGATCAGATTCGAAAAGCCTCAACGTGCCGTTGCCCCCGGACAGGCGGCCGTTTTCTACAGCGGGGACGAGGTGCTGGGCGGAGGGTTCATTGACTAGGATCTCTTTTACGACCCTTGGCTGCAAAACGAACCATTACGACACGGGTGTGATGGCAAAGGTGTGCGCGGCCGCGGGTTTTGAAGTCGTCGCTCACGGTGAAAGCGCCGACGTACATGTGATAAACACGTGCACGGTTACCGAGTCTGCCGATGCACAGGGTAGAAATCTCGTCAGGCGCGTAATAAGGGATAATCCGGATGCGATCGTCATAGTATGCGGATGTTCGTCGCAAGTGGACGGCGTCAGGTACAAAAATATTGCAGGTGTGCGGCATGTGCTGGGTGTGCGAAGCGAGGCCAAACTTCTTGAAGTATTGGGCGGGAAAGACTTGATTGGGTCCCGCGCTTTAATGCAGGACCGCGCCCGCGCATTTTTGAAGATCCAGGATGGTTGCGACAACCGCTGTGCCTATTGCATAGTGTCTTTTGCGCGGGGCCCAAGCAGGAGCGCCCCAATTGACGACGTGCGAAATGAGGCGGACGCGCTGTCGGCGGCCGGTCACCGCGAGATCATACTCACCGGCGTCCACGTCGGGAGATACGGAAGAGATTTGAACCCCCGAACGTCACTGCCCAAATTGATCAGCGATCTTTCAGGCAGCGTCAAAAATTGCCGGATCCGCGTGAGTTCGCTCGATCCCGACGAGATTGACGATGAGACAGTATATGCGATATCCACCCCCGCTGTCTGCCGGCACGTTCATCTGTCGCTGCAGAGCGGTTGCGATGAGGTCCTCGAAATGATGGGAAGAACGCCCGGCGCGGCGAGATACCTGAAAACGATTGAGTCCCTGACAGTGCGAATCCCGGGTGTCGCGGTCGGTGCGGACATCATCACGGGATTTCCCGGCGAAACCGACGAATATTTTAAAAAGACCCGAAATTTTGTCGAGCAGGCGCCGCTTGCGTATCTGCAAGTTTTTCCGTATTCGAGAAGGCCGGGCACCGATGCGGAATCGATGAAGGATCAAATCCCGGTCTCGGTCCGCAAAGAACGCGCAAAGAAACTCCTCGAAATATCTGCTGCTAAGCGCGCGGCTTTTTATCAAAGTCAGATTGGCAAAACCCTCGCCGCGATTGTCGTGACCAAAGCGTCTGACAAAAAAGGAAATCTGAAGGCGGTAAGCGACAACTATGTCCCGATACTTGTCCCGGCGGGGCGTCTGAAATATCGGGAGATATATAATGTAGAAGTGATGCGTTCTGATAAGGACAAAGCGTATGGCAATCACGCGTGAAGAAAAAAAGGTGCTCAAGGAGTTCGAAAAACTTCTGGGCTACGGTTTCAAGAAACGCGAGCATCTGAAAAGGGCGCTCACACACAAGTCCTTTGCCAACGAGATGCATCTGCCATCAACCGAGCACAACGAGCGCTACGAGTATCTGGGTGATGCCGTGCTTGAGCTTTCCATCAGCCACTTTCTCATGGAAAATTTTCCCGATCATCCGGAAGGAGAGCTCTCAAAACTGCGCGCGGCGATCGTCAACGAATCGCAGCTCGCCGATATGGCGAGGAAGATGAAGCTGGGTGATTACCTCTACCTTGGAAAAGGGGAGGACAGGACGGGCGGCCGCGACAAACCATCTCTTCTCTCGGACGCGCTGGAGGCGGTTCTGGGCGCTGTCTATCTCGACCGCGGGTTTGGAAAAGTCGACGCTGTGGTCAGAAAAAAGTTTTCAGGTGTCATAGCCGAGGTCGGCGGAGAGGGGTTCATCAAGGATTACAAGACAAGGCTTCAGGAGATAGCACAGGGCAGATTCAAGGTGATGCCGCGTTACAGACTTGCCAGTTCCACCGGCCCCGATCACAAAAAGACATTCGAGGTGAATCTCTATATCAAGGATGAACTGGTGGGCGTCGGACACGGCGCCTCCAAGAAGGCCGCCGAGCAGGACGCGGCAAGACAAGCGCTGGAGAAAATTGTATGAAATTCAAAGCCGGTTACGTTGCACTCATCGGAAGGCCCAATGTCGGCAAGTCGACGCTTCTCAACGCGATTCTTGGTGAAGAGCTGGCGATTGTCACGCCGAAGCCGCAGACGACGCGTCATAGAATCACGGGAATTTTGACTGACGACGAGGCACAGATAATTTTTCTGGATACGCCGGGCTATCACCGCTCGAAAAAGCCGCTGAATTGCGTCATGAACGAAGTGGTAGACGCCGTCATAGACGATGCCGATTGCGTGTGCATCATGGTGGAGGCAGGCGAGGACGACGTCGAAATGGAAAAAAATCTCTTCGACAGGATCGGGCGCGACCGCACGATTGTCGTCGTCAACAAGGCCGACAAGATCAATCGCGGACGTTACGACAAGATCGCGGCGAAATTCAGGGACGATTGGGGCGCAAAAGAGCTTGTCATAATTTCGGCCCTCAAAAACGAGGGAGTCGTCACCTTGATAGACGCGATAAAAAAACGCCTGCCGGAGGGGGAGCCCTTTTTCCCGGCCGACAGCTACACGTCACATCCCGTGCGTTTCATCGCCTCGGAGCTCATCCGCGAGCAGGTCTTTTTGCAGATGCAGCAGGAGATCCCCTACTCGGTCGCCGTCAAAATAGAGGAGTTCAAAGATGCGACAGAAGACAACCCGGTCACGGCGATCAAGGCGGCGATCATCGTCGAAAAGGAGTCGCAAAAGGGGATGGTGATAGGTAAGGGGGGCGCGAGGATCAAGGAGATCGGCAAGAGGGCCCGCATCAAGATCGAAGAGCTCGTGGGAACCAAAGTTTACCTTGAACTATTTGTAAAAGTTGAGGAAAACTGGACAAAGAGCGACGAGAAAATAAGGCAATTGGTGGGCGTCTAATTTTAGCAACCTTTTCGAAGGTGGGGCGATAACAGGGGTGGAAGATGAAGACCACTTATTATGAAATCCTGTGCGTGAGCCCGGCCGCGTCGTTCGATATAATTCACGCGGCATATCGCGCACTGATGCTGAAAAAGCACCCCGATCTGGGCGGCGATCCCGAAGAGGCGAAATCGATCAATGAAGCCTATTCGGTTTTGAAAGACGCCGATCTGCGTTCCCGCTACGATTCGAAGCTTGGGAAACCGCCGCTCTGGAAATTCTGGGAGAGGCCGGCGCCGCCGTCGACTGAAAGGCGCCGAGCGGTCCGCACGCAGGTCAATGCCACGGTCTCATTTTGTCTCAATCATGACACGCGCTGGAGCGCCGCGCGCGTGAGGGATTATTCAGTCATAGGCTGTCGCATCATCTCGCACGAACCTATAAAGAAAGACGAATCGATAGTCATCTCGTGCGCCAATACCGCTTCGCAGGTCGTCCACGGCAAGGTTATGTGGGTTCGCATGTATTGTCCTTCCATATTTGAGAGGGTGTATGAGGCCGGCGTAGAATTTGATTCGCCCATACCCGACATCGCCCAAAGACTTTCAATATAATTCATACATGCCCGCTGGCCCCGCTGCCCCTGCGCCGACTGATTCTCAATAATCTCAATTGCATCTCTCGGCGATGTCGGGTATCGGTTCACTTTGTGAGAAAACTTTACGTTATCATTATAATAGCAGGTCTCTTGGTGCCGGCGTTGGTCCATGCGCAGGATGGCATTCGCTCGAGCGTGCCGGTTCTGGCTCATACGTGGGCCAGCAAGAAGATCAACGGCGCGATCTGGGGGGTAGCGATAGGCGACGTCACGGGCGATGGTGCAAAGGATATCGTCTATCTCGAGAGAAACGCGGTTCGCATTGGTTCGATTGAGGGCGGCGCGCTCAAAATCATTTCCTCTTATGAATGGGAAGGGCTCTCGCAAGGGGCGAGACTTTTCCTGAAAGATATTGACGGCGATTCCGTCCAGGAAATCCTTGTGTCCGCGGTCTTCAACGGCATGCCCGATTCCTTCGGGCTCAAGTGGGAAGACGGTAAATTCAAAACAATCTTCGAACACGTTCAATGGCATCTGAGGGTGACAGATGACGGCACTCTTCTCGGCCAGCAGCGGGATTACGAAACCTTTTTCGCGGGCTACGTCTATGAGCTCTCGTTCGACGGGAAAAAGCTGAAGGCCGGGAATAATTTGAAACTTCCGAAATGGGCGGCGATATACGACTTCACAATGCTCCCGGGCAGCGCCGAAAATCCGGAAGATAAGCGGGTGCTGCGCCTCTCCGGCAACGAGCCGCTTTTGCTCTACGAACGCCAAGGCAAGAGGCTCAAAAAAGTGTGGTCGAGCGGCGTGAGATTCGACGGGACACTCAATATAGTGGAAGCGGTTGAAAGGCAGCCGCTGGGGATGTCGATCAACGAAGACGTGCCGATAGATAAGGAGCCGCAGGTTTCGGAGCTCTACGGCGCGGTTTTGATTCTGGCGGCCAGACATGATATTCCGCTGAAGGGCGTGATCGGGCGGCGCCCGTTCATCCGCAACGGAAGACTCGTCGCCTGGAAGGAAGACCCCTCGCTGGGGTTCGCCGAGGCCTTCGAAACCGAAGAGGTGCCGGGCTACATTTCGGACTATTCAATAGTTTCCTATGAAGATGTGATGCCCGACCCGAAACCTGCATCAAAGAAGAAACCCGAAGAGGTGAAGAAGGTTGATACAAAAAAAATCATCGCATCTATCCAGCAGAGCCCCAGCATGTGGGGCGAAAGCCCGCAGAGCGTCCTTCTCATCTTCGACCTGCCTTAAATAATTTGGTCTCGACAAATTTTGTGCAACATTATAATTAGTGCGGTTCGATGAGGCGGGGTAGCTCAGATGGCTAGAGCGAGGGATTCATAACCCCTAGGTCGGCGGTTCGATCCCGCCCTCCGCCACAAAATGGCCTCGTGGAACGAGGCCATTTTTCCAGGATCTTTAAGAGGCGTTCATGAAGACAACCACCGGCAATGTTGTGAAAACGATCATCGCCCGCTGCGAACGGGGCGAGGATCTTTACGCATGTCTCACAAAACTGGTGCAGGAAAATGGCATCGGGTCGGGTTGTTTTCAGGTCATCGGCGCCGTGAGAAAGGGTAAAGTCGGCATTTTCAAGCACGGCAAATATGAGTGGGCGGAACATGAGGGTGATCTTGAGATTTCGTCGTGCACGGGCAATGTTGCCATAAAGGAAGGCAAACCGTTTATCCACTGTCACGCGGTACTGGGCGATCCTAAAGGAACGGTCATTTCGGGCCATGTGAGCGAGGGCTGTATCGTCGATCCGACCGCCGAGATTCATATGCAAGTTTACGACGGATCCGTTTCTCGCCGCCTCGACGCCGATACCGGCCTGTGGATTCTCGATATATGAAACCTATCGTCGCAATAGTCGGTCGAGCAAATGTCGGCAAGTCGCGTCTCTTCAACCGCCTCATCGGATACGGCAAGGCGCTTGTGGATGACTCATCGGGCGTCACGCGCGACCGCCACTACGCCCCTGCCGACTGGACCGGCCACGAGTTCATCGCCGTCGATACCGGCGGAATCGATATCGACCCCACCGCCGACATTGAAAAAAAGGTCACGGAGCAGAGCCTGCACGCGGTCTCCGAGGCGGATGTCGTCGTCTGCGTCTTCGACGCGCAAGTTGAGCCGATGCCGCACGACAAGGAACTCGCGAGGAAACTCAAAAAAATCGGCAAACCGGTAGTCTTCGCTCTCAACAAAATTGACCAGGCCCAGCATGAACAGCGCGCCCATGAATATCAAAGAATGGGTGTTAATCCGCTTGTCCTCATCTCGGCCGAGCACGGAAGAGGTGTGGACGATCTTCTTGAACAGGTGGTCGCCCACTTTCCACGCGGCAAAAAGGAATCGACAAAAATTGTCGGTCCGCGCATCACGGTCGTCGGGCGCCCGAACGTAGGCAAGTCGACGCTCATCAACCGCCTGGCGGGGGGCGAACGTGTTGTCGTGCACGAGGTGGCCGGCACGACCCGCGACGCGATCGACGTCGAAATCGAATTTGAGGGAAAGCACTATGTCTTCATCGATACCGCCGGCGTGAGAAAGCATTTCAGCATGACCGAGCATCTCGAAAGATTTTCCGCGATGCGCTCGCTTCGCACGATAGACAGGAGCGACATTGTCATCCAGCTGATAGATGCAAATGATGGTCTCACCCATCAGGATCTCAATCTTGCGGGCTTCATCTACGAGCAGGGAAAGGGGATGATCCTTCTCGTGAATAAATGGGACGAGGCAAAGGCGTCCTGGGAGGATTACTCGAGCGAACTCAAGGCGTGTCTCAAAGAGTTGCACGAAATCCCGATTTTAGCTATATCTGCCAAGACGGGCTTTCATTGTCTCAAGATATTTGACGGCATTGACAAACTGAACCGCGCGTTGGAAACGAAGGTGCCGACCTCCGAGCTCAACAGAATTCTGGAGGACGCGCTCGAGAGCCACAACATGCCGGCCTATCGCGGAAAGCCGGTTAGGGTCTACTACGCCACGCAAACCGGAACGAGGCCGCCCACCTTCACGCTATTTGCCAATTATCCGGCGGCCGTTCCGTATACGTACAGGCAGTATCTGATACACCGTTTTCAGGAAGCGCTTGGAGTGGAAGGTGTGCCCGTGAGAGTGATATTAAGAAAGAAGACGTAGATGAAACTCATCGGCAAGATCATAAAATCCTTCTTTGACGACGATTGTTTTTCGATGTCGGCCAACATCGCCTTCTGCACGCTGCTCGCCATTGTGCCCCTCACGATGATCATGGCCTCGATCGCCGGCTATTTTCTGGGAAGCTCCGGAGACGTCTTCGGCCAGATCGCGAACGGCATCGTCGGCGTTCTTCCCGTAGGACGCGAAGAGTTCATCGCCAACATGAGATCTCTTTTGGAGCAGAGATCTTCGCTGGGAATCGTCGGCGTCATCTTCCTCGTGTTTATCGCCACGATTCTCGTGGGCTCGATCGAGCGGGCGTTCGACACAATTTTCAGGAGCGTGAAAAGGCGCAATTTTTTCCATTCCCGCCTCATAGGGATCGCGCTCATATTCTGGATCACGCTTCTGTTTTTCATCCCGACGATGATCCGGGTCCTTGAGGGGCTTCTCTACAGGTACGGATTCGATTTTCCGCTGAGCGAATTCTTGACGACCGACGTCTTCGCGTTTTTCGTCGCCTTTCTGGCGTTTGTGATAGGTACGGTTGTCATTCCCAACCAGAAAGTCTACGCGCGCTACGCGGCGATCGGCGGCATCGTGTTTGCCGCCGGCATAGGCGTGGCAAAGCTCATATTCCGGTGGTACATGGGAATTGCCATCACGCGCTACAATTTGATCTACGGTTCGTTCACTGCCGCAATCCTTTTCATCGTCTGGACGTATTATCTTGCCAACGTGCTCCTTCTGGCCGCCGAAGTTGTGGCGCAGATCCAGACCTGGCGGAGGGGGCCCGTCAACGGCAGCGCCGCGTCCGGCGTCATAAACGAATAAGTCCCTAAAAATGCCAAGCAAAGTCAATGAGTTGCGGTTGACAAGGACGGCTATCTGACATATCTATTCTGGACCAATCGGGGGAAGGAGGCCAGCCATTAGCACATATAAACGTCTGCCAAGGGGTAAACACAAACCCAAAGATGAATTTATCGACTGGTCGGTGCACGTCATTCACTTCATACGCGACAACTTGAAGGTCATCTCATGGATATTGACCGCCGCTCTGCTCGTTTTCATCGTAGTTTTGGGCGTCGGGCGATGGCAATCCTACCGCGTGAAAAAGGCCGACGACAGACTTTTCGAGGCCCAGAAATTCGCCTTGGCGACACCGGAGCAGCAGAAGATTCTTGAGGAAGTGGCCGACGATTACACCTCCACTCCAGCCGGCCGCGAGGCGATGATGGCCCTGGGAGATCAGTTTTTCGCGCGCGGCGATTTTCAGGCGGCGCTTGAGAAATATGAGGAGCTCCAGGAACACAGCGCAGTTCCGCTCATGAAAGTTGCGGCGCTGCATAAAGTTGCGGCGGCCCAGCGCGCGCTGGGAAAGTTGGACGATGCCGCGAAGACCTATCTCACCGCCGCCGCCTACCCAAAAAATCTGAACAAGGCGGATAGCTTCTATCAGGCCGCGGGTTGTTATGAGGAGTTGAAGCAATACGACGAGGCGGCGAAGCTGTACAAAAAGGTGATGGAAATTTCGGAAGAGGGTGGGGCAAAATTAAAAAGCGAGGAGCGCCTATTATGGCTTGTGGCCAACGGATCCATCTCCGGCTGACGGCGGTCTTAGCCGCATCTTTGTTTATCCTGCCGGTATTTGTTTCCCAGCCGCGGATAGCAGCAACCGCCTGGGCGTCGAAGCAGATGCCGTCGAAGCATCTTTCCAGCAACGAATCGCTCAACAGCCGGCGTGATTATAAAAAATGGCGCGAGTCAAAGATGGGCGCGCGGCGCGTTTCTGTGAAAAAAATCGGCGGCCTAAAATTGAAAAAATCCTCTTTCTGGAACAAGAAGCCGTTTCAGTTTTCAACCCCGTTTGTCGACGGCAAGCTTCTTCTCATCGGCGTCGATGCGGGAGTTTTTTACGGCCTCGATGCGGAAAAGATAAAAAAGATCTGGCAGTATAAGACGGAAGGGCCGGTGCAGGCGCGCGCCTCCACGGCCGGTGAAGCCGTCTATTTCGGCGACGCCGACGGTTACGCTTATGCCCTCTCGAAATCGGACGGCAAAGAGATATGGAAGGTCCCCCTAGACTCGCCGATTCTTGCGGCCCCGCTTATAGTCAATGACAGAGTGTACTTCGTCACGGAGAACGGAAAACTTTTCGCATTACAAAGAGACAGCGGCCAGGAACTCGCGCACACCGATCCGCTGGACAAAACGGTGGGCTTTTCCGTAAGACGCACCTCCGATCCCGTCTGGTCGGGCGGACTGATCCTTTTCGGAACGTCGCCGGGCGTGCTTCTGGCCTATCATGAAAACGGGAGCCTGGCCTGGGTCAAACAATTGGGCGACCGCCAGGAGCTCGTCTACGATCTCGACAGCCGGCCGTTAGTCGAAGGCAACAATGTCTATGTCACAACCGCGGACCGCAAAGTCTTCTGTCTCGACCGCACAAGCGGCAACGTCTTGTGGTCGAATGACCAGGCAGGCGGGCCCAACGATCTGGCGATCGATGAAGGCAAACTCTATGCCTCCGGCGGAGGGGTCTTGCAGGCCATGGATCCTTCAAACGGCGACTTTTTCTGGGAACAGGATTTCGAAACTCCGGAAATTTCATCTCCGGCAATTTCAAATAAAACGGTGGCAATCGTCACGACGAACGACAAGTTCTATCTCGTGGACAATGAAACAGGCGACATCATGTTCGAGAGGTTCGTGAAGAAGGGGAGTTTCGGCGATCCTCTCTTTGTGGACGGCCGCCTCTATATAATATCGAACACGGGCATCGTGTACTCATTTCTCGTCCGCGACAAACCCGCAAAAGAAAAGCATGTGAAGGAAAAACCGGCGAAGGTAAAGCGGACGAAATCCTCGAAATAGGACTGAAAAGGGATTTTGTTTGCTCAAACAGCGCAGTTTTGTTAAATTTTTGTTCCGATGCCCGGTGGGGGACATTCGAAAATGCATTTTCTTCGCAAGGTCATCCTTGTGTGCGCAGCTTTTGGTGCCGTGATTTTTTGGCAATCGCAGCTCTTCGCCGATTCCGACAGGTTCAATGTTCTATTCTTCAAGCCGGCAACGGGAAAAAATCCCTATCTGATGCTCCATGCCACTGATACTCTCAATCAGTGGCAATTTCAGGTGAATGAGCTCATCTCCTACGGCAACCATCCGCTTCAGATCTACGGCAACGGACAGAGAATTCAGGGGGTGACCGACGACACTCTCGTTTCGGATTTTGTGGGCGCGATAGGTTTTCTCGATTGGCTGCAGTTCGGTTTTGATTTTCCTGTGGCGCTCGTCAATAAGTATCGCGATCCCAACTCGCCCGATACCCTTCCTATGCAAAATAAGATGGGTCTCTCGGACCTTCGCTTTGAGATCAAGGCCAGAATCATAGACCCGTGCGCTTATCCCGTAGGTCTCGCCGTCATTCCCTTCCTCAGCGTACCCACGGGCAAGGAGAGTGTTTTTCTTGGCGATCCCGGTATGACCGGCGGTCTTCGCGTCGCTGTCGACGGTCGCGTCTCCCGCCGCATAGGGCTCACCTTGAATCTCGGCTACCAGACGGGCAAGGCAGTAACCATAAGGAACGTTCATTATCAGCATCGCATGCTTTTGGGCGGCGGTGTCAACGCGGCGCTCTCGCACGGTATAACAGTTTTTGGCGAGGTCAACGCCGACAACGCCTTTTCAAAATTTTTCAGCGCAAAAGAAATGAACCCAACGGAGGCGATGGCCGGGATCAAATGGGAAATCAAAGACACCGGGGTGGAAATTTCCGCGGCGGGCGGAAATTGCATCATATGCAGTGTCAAGGGCGCGCGCTATCGTGCGGTCCTGGGCGTGGGCTACCGTTTCAACCCCAAGAAGTTCAAGGCGAAGGATATCGCCCGCGAAAAACCTTGCATGAAGCGGTTCACAAAGGGTCTCACACCCGAAGAGATCTACGAATTGAAGATGAAGTGCCCGCCCAATCCCGCGGATTTCAAAGCAGGGGTGAACGACGACGCGTGTCCCAAATTCTATGAGTTGAGCGAGTTCGCCGATCTTATGATGCGTTGCCCGCCGCGTCCGGAGGATTTCGTTCCCGGCGTTCACGACGATGCGTGCCAAAAAGTTTTCACGTTGGGTGAGAGATTCACCAACGACGAGATACAGAGCATATACACGTTAATGGAATCGGAATTGGGGCTGCGCTGCCCGGCCGATCCCGCCGAATTCAACCCGGCCCTTCACGATCAGGCATGTCCTAAATATTACGAGCTGAAAGATATCTCCGCGTACGCCGCGATATGTCCACTTGACGCTGAAGAGTACAAACCGGGCGTCGACAATGCCGGCTGTCCGACTTATTACACGCTCCGCGAAAAATATCCCGAAGATCAGTGGGAGCTCATAGCCAGACTTTCGAAAATGGACACCGACAAGGACGGCATCAACGACTATCTTGATCTGTGCCCGAAGGAGCCCGAAGACATAGAGGGCTTCGCCGATGCGGACGGCTGTCCCGATCGCGGGATCGCAGCGATTTCAAACGGCGAGATACAGACATATCAACCGGTCTATTTCGATTTCGCGAACGCGGATCTGAAATATGAGGCAACGCAGGCGCTCGATCAGGTAATTTCAATTATCAATTCGACGCCATGGATCAGAAAGGTTCTCATAGGCGGCCATGCCGACGAGCGCGGAACAGAAACGGCGAATGAGAAGATATCGCTCAAGCGCGCCGATGTCACGATTCAGTACATGCTGGCCCACGGTGTGAGAGGCGATGTGATACTGATGCCGGTGGGGTACGGCGCGAGAAAACCTGTTGCAACCGGCAAGACTGAAGAGGATTATGCCAGAAACAGGCGTGTGGTTTTCACAATCGCAACGGAATACTTTGTGCCAAAACCTCGCGTTGGGCAGCCGAAGGCGGCCGCGCAAGCTCCAAGAGAGCAGGAGCCCGTCCGAGAGGCTCCGGCGATCGAACAACCACAGCCTAAACGATGGGAATGAAGGAGGGTAATTTATGAAACGCATGATGTTGGTGGTTTTTGTTCTGTTGATTTTAGCGCCGCTTGGAAGTTTTGCGGCGGAGCAGTCGACTTCGAGATGGGAGAGTGTTTCCACATCAGCTGCTCCTGTTGAGCCCCCCGCGCCCGCAGCGACCGTGGCTCAGGCTCCAGCACCGACGGCTCCGGCAACGGCTGCGCCCATGCCGCCACCGACACCAGCGCCTGCTTATCCGCCTCCTGCGGCCACAAGGGCGCCAGCTCATAAATCGGATCTTCCCGGCGGTGTTGAAGACACAGCGGTTGTCCCTCCCGGAGCTGTCCGTCTTGAAGACGTGAAACCAGGCACGAAGCCAAAACCGCAGTCGCTCGATGCCCCGGGAGCTCAGGCTGTTCCGGCAGCGCGTCCGGCACCGGTACCTGCGCCTGTTCCTGTTCCAGCTCCGGCTCCAGCGCCGCAGCCGGTCGTCGTACCTCCGGCTCCTGCGCCAGCACCGGTTGCGCCGCAGGCCACAGCGCCTTTGCCGACATACGATCCGACGCTCTACGACACAAGAAATCAACCCGCGGCACCTCCGCCGGGATACAGAGAACCGACGACATGGTACGGGCCGAAGACTACGGCTCAACCTGCCGCGCCTTCGCGTCCCGCAGCGCCTGCAGCAGCAG
>JBGSNL010000055.1:0-13125 GCA_041739675.1 bacterium
GGCAGTGGGGTCATGGGTACGGCGTCGTTTTTGGGTTACGGCCCAAAAACGCACCTCGTCTCTCGGCGATTGCGGCATCATAACCATGGATGCAATCGCCTCCGAGACGCCCCATGACCCCACAGCCCCTACGCCTCCGAGGTTTGATACTTATTTCTCATTCTCATGTGACATGGGGCTTTGCTTGCGTGAGGACATGCCCGAAAGACGAGCCGGCAATCGCCATGCTGGCTGGTATCTCATCGCCGGCTCGCCAGATAATAATACGGAGATGATGCAACTTCGGATGGGCGCCCGGAAGGTAGGCGATTAACCGCCAGCATGAGCGTTGGCGGCGAAGGCGAAGGGCCTAGGCCTCACGCAAGCAAAGCCCCATGTCACATGGAAACAAGTAACGGTGGTGCGTTTGTTGAAGTCGAATGCCGATATTCCCTTGAGATTTCGCGTTTTTTCATTTAAATTATACGACATGCCTATAGACAAGAATCTCGTTCTTTTTCCACGCAGAAAGCGCGCGCTCATGCTCATCTCCAATGACGACGGCGTCTACTCGGAGGGCTTGAGAGTGCTTGCCAGAAGGTTAAAGCAGATCGGACGCGTCGTGATAGTGGCGCCGGATCAGGAAAGAAGCGCGGCAAGCCACGCGCTGACCCTGCACAGACCCTTGAGGGTGAAAAAGATCTCGCAGGATGCCTATGCCGTGGACGGAACGCCCACCGATTGCATCAACCTTGGAATAAATGAAATTTTGAAGCAGCGACCCGATATCATTATATCGGGGATCAACCACGGGGCGAATCTGGGCGATGACGTCCATTACTCCGGAACGGTTTCAGCTGCGCTCGAAGGCGGTATCATGGGCGTGCCCTCGATTGCGGTGTCGGTCGTCGCGCGCGAGAGGTTCCGTTTCGAAGCGGCGGCTGAATTCGCCGTGAAGCTCGTGAAAAAAATTCTGCGCGACGGTCTGCCCAAGGGGATCATACTCAACGTCAATGTCCCCAACCTTCCGATGTCTTCAATCAAGGGATATAATGTCACGTCCCAGGGAAAGAGAAATTACGGAAACATAATCGTGGAGAAGTTTGACCCCCGCGGGCGCAGATATTACTGGATCGGCGGGGATGAGGCCGGCTTCGAGGATATCCCCGATACCGATTGCAACGCCGTGGCCGAAGGAAAGATTTCCATCACACCGCTTCGCGTGAACATGACCGACAAGACTTCGCTTGGCCTTATCAGGAGATGGAAACTCGATGAGAAACCTGGAAAAAAGACGAGATCCGTATGAAGTCGCCAGAAGGCGGATGGTGACCGAGCAGCTTATCCCCGGCGGCATCAAAGATCAGCGCGTTCTTGACGCGATGATGAAGGTTCCGCGCCACGAGTTTGTGAACCAGGGGATGGCCTCCCAGGCCTATGAGGACAGGCCCCTGCAGATCGGGATGGGGCAGACGATTTCGCAGCCGCTTATGGTGGCCCTCATGACCCAGTCGCTCATGCTCACCGGCAAAGAGAGGATTTTGGAGATCGGCACCGGTTCCGGTTATCAGGCGGCAATCCTGGCCGAGCTGGTAAAAGACGTCTACACGATCGAGAGGATCGATACTCTTTCGATCCGCGCGAGAAGGGTTCTGCACAAATTTCTCTACACGAACATCCATTTTCGCATCGGCGATGGAACTTTGGGCTGGCCCGAAGAGGCACCGTTTGACGGCATCATCGTGACGGCTGCCTCTCCAGAGGTGCAAAAGACGTATCTGGGCCAGCTTGCAGACGGCGGCCGCCTTGTGATCCCAGTCGGCGGCGAGAACGCGCAGGAACTTCTAATCATAAGAAAAATGGGGGATCGCTTCGAGACGGCGTCGGTCACCGGTTGCCGCTTTGTCAAACTCATAGGGGAATATGGCTGGAAATGTGAATAAAATTATTTTTTCCCTGATTCTCTGCGCGGTCGCGGCATCGCTTATGTCATGCGCGACGTCGTATGATGCGCGGGGAAAATATCACAAGGTGATGCGCGGCGACACTGTTGGCTCGATCGCGCGCGCATACGGCGTCAAGGCGCAGGACATCGCCGAGGTCAACAACATCGAAAATCAGGGTGAGCTGGAAGTCGGCACGAAGCTCTATATTCCGGAAAGACGGAAAACGGGCGGTTTCAAAAAGCTTCCGTTCGGAAATATTCTGGCCCAATCCTCCGAGAAGGATAAGAAGCGTTCACGCGGATCGAACAAATATGCAAGGGATGCGGCGGAGGCCGGCGAAGGCGACCGGGTCAGGATCGAGCATGGAAGGTTCGCGTGGCCGGTGAAGGGCGGTCTCATATCTCCGTTCGGCATCAGAAACGGGCGCCGCCATGACGGCATCGATCTGAAAGGCGATAATGGCGATCCCATAAAGGCTGCCGGAAAGGGCAAAGTCGTTTTTGCCGGCCAGATGAGGGGATACGGCAACCTCATAATAATCCGCCACAAGGATGATTTTTTCACGGTTTATGCGCATTGCAGCAAGAACATAGCCAAAAAGGATCAGCAGGTGAAAGAAGGCGATCTGATCGCCAAGGTCGGCCGGACCGGCCGCGCCACCGGCCCTCACCTCCACTTTGAAGTTCGCAATGGACAAACCGCAAGGAATCCCCTATTTTTCCTCCCCCATCGGGATATCGATATGAACCGGGGCTATGCCAAGAAATGACGGGCAGAAAACCAAAAATCGAGGGAGGAGATATGGAGAGCTTGCTTAAACGGCATATACGCGACATTCCGGATTTTCCAAAGCCGGGAATCCTTTTCAAGGACATCACGCCTCTTCTGCAGAATCACGACGTTTTCAGCAGAATAATCGAGACGTTCGTGAAAAGATACGAGGCGGAGGGCATCCATGCGATCGTCGGAATCGAATCGCGCGGTTTTTTCTTCGGCGCGCCGCTCGCCCATCAGCTCAAGGCGTCTTTCATCCCGATCCGCAAAAAAGGGAAGCTTCCATACAAGACGGTCGATATGTCATATGATCTTGAATACGGTTCGGCGACTATCGAGATGCATGAAGATGCGATCGAGCGCGGCCAGCGGGTTATCGTCATCGACGATCTTCTGGCGACGGGTGGAACCGCAGAGGCCGCGTGCAAGTTGGTTGAAAAACAGGGCGGCAAGGTCGTCGAATGTGCCTTCGTTGTTGAACTGGGCTTCTTGAACGGCCGCGAAAAAATTAAAAGCCCGATACATTCGCTCGTGAAGTACGATTAACTTTTTTTGGCATTCTGTCCGGGCTCGTAGCTCAGTGGATAGAGCACCTGCCTCCTAAGCAGGGGGTCGCGCGTTCGACTCGCGCCGGGCCCACAAAGAAAATGGCCGGAACAATAAAACCGCCCTTTCATTCGAACACTCCCGACGGCACACACTGCTTTCAGGCTGCGCTGGCCAGCGTGTTTGGCCACATCTGGCCCGAGCGAAAATTCAGTTTTGCTGATCTCGATAAAATCTCCGCAAAAGTTCCCGGCAAGTGGACGTGGCCCACGGCCGCGATGATATGGATGATAGAGCAGGGCCTCGATATGGTGCTCATCGAGGATTTCGATTATGAGGATTTTGCATCGCGCGGCGATTTGTATCTCATAGAAAGACTCGGTGACGAGGTTGCGAAGGCCCAGATAGAAAACAGTGTCATCGATCAGGAGCTCGAGTTCGCACGCAAATTCGCAAAGATCGCTCCGCTTGAATGCCGGCTCCCCAGCTTCGGGGACATAAACAAGCTGCTCAAGGAAGGTTATCTCGTGATTTGCAACATAAACGCCGCCGCGCTTTACGACCGCCCGGGATATTCGGGTCACTTCATCGTAATATTCGATTGCGACAAGAAGACGCTTACCATCCACGATCCCGGCCTGCCTCCAAAACCTTCGCTCAAGGTCGACAAGAAAGTCTTCGAGAAGTCGTGGGCCTATCCGACCGAACGCGAGAAGAATCTACTAGCCGTCCGCCTCAAGAAAAAAGATTGACTCGTCCATTTGGCGGTGTTAAATTCCCAAATAATATCGGGTTATTAGGTCGTGGGGGAAAGGCAGGGTGGGTCATGAATAAGTCCGAACTCATCGAGGCCGTGGCGGAAAAGACGAAGATCACGAAGAAGCGCGCCGAAGACGTGGTCAACCTCATCTTCGATTCGATGATCGAGGCGATGGCGAAGGGCGATCGCATTGAGATAAGAGGGCTCGGCAGCTTCATCGTGAAAGAATACGGTGCCTATACGGGCAGGAACCCGAGGACGGGTGAGTCGATAGAAGTGAAACCAAAAAAATTGCCGTTTTTCAAGGTTGGTAAGGAATTGAGGGAAAGGGTCGATGCCGAAGAGGGATTGCCTGAATCGACGACTCTGCCCTGACCGGTATTGAATGTCCGCCTGTAAATAATAATGAATACGCCGGGAGAGAAAGGATACCTCTTTATGAAGAGGCGTTCCGATATCGTCTACTGGCTTGCCCTTCAACGTGCCCTGATCAACCACCCTCTGGCCGCAGGTCAACTCCTTCAAATTTGCGGCTCTCCGCAGGAAATATTTCGCGGCGTCAGGTCGATAAAAGTCGAAGAGGGGCCGATCCATCTCCTGAAGACTTTTGACGCGTGGGAGATATGCGAAAACGATCTTAAGAAATGTCAGAGTGACGGGACCCAAATCATTACCCTCGAAGATTCCAGATATCCCGCGCTTTTAAAAGAGATAGCGGCCGGCCCCGTTGTCATAATGGCCAAGGGGGATCCGGCGGTTCTCAAGGGCCCGTGCATCTCCATCGTCGGCGCGAGGAAGGCGACACGGCACGGCAGGGAGGTTGCATTCGAGATCGCAAAGGAGCTCGCGAAAAAGGGAATGGTTGTCGTCAGCGGCATGGCCTACGGCATTGACGCCGCGGCGCATATGGGCGCGCTGGAGGGAGGCAAGACAGTCGCTGTGTGGGGATCGGGAATCGATAGCTGTTATCCCTCCGCTTTCTGGGACTTGAGCCGGAGGATAATAAAATCGGGATGCGTCGTTTCGGAATTTCCTCTCGGCACGATTCCGCTTCCGCAAAATTTCCCGCAGCGTAACCGGATCATCAGCGGGCTTTCGGCCGGAACCGTCGTCGTGGAGGCCGCATCGCAAAGCGGAAGTCTCATCACGGCAAAATTCGCCCTCGAACAGGGGCGAGAGGTTTTTGCGGTCCCCGGACCCGCTGGCGGCGTGATGTCTAAGGGCACGCACTCACTCATAAGAAATGGCGCCACGTTCGTCGAAAATGCCGAAGATATAATTGCGGCAATTGCGCCTCAATTGATCGGTGCTTTCGAAAATCCTAGACATTTGACCGACAATCATAATAATGGCCGACCACAATAGATATGGGACAGTCATTAGTCATTGTAGAATCGCCTGCAAAGGCCAAGACCATCAAGAAATATCTGGGTCGCGGCTATCAGGTCTTGGCTTCTGTGGGGCACATCAAGGACCTGCCTCAGAAGGAGCTGGGCGTCGATATCAAGAAAAATTTCGAGCCCACGTACGTCATCATCAAGGGAAAACAGAAGGTCCTAAAGAAGATAATAGACACGGCGGCGAAGGTTGACGATGTCTATCTCGCCCCCGACCCCGACCGAGAAGGGGAGGCGATTGCCTGGCACATCGGCGAGGAGATCGCCAAAAAATCCAAGAAAAAGAAGATCCACCGGATACTCTTCAACGAGATCACTGAAAGCGCCATCAAGGAAGCGATCAAACATCCGCAATCGCTGGACAAAAACCTATTCGATGCGCAACAGGCCAGACGCGTGCTCGACCGCCTCGTGGGTTATCAGATAAGCCCCATACTTTGGAAGAAGGTGAGGCGCGGGCTTTCGGCGGGGCGTGTTCAGTCGGTCGCGGTGCGCATTGTCTGCGAACGCGATGCTGAAATAGCGGCGTTTGTCGCAAAAGAATACTGGTCTATCGTCGCGCATCTTTCGGGATCGAAAGAACCGGTATTCGAAGCGAAGCTTTCCAAGTTCAAAGGCGAGAATATTGAAATACCAAATGAGAAAGCGGCGAAAGATATCGCGCACGAGCTCGATAAGTCGCAGTTCATACTTGAGAAGATAACAAGAAGCGAGCGCAAGAGAAACCCCACGCCGCCGTTTATCACGAGCAAACTCCAGCAGGAGGCTGCGCGCAAACTGGGCTTCACGGCAAGAAAGACGATGGCCCTGGCCCAGCAGCTCTATGAAGGTGTTGAACTGGGGGATGCGGGTCTTGTAGGTCTCATCACCTACATGAGAACCGACTCGCCGCGTGTTTCAGACACGGCGCTGGGTGCGGTCCGCTCCTATATCACGGAAAGGTTTGGGAAAGAGTATGTGCCCGCCGAGCCCAACCAGTACAAGAGCAAACGCAGCGCGCAGGATGCCCACGAGGCAGTTCGCCCCACGTCGCTTTCCTATCCGCCCGAGGCGGTCGAGAAGTATCTGGAAAAAGACGCGCTGAGGCTCTACGACCTTATCTGGAAGAGATTCGTGGCCTCGCAGATGAACCCTGCGGTTTTCGATCAGACTGCGTTTGATATCAAGGCGGGAAATTATTCTTTCAGGGCCACGGGCCAGATCATGCGCTTCCCCGGATTCATTGCGGTCTACATGGAAGGTGTGGACGAAGAGCTGGCAAAAGACGAGGAAGAGAACCCGACCCTCCCCGAATTGAAAGAGGGCGAGATACTTCAAATGCTGGGGCTCGATCCCAATCAGCACTTCACGCAGCCGCCGCCGCGCTTTACTGAGGCGT
This sequence comes from bacterium, assembly GCA_041739675.1. Classification (GTDB taxonomy): domain Bacteria; phylum UBA10199; class UBA10199; order 2-02-FULL-44-16; family DYJF01; genus DYJF01. The sequence goes on from JBGSNL010000055.1 coordinate 6,781, forward strand.
CGCTGGTCAAGGAACTTGAAGAGCGCGGGATCGGCAGGCCATCGACGTACGCCGCGATCCTCTCTACGATCCAGGAGAAGGATTATGTGAAGAAGATTGAGGGACGTTTCTTCCCGACCGACCTTGGAAAACTTGTGAACGATCTTCTGGTCGGGAGTTTTCCGGAAATCATGGATATCGGATTCACGGCGCAGATGGAGGGGGAGTTAGACGACGTTGAAGATGGAAAGCGCACGTGGGTAGCGACATTGAAAGATTTCTACGGCCCGTTCGAAAAGGCGCTCAAAAAAGCCGCCACACAGATGCGCGACGTGAAAAAACAGCAGGTCATGACCGAACACACCTGCGAGAAATGCGGCAGTCCCATGGTGATCAAGTGGGGCCGCCACGGCGAATTTCTCGCGTGCTCCAAATATCCCGAGTGCAAGACGACACGCGAATTCAAAAGAACGGATGAAGGGCAGATCAAACTTGCCGAGCAGAAGACCACGGATGAGAAATGTGAAAAGTGCGGCAGCCCCATGGTCGTCAAGCGCGGCCGGTTCGGCGAATTTCTGGCGTGTTCGCGCTATCCTGAATGCAAGACGACGAAATCGATCGGCGTGGGCGTCAATTGCCCCGATTGCGGAGCGGAACTTGTCGCGCGCCGTTCGGGCAGGGGCAAGACCTTCTACGGCTGCTCCAAATATCCGAAATGCAAGTTCGCCCTCTGGAACAAACCGGTTCCGGGCCCATGCCCAAAGTGCGGATATGCCCTCCTCACCGAGAAATATATGAAAAAGACCAACGAGGTGATCATCGCATGCCCGCAGAAGGAGTGCGGTTACACCGCCCCCAAATCGTGATTTTTTGCCGCGCTGCGCCTTTAAATCCCTGATTTTCCGCATTAAATAAGTCCAAAGAAACCAAGCAACATTTTCGTCAAACGGTCGAAAAGGTCTTGAGATGAAACGTCCCTTATCATCCATGGTCGTGGCCCTCTTTGCGATCTTCGCGGCGGGTGCTGCATTGGCGTCCGAGTGCGTCGTGGCCGGAGGTGTCGATTCATTTGCCCAGGCGTTGAGTCAGGCTTCAAGCGGGGGCTGCGTCACCGATTCCGCGACCTACCGGAACCTGTACAATGAATTTTTTCCGGGCGTCACGGAGTTTCAGGTGATTAAGTGGACCGCCTCCGATGAGGTTGCGCTGACTGGCGATATTGGCACGATAAGAGGCGGAGACAAACCCCTTGTCATAATTGCAGGTCCGGATGCGGCGGTGAAACTCGCGGGCGCGCGCGGCCTCACGCTTGCGGGCGGCGCGGTCATCATAGATCACCTGACAATTGAAGGCTCGGAAGGCAACGGAATCTCGATGCAGGGGGAAAAGGGTCTGGTGATCAGATCCCGGATTATCTCCAGCAAAGAGAACGGTATCATCGTAACGGGAAAGAACAATCGGATCGTTGGAAGCGAAATCGCGTCGAACGGTCTTAACGGTATATTGATAGGCGGAACAGTTTCTTCATGTGGATCGGCATCGCAGGCGGGCGCGGGAACGACTGTCGCAGGCTCTTACGTGCATGACAACGGGAACTTTGTTTCGGGCACAAGCTGCGCTGACACGGCCTCTGCGGCATCAATCGGTTCATGCAATTCTTTGAAACTGGAAGCCGAAAGATGTTTCGAACTGCTGAAAGAGGAACCTCCTTGCGAGGAGCCTTCGATTCCGCCAGACGATTCATGCGGCCGCAACTGGAACGCGAGAAACAGGTGCGCCGATCTCTGGTCGAAGGCGGCCGTCGGCCCCGATGCGTCGCAGGAAAATGCTGTGGCCGCAGTCTACGCCGCCTTTCCCGGAGCGCAAGGCGGGTCGGGCATCGTAGTAGATGCGCGCGGCGCAAAAATCACATCATGGGAGCCAGCATCCGATTCCGGGCCGGCACTTTTTATAAACCGCATACATAAAAACCGCTCGAGGGGAATTTATGTGAACACGTTTGCCCCCGCGGCGATCTGCCAGGAGCCCTCGGACACTTTCGATCTGAATCTGCTTCAGACGGCGTTTGTTTCTGAAACGCCGGTCGACGATCTCTTCGTGAGCCGTTTTCCTCTTCCGACGATTTCGCAGCTCTCGGCCACAGAGGGGGCGGGCGGTATATCGGTCACCGGCAACGTGATCTTGAGACCTGAGCTGTGGTACCTGTGGAACGGCCGCACTGCAAACGTATCGGCTTTTCGCGCGGATGTTTTCTTGAAGAGCGGGGACGAGGAAGTCTTTGCGGGTTCCGCACCTCTCGATTCGTCCGGCAGATTCGTCGTACATGTCACAACTTCGGTTTCGAATCCGACGTTCACCGCGGCCGTGGTCGATACGGAGCGCGGTAATACTTCTCCATTCGCGGGTGGACATTCGGCGTCGCCAACAGGGGATGATGACGGTGATGGCCTTTCAAACGATGATGAAGATTCAAATCACAACGGCGCTGTCGATTCGGGAGAAACAGATCCCATCAATCCCGACAGCGACGGTGACGGAGTCTTGGACGGCGATGAGAAGACCGGGAAACTCGATCCGTTGAATGCGGATTCCGACGGCGATTGTTTGCCAGACGGTCTGGAGCTTGGTGTTTCAAAAGAGGAAGCACTAAGTCTCATCGCAAAAAGCCCGGCGAAACCCCGTCTTGCAATTCCAGCGCAATGCCAGGCGATTCTTTCCGCTCACACGGTGTCCATTCTGGACAATGCGATCAAATACGATGAGACGAAGCCGGCGACATACGACAATGTCTCAATGCTCTACGATACCGATCCTTCCTCTGTTTCGGATCCTGCGTTGAATGACACCGACGCGGACGGGATGAAAGACGGCCAAGAGGATTTCAATTTCAACGGCAATGACGACGTAATCGATAACGGTGACGGGACCACGACGTTGAAAGAGACCGATCCCTCGCTCTCCGATTCTGACGGGGACGGTATCCCTGACGGAGAAGAAGGGGATAAAGACAGCAACGGCAAGATCGGCCCCAACGAAAGCGACCCCGTTCTTCCCGACACGGACGGCGACGGCGTGAATGACGGCCAGGAAGAGAGACAGGGGACATATCCCAACGCATGCGATTCCGACGAAGACGGTCTCTCCGACGGCGTTGAAGTGGGCGCCATAAGACCCGCATCCGCAGGCTCCTCGTGCCATGGTCTGGAGGCGGCGGGAACAAATTATAAGAACCGGTACGCTATGGACCCCTTGAACCCCGATGCCGACGGCGACGGGCTTATGGACGGCGTGGAGGATGCGAACGGAAACGGATGGATAGAGGCGGGCGAGAGCGACCCGTCCGATCCCGATACCGACCGCGACGGTCTGCAAGATGGTGTCGAGGCGCGCGGAGATTTTGACGGCGACGGCGTCCCCGATTTCGATGTGAATCTCATCACGGCGGGGCCGAAGTGTTCGCCCCCGCCCGATATAAATGATGTGGACTGCGACGCCGTACTCAACGCAGCTGACGTGGATTCGGACGACGACGGTTGCCCCGACGCTCAGGAAGGGGGCTGGCTCGACTCAAACGCGAACGGTATCCCAGACGTCTATGATAACGAGGCCAAGGGGTGTACCTCCAGCGGCGGTGGGACGGGAGGCATCACCGGCGGCTCCACGGCCTCCGAAAGCCCTGATGAGGGCGGCCAGAACTTTGAAACGCCGGCGTGGCTCACCGACCGGAGCGGCGGCGGGGCATGCTCTCTTATCGAAGATAGCCCCCCTCAATATTATACGACTATAATTCTGTTGATTTGTGTCTGCCTTTTGGTAGCATTCCGCCGCATTTTTTCCGGGGGCGGATATGAAAGAACGAATCGCAGAGTTTTCCTCTTATCTTGAGACCGAGAAACGATCCTCGGCACACACCGTAAAGAATTACATAGTCGATCTCACGCAGTTTGCGGAGTTCGTAAAGACGCGCGCCAAGTCCAAAAACATCGCCGATCTGGATCATGGGGTGGTGAGAGAGTATCTGGGCACGCTATTCGGCAAAAAAAATCCCACGTCGATCGCAAGAAAACTCTCGAGCCTTCGAAGTTTTTTTGATTTTTGCATCAAGAGGGGAATCGTCAAGAATAATCCCGCAAAGGAAGTGCCGGCCCCAAAGGTTCCCAAAAGAGTGCCCAAATTTTTGACAGTCGATGAGGTCTTTTTGCTTCTCGATTCGCCTGATACCAGCGCAGCCCTGGGGCGCAGGGACAAGGCGATTCTTGAGCTGCTGTACGCATCGGGTCTTCGTGTGAGCGAGCTTGTCGGTTTGAACAGCGGCGATCTGAGCCTCACTGAACAGACGGTAAGGGTTCTGGGAAAGGGGCGCAAAGAGCGGATCGTCCCCGTGGGAAAGAAGGCCTGCGATTCGCTTGGCGGCTATCTTGAGCTCCGTTCCGCGCTTGTCTCGGAGGCGAAAGACAGCGGCGCAATCTTCGTCAATCGCAACGGGACGCGCCTCTCCACGCGCGCGGTCGAAAGATTGCTTCTCAAATATATCAAACAGAGTGGAATTCAGAAGGCGGCGACCCCCCACGTTCTTCGCCACACGTTCGCTACCCATCTTCTGAATGCGGGCGCGGACATGAGGGGAATTCAGGAGCTTCTGGGCCACTCAAGTCTTTCGACGACGCAGAAATACACGCACGTTGGAATTGAAAAGATGATGGAGGTCTACGACAAGGCGCACCCCAAGGCATAAGGAGACGACTATGTTCAGTGCAACGACAATACTATGTGTGAGGAGAAATAAAGAGGTCGCAATCGCCGGCGACGGCCAGGTGAGTTTTGGCAATACGGTCATCAAGAGCACGGCCAACAAGGTGCGAACTATGGGCGGCAGCAAGGTGCTCGCCGGTTTTGCCGGCTCTTCGGCGGACGCCTTTACGCTGTTTGAAAAATTCGAGGCGAAGCTTGAGGCGCATCGCGGCAATCTCACGCGCGCCGCGGTAGAGCTGGGAAAAGACTGGCGCACCGACCGTATCCTGCGTCGCCTTGAGGCGATGATGATAGTAGCAGACAGTGAAAAGACCTTTACAATTTCGGGAACGGGAGACGTTTTGGAACCAGACGACGACGTCGCGGCTATAGGTTCCGGCGGGCCGTACGCGTTGGCTGCTGCGAAATCTCTGATGCGCCACACTAAATTATCTGCGCAAAAAATCGTTGAAGAGGCGATGAAAGTCGCCGCCGAGATCTGCGTTTTCACCAACGACAAGATAAATATCGAGGAACTGAAATAATGACTGCAAATTTTACACCGCGGGAAATTGTCTCCGAGCTTGACCGCTTCATAATAGGTCAGGATAAGGCCAAAAAGTCCGTGGCCATAGCGCTGAGGAACCGCTGGCGCCGCCAGCAGGTGGCGCCTCCACTTCGCGACGAGATCGTCCCGAAGAACATAATAATGATAGGGCCGACGGGCGTAGGCAAGACTGAAATAGCAAGACGCTTGGCCCGCCTTGCACAGGCGCCGTTCATAAAAGTGGAGGCGTCAAAGTTCACGGAAGTGGGCTATGTGGGCAAGGACGTCGAATCGATAATCCGCGAGTTGACCGATCTCGCCGTGAAGATGGTCCGCGAGGAAGAGGGAAAACGCGTTCAGGTGAGGGCGCAGGAAATAGCCGAGGAAAAGCTTCTCGATCTCATCATGCCCAAGATGGAAAAAGAGATCACCGACGCAAAGGATGCGGACGACGCGCGCGATAAATTGCGAAAACTTTTTCGCGACGGGAAGCTGGACAGCAAGATGGTCGACATTCAGGCCCAGCCGCCGAAACCGCAAATGCCCTCGATAGAAGTCGTTGCCGCGACGAGTCTTGAGGAGATGGGTGCGAACATCCGCGATATTTTTTCAAGCTTCATGCCCAAGGGGCCGAAGAAGAAACGCGTGAAGGTCCCGGAGGCGTTTGAGATGTTTGTGGCGGATGAGGCGTCGCGTCTGATCGATATGGAGTCAGTGATCCAGCAGGCGATTGAGCGCGTCGAGCAGAACGGAATCGTTTTCTTAGATGAAATCGACAAGATCGCCTCACGATCCGGCGAGGGGCGTTACGGTCCGGACGTTTCGCGAGAAGGCGTGCAGCGCGACATTCTCCCCATTGTTGAAGGCTCAACAGTCACGACGAAACACGGTATGGTGAAGACCGATCATATTCTTTTTATTGCGGCGGGTGCATTTCACGCGACAAAACCGTCCGATCTCATCCCCGAACTACAGGGCCGTTTTCCGATCCGCGTGGAGCTCGATTCTCTGGGAAAAGATGAATTTTACAGGATACTCACGGAACCCGACAACTCCCTCACGAAACAGTATCTCTCCATGATGAAGAC
>JBGSNL010000056.1:0-34962 GCA_041739675.1 bacterium
GAAGGGCGCAGCACCGGGAGCGGCTCCGGCCAAGGGCGCAGCTCCGGCGGCCGGTGAGGCCAAGGGCGGCGAAAAAGGCAAGAAGTAGAGGCGAGATTTATCGTGAAACTCATCTGCGGACTTGGAAATCCCGGCCGTGCGTATGCAAAGCACAGGCACAATATTGGGTTCTTGATAGTAGATGAGTTGGCCGGACGGCTTGGCATTGAGATTTCAAAGAAGGCGTTCGGGGCAAAGATGGGAATCGGGAAATTTGACGGCGAACCGGTTATTTTGGCAAAGCCCCAGACGTTCATGAATCTTTCGGGAAATGCAGTGTCGCCGCTGGCGGGTTTTTACAAATGCTCTTTCAAAGATCTGATTGTGATTCACGATGATATCGATCTGGATGCCGGTCGTCTGAAGTTGTCGCTGGGCTCCGGCCACGGCGGCCACAACGGCGTGAAATCTATAATCGACGAACTGGGCGGCAACGGGTTTTACAGGATTCGCGTGGGAGTGGGGCGCCCGCCGGCAGGAATGGATCCTGCGGATTACGTTCTGCATCCGTTTTCGAAAGAGGAGAAGGAAAAGGTTCAAGAGATTGTGGCCGAGGCGGCAAATGCCGTCGAAGAGCTGATAAAAAAAGGTTTGGAGTCTGCACAGCAGAAATATCATTGAAGGAGGAATAAATGAGAGAGTATGAAACGGTCTACATCGCGCAGCCGCAACTGACGGATGCGCAGGTGTCCCAGCTGAACACAAGGCTCAAGAGTCTGATAGAAAAGCACGACGGACGTCTTTTCTACGCCAGGAGCCTGGGAAAGAAAAATCTCGCCTATCGCATCAAGAAGCAGACGAAGGGCATCTATTTCTGCCTTGATTACACTGCCGCAGGCGGGTGTATCACCGAGCTTGAGCGGAGCTTAATGCTCGATGAGAACATTCTGCGTTTCTTAACCGTCGTGAAGGCGGAAAAGGTGGACGTCGAGGCGCGCGCGGCCGAGATTGAAGCGCGCGGCGAGGCTTTGCACGTCACCGAGGAAAAAGAGGGTGCCCCGAAGGTCGCAGTCGAGGTGGCAGCCGAGGTAGCAGTTGAAACAGTTAAAGCGTCATCGAAGGAGGAATAAAAATGTTCGAAGAATTTGGAAGAAAAGGCGGAAGAGGCGGCGGAAGGGGCGGAAGAAAAACTGACGACAAAAAGGAGAGGCGCGGCAAGGAAAAAAAGTTTCAGCTCTCCATGAGGCGCAAGGTCTGCCGTTTCTGCGCCGACAAGAAGCTCTCGGTGGATTACAAAGACGCAAAATTTTTGCAGGCGTTTTTATCCGAGCGCGGCCGCATCATTCCGCGCAGGATCAACGGTAATTGCGCAAAGCATCAGCGCGAAGTGAACGCCGCAATCAAGCGCGCAAGGATATTGGCGTTCATTCCGTTCACTACATCACAGGTTCCGCTGGCGATATGACGACAGAAGGAATTCCACTCAAGCCTCGCTCGATCGGCATGGGGGCGCTGATAGCGGTCTGCCTCTATGTCAGCGGGCTTCTGGTCATCCTGACTCCACTGCCGCTGGTTTACGTTTCGGCGACGGCAGGAAGAAAGAACGGGATCGCTTCAGCTGTTTTGTCTTTCATCCTTGTGGCTGCGCTTTACATCGTCACGTCCCTTGTTTCCCCCATTGCGATTCCTCTGCCCGGCCTGGGGCTGGCGACTCATTTCTCTGCTCTGGCGTTGCAGGTTTTCGGCGGGGGATATTTTCTGTTTTTCACTGTCATCGCACTCGCGCTGGGCGAAGCGGTCCGCAGCCACTGGGGGCTTGTGAGAGGCGGAGGCGTGGCTCTAGCCTGCGGTCTTGGTTTTGCGCTTCTCCTGGTGATTATCATTCATTTCGCCGGGACCTTTCATCTCCTGACGGCGGTTAAAACTTATCTTGAAACGATGGTCGCGGAGATAGCCAAACTGCAACAGACCGCCGGAGTTTCAAATGTGCAGACGGCGCTTCTCACCGAACACGGCGCTGAAGTCGCCTCGTTTGTATTCTACGTGATACCGTCCCTGGTTTTTGTTTTTGCGCTTCTGGCCGTAGTCGTGAACCTGCTTTTTTCGCGCCGGTTCATACGCATGCCGCACCTCTTTTCCGGTCATTCGTGGGACGTGGCGGCGTTCCGGATTTCAGATGTGGTCATCTGGGCGGTGATAGCGGCGGCCAGCGCCTTCTTTGCGGGCAGATACCTCGTTCATATCGAATGGCTGGAATTTGCGGGAATTAACGCGATCATAGCGCTGGCTGCTCTATATTTTTTCCAGGGGCTCGCCGTTACCGCGTTCTTTTTGAGAAGGATACGCATGCCGCTTTTGAGGATCGCGGCATACATTGTTATTATCCTGTTTTTTCAAACGGTTGGCCTTCTCATCGTGGCGTTGGGGCTGGCCGATGTCTGGGTCGATTTCAGGCGGCGTGCGCACAGGGCGCACCCGTTGCCACATCCGGAAGAATGAAGTTGTTGTAAATTGAAACCAAAAGCGATAAGCGAAGACATCGATTGGAGGAGCTATGCAAGTTATATTGACGATTGACATTCCATCTCTGGGCAAGGCGGGCGAGATAGTCGAGGTCCGCGAGGGATACGGCAGAAATTTTCTGCTCCCGCAGAAAAAAGCGGTGTTGGCCGACCCCAAGAACATAAAGATGCTGGAGCATCAGAAACGCGTGGTCACATCGAAGCAGGCGAAGCTTAAGAGGCACGCCGAGGAGCTCTTGACGAAGCTTTCCTCCACGTCGATCACGATTGCGCGCGACGCGGGCGAGGACGACAAGCTCTTCGGTTCGGTCACGACAAAAGACATAGCCGACTCGCTCCGCCGGGAAGGTTTTGAGATCGACAGGCATTACATCCATCTCGACGCTCCGATAAAAAGTCTCGGCGTCTTTGAAATTCCCGTGAAACTGCACGCGGAAGTGCAGGGAAACATTAAGGTGTGGGTTGTAAAAAAATAAAATGGCAGAAAACGTAAAATTGCCGCCGCAGCACATAGAGGCCGAGCAGTCGGTTTTGGGCGGCATGCTGCTTCAGAACGACGCCATTCACCGTGTCGTTGAAATCCTCCGCCCGGAGGATTTTTACCGCGACGCGCATCGCCAGATATTCCAGGCGATCATCGAACTTTATCAGAAAAACGAACCGGCCGATCTTGTCACCGTGACAAACGTGCTAAAGAAAAACGGCGTGTTAGACCAGGTCGGTGGCGCAAGTTACCTCTCGGAGCTGGTGGACCATGTCCCCACGGCGGCCAACGTTGCGGCGTACGGGAAGATCATACGCGAGAAAGCGGTCGTGAGGCACCTGATCACCGGCGCCACCGATATCGTCTCAAGGGGATATGAGGATCAGGGAAACGTCGACGAGTATCTGGACAAGGCCGAGCAGATCATCTTTGAAATAGCGCAGAGGCGCATCCATCAGGGATTCCATCCGTTAAAGGACATAGTCCGCGACAGCTTCAAGGCGATCGAGACACTCTACGAGAAAAAAGAGCTCATAACCGGCGTGCCTACGGGCTACCGCGATCTGGACAGGATGACCTGCGGACTGCAGAAATCGGATCTCATCGTGATTGCCGGAAGGCCCTCCATGGGCAAGACCGCGCTGGCGCTCAACATCGTCGAGCATGCGGCCGTGGAAGCCGGTATTGTCTCGGCGGTCTTCTCTCTGGAAATGTCAAAAGAGCAGCTCGTGCAGAGAATGCTCTGCTCGCGCGCGGAAGTTGACGCCTCCAAGCTGCGCGGCGGATTTTTGGCCGAGAGCGATTGGCCGAGGCTCACTCGGGCCGCGGGTCTTCTCTCCGAGGCCCCCATCTATATCGACGATTCGCCGATGCTCAATGTCCTTGAGGTCCGCGCGAAGGCAAGGCGCCTGCAGCGCGAACACGGGCTGGGTCTGGTCGTCGTGGATTATCTGCAGCTCATGCGTTCAGTGGGAAAGTCGGAGAGCAGAGAGCGCGAGATCTCTGAAATATCAAGATCGCTCAAGGCGCTGGCGAAAGAGATTTCGATTCCGGTCATCGCCCTTTCACAGCTCAACCGCGGCGTCGAGGCTCGTCAGGACAAGCGCCCGCAACTTTCCGATCTCAGGGAATCCGGCGCCATCGAGCAGGACGCCGACGTAATCGCGTTCATCTATCGCGACGAGATGTATCATCCTGAAAGTTCCGATGCCGGCAAGGCAGAGGTGATCATCGGTAAACAGCGTAACGGTCCCACCGGCCGCGTGATGCTAACTTTCAGAAGCAACCTCACGCGCTTTGACGATCTGGCTCACGGCACGGACGCTTACGTCGTGCCGCAGTCGCAGCCCGCCCAGTTCGCAGAAGAAGAAGGGGAACCTTTCTAGTAGTGCACTCCGACGAAAGCCATTGCGGAAAACTGCGGATAGAAGCCGCCCTTGTAGATGAGCACGTTCGGGACATCGACACCGCCCACATTCAGGGTCTGGTAGACATCCTTGAAAAAGACGAGATCCTCCTGAACGTTAAATCCGAAGAAGATATATTTTTTGACTATAAAGGAGAGACCGCCTCCGAACGAGGGGCCCCAGCCGAATGTCGTGATCGCCTTGTCAGACGACGAAGGATCGCCGGGGAGTGAGGCCACCCTGAACGACAGGCCGCCTTTGAGCGTGGGCAGAATTCTCAATGTGTCGAAATCTGTCAGCGCGTCGAGGATGAAGGAATATCTGCCGTACACGTTGGCGCTGACCAGATGCTCGCGCGTATCGTTAAGCTTGGCGGTGGAGTAGCGTCCCTCAATTTCCGCGGAGAAGCTGTCCCAGACGTTCCAGCCGAAGATGAGGCCGACCGCCGGATCGTATGCGTGGCCGATTTCATCGCCCGTATTCTCGTCACGGTCGAAAGTGGCCTGGATGACGCCGCCCTCCAGGACCAGATACGGACCGGTGTTGAACCCTTTGAGAGGACGCGCCCATGAATTCGCGCTTACCATCATGGCGGCAATAAGACATGTGGTGCATACAAGATATTTCACAGTGCAATTTGTAGCATGCGCAGGGAAAAGTGCAACTGGAGAGAGCGTGCAATGGGCAAAGTCCGGACGCTCTCGGCCAACTCTTCTCGTCTCTCTCCAACGCCCATAATCTGGCGAGTTTCAGCCAAGCCGAGAGACTGCGAAGAGTTGCCCTACGCCTCCGGACTTTGCCGCAGCCCCCGCACTCTCTACTTGATTCTTCCTCAGGTTATATGTGAATCTCTTTGCATGGAACTTGTCGTTGCCACGAAAAATAAGGGTAAGCTCGTCGAAATCATGGATCTGCTGAAGGGATTGCCGATTCAGGTCTCTTCGCTTCTCGACTATCCCGAAATCGGAGATATCGAAGAGGACGGCGAGACATTTCTCGATAACGCCAGAAAGAAGGCGCGCTTTGCCGTCGTGAAAACCGGCAAATGGGTGCTGGCTGACGACAGCGGGCTTGTCGTAGAGGCGCTGGGCGGAGAGCCGGGTGTCAAATCCGCAAGGTACGCCGGCAAACAGGGCGATCACGTGGCGAACAATAAGAAGCTCATCGAAGCGATGAAAGACGTCCCCGACGGAAAAAGACAGGCCCACTTTACGTGTACGATGGTCCTCGCGGCGCCGGACGGGCGCGAATGGGACATTGAAGAGAGATGCGAAGGAGAGATAGGTCGCGGTTTGAAGGGAAACGAGGGGTTCGGATTCGATCCGTTATTTTATATTGCGCAAAAAAAGCGCACCATGGCTGAGCTGCCGCTCAAGGAGAAGAACGAGATAAGCCACCGCGGGAAGGCCCTGCGCCATATGCGGCGCATATTGGAGGGCCTAATATAGATCATTGCGTTTTCGCGCGGCTGTTGCTAATTGTTCGTCCTTGAATTTCGGGGTGTAGCTCAGCCTGGACTAGAGCACCTGCCTTGGGCGCAGGTGGTCGGAGGTTCGAATCCTCTCACCCCGACATGAAAATTGCCCGCCACCAAGACTTCGGCGGGCTGTGCGCCCGTAGCTCAGTTGGATAGAGCACCTGCCTTCTAAGCAGGACGTCGCCTGTTCGAGTCAGGCCGGGCGCGCCAGATTGTTTTACAGTTCCTTGAAGGTCGAAGTGAAGTGTCTTATCCCCTTCGTTTCAACGTCGAAGGCCAGGCCCTTGGTGCGGTCCTTTTGCTTCTGATAAACTGTCGCCACCACATCGGCAACGTAATCGAAATGCTCCTGCGTGTAGACGCGCCTCGGGATAGTGAGCCTGCAAAGGTCAAGCGCCGGCCGGATGTTTTTGCCGGTGTCCGCGTCTCTGCCTGCCAGACACGATCCCACTTCCACGGCCCTTACGCCGCCTTCCTTATAAAGCTCGACCGTGACAAGCTGGGCGGGGAACTGCTCTTCCGAAACGTTCGGGAAAAATCTGCGTCCGTCGATGAAAACGGCGTGTCCGCCGATCGGCGTGACTATGGGCACCTCGCGTTTTAAAAGCTCGCTCCCCAGATATGATGTCTGGCCGATGCGGTGGGCGAGATAGCTTTCCTCCACAACCTCGTAGAGTCCCTGCGCCATCGCGTCCATGTTCATGCCGCTCATGCCGCCGTACGTATAAAATCCCTCGAATAAAATATCGGTTGGCTTCATCTCCTCGTAGATTTTTTCGTCGCGGAGAGCAAGAAATCCCCCCATCGGGACCAGACCGTCCTTCTTGGCGGACATCGTGCAGCCCTCGACATACGAGAACATCTCGCGCACAATTTGCCTTATGGTCTTGCCCTTGTAGCCGTTTTCCCTCTGTTGTATGAAGTAGGCGTTCTCCGCGAACCTCGCGGCGTCGAAGAAGAGACGAAGTTTTTTATCTCTGCAGAACGCGGCCACTTCTTTGATGTTCGCGAGCGACACAGGCTGGCCGCCGCCGGAGTTGCAGGTGATCGTTATCAGCACGTAGGATATTTTTTCGCGGCCGTATTTTTTGTACGCCTCTTCCAGAAGTTTCAGATCGACGTTTCCCTTGAAGGGATGCTCCGCGGTAGCGTCTCTGCCTTCCGCAATCGTGCAATCGACGGCGCGTCCGCCTCGGAATTCTATATGTGCGCGCGTGGTGTCGAAATGCGTGTTGCCGGGGACGACTTCACCTTCGTGGACGAGAGTGAAATCAAGGACCTGCTCGGCGGCGCGCCCCTGATGCACGGGAATGACGTGCGGTAGCCCCGTTACTTCGCGGATCGCCTCTTCAAGCCTGAAAAAAGACGACGAGCCGGCATACGCCTCGTCGCCAGTCATCATCTTTGACCACTGCATCGCGCTCATGGCGCCGGTGCCGGAGTCGGTCAAAAGATCGATGTAGACGTCTTCGGCCTTCAGGCGGAAGAGATTGAGTCCCGCCTCGCGTATTTTTCTTTCACGCTCCTCGCGCGCTAAAAGCCTGATCGGCTCGACGACCTTGATTCGGTAGGGGACGATGTTTCGCGGCATATCGGCGCTCCTCTTTCGACTTGCCGCTATAACAGGGCGGAAAAAGAATGTCACGCGCCTTCAGGCAGGGGCGAAGGAGGTGTTTTTTCAAAGGCCGTCAGGGTCGCCCGGTAGTCGAATTTGTCCATTATCCCGCGGCGCCTCTCAATGGCGTAGAAAACAGTTCCGATGAGCGTCCAGATTACAAGGGGTAGCGGGAGCGGATCGGGTATGTTAGCGTACACGATGATGAGTGCAATCACGCTCACGGCGCCGGCAGCCACCACCCAGATTTTGTTGATTTTGTAAGGTACGAAATGCCAAAGCGTCTTGTTTACGAACGGCAGGCACATCATCGCCATGCACTCGGTTGCATAAAGAATGATCATTGCCTGCATACTGATTCCGATGAGATAGCCCATCGTCTTTGTCCAGATGAGGGCAATTGCCAATATCAAGTTGATTGTGAGGCTCACGTCCGGCGTGTTGAAACGCGCGTTGAGTCTTGAGAGGATGGACGGCGCAACACGGTCCTGCGCAAAAGCGTAGAGGATGCGCGACGGCACCATCATGCATGCGTTGATCGTCGTGAGAAAAGCCATGAGCGCGCCGGTCGTTACGATGACCGGTCCGACGCCTGCCGGTAAAAATGCCCGTGATGCGTTGACCAGAGGCGCTTGGGAGTTGATGAGCGCTTCAAAGGGAGTCGTCCCGAAGGCTACCATCGAGACGCCTAGATATATGGCGATCGCCGCGCAGATGCCAAAAACAAATATTTTCGGCAGGGCGTGCCTTGCGTCCTTCGTTTCCCCCGCCGTCTGGGAGAGGGCGTCGAAACCCGCATAGGCAAAGAATAGAACCGGCAGCGCCTTGAAAAATCCCGCCCATCCATGCGGCATGAACGGCGTCAAATTCGATGCCTTCACGGCATATATTCCCGGGAAGACAAGAAGGACGATCGCAAGGATCAGGACATAAAACATGGCGCTTTGCATCCGCCCGAACTGCTTTACCCCCGTGAGGTTGATGAGATAGAAAAGGACGAGACAGGCCGTTGCGGCGATCCTGGGATCTAGCCCCGGTATAAACGCCTGAAGATAGCGGCCGACCGAAATTGCAAGCACGCTCAAGACGCCGAGATAAGTGACCCATGTGAGCCACATCACGATGAACCCGATGAAGTGATTCTTGAACGTACGGCTGATGTGAATGTATGCGCCGCCGGTGATGTTTCCCAGCGGCGTGCTTTGAAAAATAATGTACGGGAGTGCTAAAAGAAGCGTGACCGGGCCAAGAAGCAGATACGCGAGTATAGTTGCGGGACCGGCGTCCTTGCCCGCCTCCCCAATGGCCACAAATATGCCGGAGCCGACCATCATCCCGATAATTGTTGCGTAGTTATCGAGTTTTGAAAGGTCGCGCTTCAGCATATGAAACTCCTATTCGGCTAGAAGTGGTATCCGACCATCCCCATGAGAGTGAAAGCGGGCTTGAACCCGCCCTCTACGATCTTTGTGCTGACGCCGTTTATGTCTTTGTAATAGTTCTGGAGAAACATTAGATCTTCCGTCAGATCGAGGCCCACCCAGATGCGATCCAAGATGAGTGTTTCAAGGCCCGCTCCGACCGCGACGCCTCCGCCCCACGCGCCGATCTTGTTGCCTGTCGCCTCTGCGTTGACATAGACTGCTCCGCCGGTCCCGCCCAACTTGAGATACGGAATGATCTTCCATTTATTGGGCTGCCAGCCTGCGTGCATGAAATATGGAAGGGTGGCGCGCGCCGCGAGGCGGATCTTGATATCGTGTTCGCGCGCGTCCTGAAAGGGGTATGTCGCAGTGCCGTTTCCCACCTGATCTGCGGCGGTTCCATATTGCAGCTGTAGCATGGGACCTATCCAGTCGGCGATGTCGTAGCCTAAAGAAAGTCCGAAGGCCGGTATAAACGTTCCGTCGAATTTACGGTTGGACTGAATGTTCGTATCTTCCGATGTCTGCATCATGCCGCCCATAGCGGCGATCCAGAAACCCTTGTGCCAGCCCTTGTCCGGAAATGCGATGTGCTCCGCAAAAGACGCTCTGCAGGCAAAAAAGACAACGAACATCGCAGCCGCTGCCATGAAAATCTTTTTCATCCCACCCCCTTCTGAATGCGACCTGCTTAGCAAATGGGGTGGTTATGTCAACCGAGTATTGCCTTCAGATCGTCCGCCGCGGTTGTTATCGGCATTATATTGAATTTCTCGACCAGCACGTTGAGTACGTTGGGCGTCACGAAGGCCGGAAGGCTGGGGCCTATCCGCATGTTTTTGATCCCGAGATGGAGAAGCGTCAAAAGAATGCAGACCGCCTTCTGCTCGTACCATGAAAGGATGAATGAAAGCGGCAGATCGTTGACAGAGCAGTTGAAGGCCTTCGAGAGGGCCACAGCGATTTGTATCGCGGAATATGAATCGTTGCACTGGCCGCAATCGAGAAGCCTGGGGATGCCGGCGATTTCGCCGAATTCCATCTTGTTGAAGCGGTATTTTCCGCAGGCGAGCGTAAGAATGACGGTGTCTTTGGGGGCCTTCTCCGCAAATTCGGTGTAGTAGTTGCGTCCGCTCTTTGCGCCGTCGCATCCGCCGATCAGGAAGAAGTGGCGGATCTTTCCGGCCTTTACCGCGTCGATCACGGTGGCGGCTACGCCCATCACCGTGTTGTGGCCGAAACCGACGGTTATGAATTTTTCCGGACCATCCTGGCTGAAACCTTCGGCCTTGAGCGCCGCATCGATGACCGGCTTGAAATTCCCGTCGCTTATGTGCACGACTCCCGGCCATGCAACGAGCCCGGATGTGAAGATGCGGTCCTTGTATGTGTTCTGCGGTCTCTGAATGCAGTTTGTCGTCATAAGAATTGCGCCAGGAAATTTTGCAAACTCTTTTTGCTGATCCTGCCATGCGCCGCCGTAGTTGCCCACGAGATGTTTGTATTTTTTGAGCTCGGGATACGCGTGGCAAGGGAGCATCTCGCCGTGCGTATAAACGTTGATCCCTTTGCTTTCCGTTTGCTTGAGCAGTTGTTCCAAATCTTTGAGATCGTGCCCTGAAACGAGTATCGCCTTTCCTTTCACCGGTTCGACTCGCACCTTCGTAGGTGTCGGGTGGCCGTACGTTCCCGTATTTGCGCTGTCCAAAAGTTCCAGGACTTTGAGATTCACCTCTCCGCACTTGAAAACTCTTGCCGTTAGTTCATCGACATTTGTGGGATTTTGTGCCAGGAAATCGAGCGTCTCATGGAAGAACGCGTAAACGTTGTCATCTTCTTTTCCCAGGATGTACGCATGATCGGCATAGGCCGCCATTCCCTTGAGGCCGTACACGATGAGTTCTTGCAGGCCGGTGACGTCGGCGCCCTGCTGATCCAGACGTTTCGTTATCGGCCAATTTTTCCCCTGCTCTATGAGCCCTTCAAGATTATCGGAGAGCGTCAGCGCGGCCGGACCGGTCAATTGTTCCGGTTCCCGTCCGGCCTTTCGTGATGCGTCCTCATAAAGGTGTTTCACTTTTTCGCGGAGCGGCGTGAAGCGGCGAAGCAGTCTTTCATACCTCTCGGGATCGAAATTCACGTTCGTGACAGTCGAGAAGAGGGCCTCTATCGCGAAGAGGTCCGCGTCGTGATCCTTTGCGCCCAGCTGCCTCGCCCTGTGTGCGTACATCGAAAGGCCCTTTGTAGCGTACATAGTCAGATCGATCATGGCGGAGACGTCCGGATCTTTTCCGCACACGCCCTGCACCGTGCAGCCCGTCCCCTTGGCCGTCTGTTCACACTGATAGCAGAACATCTTGTTTTCCATGGCACTCCTCCTTTAAGGAAAGTTTTTTGATCTCGTCGTGGATCCCGAACCTCGTCAGGACAAAGTCGTATCTGACAGGATCGTCGGGCGCAAATGCCGCAAACGCGTTTGTCACCTCGATTGCCGTTTTGAGGTTCGCCTGCTTTCTCTTTGTAAGACCCAGCTCCCTTGCGATTCTGTGCATGTGGGTATCGAGCGGGATTATGAGCTTGGATTTTGGGACTTTCGTCCATCCGCCCGGATCGACCGCGTCTTTTCTCACCATCCACCTCAGGAAGAGATTCAATCGTTTGCATGCGCTCTTCTTTTCGGCGGAGGGAATCAGGTTGAGGGAGGCCCTGCACGAGAGCGACTTTTCAAATGACGAGAGCGCTTCAAGGACCGTTTGGTCCTCCTTTTTGAGGCCGGACAGGAAACACTTTTCAAGCGAGCCGTGTCGTTCGATCGCGGACTTCATGCCGACGAGCAAACATGCTACGTCGCCGCCGGTCGTGAAGCGGTGCTTGAAATCTGCGAACGTTTTTTGAATTTCAAGTTTACCTGATTTTTTCAAATACACCGAAGGGGAGGGAGCCATTCTCTTCAGCACGATCGACACGCTTTTGAGTATCTGCCGCACTCTCCCATATGCCAATGAGGATGCTATGAGGGCGGCGATCTCTCGGTCGCGGACGTTTTCATAATCGTAGAGAAACTCGAGTGGATCGGGATGGACGTATTTTCGGCGGTTATATTTCCCGTATATTTTTTCGAGCGTCTCTTTGTTCACTATGTTCGACATGTTATTGTGCCGCCTTGCCATTTTCATCTCCCCTGTAAGCCTCTGAAAGTTGCGCAAGGTTCGTTTTAGAAAGGTAATTGACGACCTCACTGTTCACGTTTTCGATCAGATTGCCGAGGATGCATTTCTTGTCGCGGCAGACCGGCGTGCCCAGAAGGCAGTTGTTGAAATTGGGTCTTCCCTCTATCGATTCATAGACGGTGAGAAGGGTGATGTGATCGGCGGGCCTGGTCAGAAGAAAACCGCCGTTCGGACCGCGGATCGATCTTATGAGCCCCGCTTTCACAAGGCGTTGCAGCACCTTCATAAGATGAGTGTCGGAGACCTTAAGGGCCGATACGATTTCCCTGCTTGTAACCAATTCCTTATCGTTGGCCGCTATATAGGCCATGGAATGGATGGCGATGGAGGCGGCTTCCGATATCTTCAAAGTGGTTGACATAATTGGCTAAATCCTTTCATTCTGGAATTGTGGAACTCAAATACCAGAATACAAAAAGATGTCAATGCTAAAAATGGCACATGGCATATGGCAAGACCCGGTCGGCACCGACGGAGCTCAAATGACAAATGACAAAACGCCGAAAGGTGTGCACAATGTCGCAACTTTCAAAACGGAAGGGGGCAATATGAAAGTAAATATTATTTTTCACAGCTTCTATGGACACATCTACAAGATGGCCGAAGCGGTGGCCCTTGGTGCAAGGCAGGTGAAGGGCGCTGAAGTGAAAATACTTCAGGTGAAGGAGTTGTTGGCTGATGAGATACTCACGAAGATGGGAGCGCTGGAACCCAGGAAACAATTTGCACACATCCCTGTCGCGACCGTCAACGATCTGGCGGATGCAGACGCGTTGATTCTCGGCACGCCCACGCGCTTCGGCATGATGACGGCTTCGATGCGCGCCCTGTGGGACGCAACGGGCGGTTTGTGGATGAAAGGATCGCTCATCGGAAAAGTGGGGAGCGTTTTCACATCTACCGGCACACAGCACGGCGGGCAGGAATCCACGATCTTAAGTTTCCACACGACGCTTCTGCACCACGGTATGGTTATCGTCGGCGTTCCGTATTCGGAGCAGAGGCAGATGACGACTTCGGAAATTTCCGGCGGCAGCCCTTACGGCTCGTCTACGATAGCGGGCTCCGACGGATCGCGCGTGCCCACGGAGAACGAGTTGGCGATAGCCGCATTCCAGGGGAAACACGTCGCAGAAATCGCGATGAAATTGTTTGGATAGAATTTATTAAAGGAGTGTTATGAAACTCTGCAAAAAACTGTTTCTGTTTGTCTTGCCCTTTTTTCTTTGCGGCTGCCTCGAAGTGAAGCAGGAAATTACCGTGAACAAAGACGGGGGCGGAAAAATCACGGAAACGGTGATGATCTCCAAGGCTATGCTCAAGCAGCTCAATGACATCTTTTCCGGCCTGGGTTCCGGAAAGGGGAAAAAATCCGAAAAGATAGATATCTACGATAAGAAAAAGCTGGAGGCGGACGCGGCGAATTACGGCCCTGACGTGAAATACGTCTCCAGTAAAAAGGTGAGCACAAAAACCAAAGAGGGTTACGAGGTCGTCTACGCCTTCAATGATATAAATAATTTAAAGCTCAACGAGAATCCCGGCGATAAGGGGCCGAAGACGTCGAAGGACGATAAGTCGGACGCTAAAGTCGAAAATATAACGTTCAAATTTGAAAAAGGGGATCCGGCCACGCTCATCGTGAATTTCCCGCCCATGGCCAAGGCGCCGAAGGAAAAGAAGAAAAAGGGCGTTAAGAAAGATAAGGAAGACGAGAAGAAGCAGATCGAAGAGGCGCGCGAGGTCTTCAAGGACTTTTATATAGATATCACCATCAAACCGGAAGGCGAGATAGTGGAAACGAACGCGACATACCGCGACGGGAACACGATTACGATACTGGAGATGGATTTCGACGAACTCCTCAAGGACGAAAAGCAGTTCGAGTCTTTCGCGAAAAAAGAGACGGAGACGGTCGAGGAGACGAAGGCGCTGCTCAAAAATTTACCGGGATTCAAGGTGGAGACGAATAAAAAGGTGATTATCAAGTTTAAATGATTTTAGCGTATTCCTGTCCCGCATTGAAACATCCATCGATCTCATTTGGGTCGGGGACGTACTTGCAGGTCATTGAAGGCCTCGTTATTTCGATTCCCGTCGCCTTCAGCTCCGCCTCAACTGCAGCAGTTCCGCCGCCGGCCCAGCCGAATGAGCCGAAGGCAAAGCCTATCCTGCCTTTCGGCTTCAAGCCCTTCATGTAGGTCAAGAATCCGGCGACTGTCGGCAACATTCCGTTATTGAGAGTGGGGGAGCCCACGATTATTGCCTTTGCGTCCAGGACTTCCTTCATGATCTCGGACATATCGCTTGTCCTGAGACAAAAATATTTTGTCTCGACGCCGCCGACCGCCAGACCTTCCGCGATCGCCCGCGCCATCTTTTCAGTTGAGTTCCACATCGTGTCGTAGACGACGACGGCCTTTTTCCTTGTCCTGTTTGCGGCCCAATCCTTGTAGCAGGAGACGATATCGGCAACGTGATTTCGCCAGATGATCCCGTGGCTGGGCGCAATCATTCTGATCTCAAGTCTTGATACTGTTTCAACCGCTTTTGCCGCCGGGCCGGCCAACGGCAGCACTATGTTCGCATAGTATTTTGCCGCCTCGCCTCTCACATCCTCCCACGAGCACTCGTCGTCGAATCTCTCATGCGAAGCGATGTGCTGCCCGAACGCGTCGTTGGAAAACAAAATCTTCTCCTCCGGACAATATGTCACCATCGAATCGGGCCAGTGGACCATGGGCACTTCCACAAAAGCGAGCGATCTTTTCCCCAGCGAAATTGAATCGCCGGTCTTTACAATTTTGAAGTTCCAGTTCGCCTTGAAATGGCGGTTTATGTCCTCTGCAGCGCGTTTATCGGCGACAAGCTCCGCTTTCGGGGCGGCTGCTCTCATCGCGGCAAGGGCGCCGGAATGGTCCATCTCAACGTGATTCGAAACGACGTAATCTATTTTTGAACAATCGACGACCGACGAGATCCGCTCGATCAGTTCCGAGGAGAAGGGCGCCTTGGCGGTATCTATGAGCGCGATCTTCTCATCGACAATGAGGTAGGCGTTGTAAGTCGATCCGCGCGGCGTTATGTATCCGTGAAAATTGCGCAGGTTCCAGTCAACTGCGCCGACCCAATAGATATTATCAGCAATTTTTGTGGCCTTCATTTTTTCAACCTTTTTCTGTATTCGCAATAGGTCAGGGGATCGCCCTCCGTCTTGTATCCCGCCCTTGTCACATCTCCAATGAAAAGCGTGTGGCTCCCCAGATCTACGCACATGTTATGGACGACACAGCACTCGAAAAAAGCGAGGGCGTCGGGAATTATGGGTGCGCCGTTTTCGCCGCGCATGACGGTAATGTCTTTGAACTTATTCACCTGTCTTCCGGACTTAAGACCGAAAAGCTTGATCTTCTCCTGACAGGAGACATCCTCTTTGCACAGGACGTTTACGATGAAAAAACCCGTTTCAGAGATGATCTCGTGCGTGAAAGAGGTTTTTCTCATGCTGAGCGCGATGCGCGGCGGATGCGACCCGGCCTGCATGAGCGCGTCGACGCACTGGCCGTTGAAGCGCCCGCGCCTGGCTGAAGTGACAATGTAGAGGCCGTGCGTGATGGCAAAAAGAGATTGTTGTAAATTCCTGTCGTCTTTGGCGATTATGAAATCCATGAATCACGCCTTCCGGAAAGTTTTGTAGAGCCACACATGGTAGCCGATGACGAGCGGCATGCCGATTACCGCGATGATAAGCATTACTTTCAGCGTCAAGGGCGAAGATGACGAGTTGGAAATCGTGAGACTCAGGTCGGGATTGTTCAGCGCGATGACGGTATTGGGGAAAAGCATTGCCGCAAGAGTTGCCATGAGAGCCGCGATGGAAAACGAGGACGCACCAAAAGCCTTTTGAGCTTCCCCCTTTGCCGAAAAATAATATGTCTTGAGGATGGCAACGAACGTTATGAATGGAATGGCCCATAAAAACCAGTTGTCGAAATAATTTTCAAGCAGATGGGGCTGGTCCACGACCGTGGCTATGAAAAAGAGAGCGAATATTGTGAACGAGAAAAAGCACGCCCTGGCCGCCCATGATTTTGCCCTGGCGGCTATCTCGCCTTGCGTTTTCAGGGCCGCGAAAGTGGCGCCCTGCATGGCGAACACAGAAAGAGAGAGGAGGCCCGCAAGAAGCGCATAGAAGTTCAGAAGATCGAAGAAGCCGCCCGCGTAATTCATCATCGCGTCGATATCGATGCCTCTAAGCACGTTGCCGGTGGCAACGCCGAAGAGGATAGCGGGAATAATGCTTCCTACAGCGAAAGATACGTCCCAGAATCCGCGCCATTTTGCAGAATCGGTCTTGTTTCGAAACTCGATTGCGACGGCGCGGAACATGAGCGCGAACAAGACCAGCATGAGCGCCAGATACATGCCGGAAAAAACGGTGGCGTAAACGTGCGGGAAGGCGGCAAAGATCGCGCCGCCGCCGGTAAGTAACCACACCTCATTTCCGTCCCAGACCGGCCCGATAGCCGAAAGAAGGGCGCGGCGATCTTCATCTTTTTTTGCGAAAAGATACCAGAAACCCACGCCCAGATCGAAGCCGTCGAGAATGGCGTAGACGGTGAGGAGAAAACCGATCAGGACGAACCATATTATCTGAAGCCCGCTCAATTTCTCACCTCCGCCGTGATCTCCCGCCTGATATAGAAGATCCAGACCGCAAAAAGGAAAATATATACGATGCCGAACGCTATGATGGACGCTAGTATCTGCCCGGCCGGAACGTTCACGGACGCTGCGTCGGCGGTCTCGATAAGACGGTAGACGGCCCACGGCTGTCGCCCGACTTCCGCCGTCATCCAGCCCAGATCGTTGGCGATGAAGGGCAGGGGCAGTGAAATCATAGCGAGCTTCAAAAACAATTTATTCTCAAAGAGAAGCTTCTTCCAGAGGAGGAAAAGGCCGAAGGCGCCGAAGGCGATGAAGTAGAGCCCCAGAATCACCATGACGTGAAACGGATAAAACGTGAGTGCGAGCGGCGGCCACATCTCCTTTGGAAACTCCTTGAGGCCCATGACCTCGGCGTCGAAGCTGCCGAAGGCGAGCAGGCTCAAGAGCCCCGGTATCCTGATTGCGGCGTCCATTTTTTCTTCATCCCTGTTTGGAATTCCGAAGACGAGTGCCGGAGCGTTCCGCTGCGTTTCAAAAATCCCTTCGATCGCGGCGAGTTTTTCCGGCTGTGTGTGTGCCACCTGAATGGCATGGTAATGGCCGAGACCCAGTTGGGCCACGGAAGCGGCGAATGCCACGATGAGGGCCATCTTCATCGATTTCGTCACGAACTCGGCTGTCTTTCCTTTGAGCAGAAAGATTGCATCCACCCCGACGATGAAAAAAGCGCCGGTCATGATCGTGCCGCAGATGGTGTGGAGATAGCGCGGCAGGACGGACGGGTTGAACATGGCGGCCCAGAAGCTCGTAAGCTCCGCGCGCCCCTCGACAATATGATAGCCGGCGGGTGTCTGCATCCACGAGTTGGCGACGATGATCCAGAAGCCTGATAGGGTGGCGCCGATGGCGACCATGAGGGACGCGAACCACAAAGTCTTGACGGGAAGTTTTTTCCAGCCGTAAACCAGTACGGCGATGAAGACCGATTCGAGGAAGAAGGAGAATATCCCCTCGGCTGCAAGCGGGGCGCCGAAGATGTCGCCCACGAATCTTGAATACCACGACCAGTTTGTGCCGAATTGAAATTCGAGAGGAATGCCCGTCACTACTCCGATGACGAAGTTTATCGTGAGAATCTTTGTCCAGAAACGCGCCATCCGGCCGTAGGTTTCATCCCCCGTTTTTTTATACACGGTCATCATCCAGACGAGAAACCAGGAGAGCCCGATGGTCAAAGGGGCAAAAATAAAGTGGAAGCTTGTTGTC
This sequence comes from bacterium, assembly GCA_041739675.1. GTDB lineage: Bacteria > UBA10199 > UBA10199 > 2-02-FULL-44-16 > DYJF01 > DYJF01. Next base: position 18,072 of record JBGSNL010000056.1, read on the forward strand.
AGCGCGAATTGTATTCTTGAAAGTAGGACGGCATCCATTTTTATTCCAGAAGTTCGAACTGGCTTTTATCGACGCCGCACTCGGGGCAGAGCCAGTCGTCGGGGATATCCTCAAAGCGCGTTCCGGGTTTTACGTCGTTGTCGGGATCGCCGATCGCCGGGTCATAGATGTACCCGCAAACTGTGCATACCCATTTTTGCATGGCCCCCCTCCCAATTAAAATTTTGCCAGCTCCGAGTTCAAAATCGTTATGTGATACATCTCCTCATGGATGATCGTCTCTATCCTGCCGCGGCCGAGATTCTCCGGAATCATGTCCCTGATGCCGGTGTAGAAGGCGATGGAATCTTTTTCAAATCCCAGAGCTGTCTTCAGTATCTGCTGCGGGCTCTGGTCCTTTGTCAGATATTTATCGGGACCTGAGCTGATGTCAAAGACGCGCCCGTCGGCCATGGCCCGCAGGTATTCTTTGGTCTGATTTTCAGGATCGAAGACCACATTCTTTTTCTCCTGGGCCGCAAGCTCGTTTCGTATCGCCGTGAAAATCAACTTGTGCTGGTTCTCCATGTCGGACAGATCGGAGAGGAGTTTTTTTGTCTTGGGATCCGAAAATCTCTCCGAGGCCCGGCGGTAAAAATCAGCCCCGTTCTCTTCTATCTTTACCGCAATCTCGAATATTTCATCCGCGTTGAAACGTATGCCCATATGGCCCTCCAATTTGTTTCTTAATACCGCCAATCAAACAGGAAATCTAGCATAAACCCACTTGCAGGAATCATCTGAGTTTTTCTACCTCTCTAAGAACCGAGTTGTAATCAGGTTCATTCGTGACTTCGCCCACCATCTGCGTGTAGCGGATCATCCCTTCGCGGTCCACGATGAAGATCGCGCGCGCGAGGAGCCGGAGCTCTTTTATCAGAACGCCGTAGGCCGTTCCGAAAGACGCGTCGCGGTGGTCGGAAAGGGTAATCACGTTATTCACTCCCGCCGCGCCGCACCAGCGTTTTTGCGCAAAGGGCAGATCCATGCTGATCGTGAGGACGACGACGTCCGGGCCCATATTTGTCGCTTCCTGATTGAAGCGGCGAGTTTCCGTATCGCACACCGCCGTGTCGAGCGACGGCACCGACGTGACCACGCAGATCTTTCCGCGGAAAGATGAGAGCTTCACCGGTTTGAGATCGTTGTCTAAAAGCTCCACGTCAGGGGCGTTCGCCGGCGTTCTGATCTCGTTTCCCAACAGGGTGAGCGGATTTCCTTTTATCGTCACAAGCCCTTTTCGTTCTTTCATATTTTTCTCCTTTACCAGTTTTCTCCCAGAATCTCGAAATGAGCCCGGGGATGCGCGCATGCCGGACAAACGGCCGGCGCTTCGTTTCCCGTGTGCGTGTAACCGCAATTGAGGCAGCGCCACGTGACCGCTTCGCTCCTTTTGAAGACCGATCCGCTTTCGATGTTAGCCATCAGCGCCATATACCGCTTCATATGCTGCTTTTCGGCCACTGAAACGGAGTCAAATGTCTTTGCAACCTCTTCAAACCCCTCTTTGCGGGCGATGGCGGCAAACCCGGGATACATCTCGGACCACTCGTTTCTCTCCCCTTCAGCCGCCTCCGCAAGGTTCTTTACAGTTGTTTCGATCGTGCCCGCCGGGAACGTCCCGTGGATCTCCACCATCCCGCCCTTCAGGAACTTGAAAAAGCGCTTCGCGTGTTCGCGCTCCTGATTTGCCGTTTCTTCGAAGATATAGGCGATCTGTTCGTATCCCTCTTTTTTCGCCTGGCCGGCGAAATACGTATAGCGATTCCTGGCCTGCGACTCGCCGGCAAACGCCGTCAGCAGATTTTTCTCCGTCTGCGATCCCTTGAATTCCATAAAATTTCCTTTCCGCCCGTTTTCGGGCCGATTATCAGCTTAAGTGTCCTACCAGAATTTTGATTCCGATGGCAATCAGGATTATTCCGCCGGCGATCTCCAGCTTGCTCTCGAAGAAATGGCCGACTTTTTTTCCGATATAGACCCCGGCAAATGAAATGAAAAACGTCACTATACCTATTATTATGGAAGGGGTGATGATGGGCACGGCAATAAAAGAGAGGCTCAGACCCACGGCCAGCGCGTCTATGCTGGTTGCGACCGACAGCGCAAGGAGCGTCCCCAGCCTCATGCAGTCGACGGGTTTTTTATCCTCTTTGAGTTTTGCGGATTCGTAGATCATCTTGACCCCTATTGCCAGAAGGAGGCCGAAGGCGATCCAGTGATCGATGCCGGTTATGAGATTTTTCAGGCCGCTTCCCGCGAGCCAGCCGACGACCGGCATGGCCGCCTGAAAACCGCCGAAGAAGAGGGCGATTCGCAGTGCATGACGGATCTTGAGGCGCGATATCGCAAAACCGCTCGTTACGGAGACGGCGAACGCGTCCATCGAAAGACCGACGGCTATGAAAAATATGGTGAAGATGCTCATGGAATATCAGTCCACTTTGACTTCGCGCAGAAACTTCGAACATTCCTCCGGCAACATTATATTTATGAATATGCCCGATCCGATTTCAAAACCGGCGGGAGTCGTGAGCCTCGGGACGATCACCAGGCGGCAGTGATCGTAGTGAACCTCTCCGTCCGAGATCGGAGATGAGGTGACGACAAGGTTGTAATCGGGATCGGCCAGCCCGACGTAAATTTTCTTCAACGTTACTCTTAAAACTTCGGAGAGCTCGTCCATCTCTTCTCCCGAGATTGAGTCGAACCTTGAGAAGTGGCGCTTCGGAATGATCCGCGTCTCGAACGGGGTGTGCGACGCAAAAAGGGAAAATACCACGAAATGTTTCCCCTCATATATGATGCGCTCTTTCTGTTTGAGCTCTTCTTCCAGCATCACGCAGTGCGGGCACTGGCCGTACGTGTCGTGATAAAGTATGGCATACTGCGTGAGCTGGCGCACGTGGGGCGGCACGATGGGAGTTGCGATGATCTGCGAATGCGGATGCTCAAGGGATGTGCCGGCCCTTGCCCCGTGGTTCCTGAATATCGTTATCATATCGACCTTCCCGTCACGGGCAAGATCCGAGTATCGGCTCTTATAACATTCAAGCACGCTCCGCACTTCGGCGGCGGACATGGTTGCAAGTGTCGCATCGTGGCGGGGGCTTTCGATGATGACCTCGGCCCTGCCGAATCCGTCGGCCGAGAGAAATTTTCCGACGTCCTTCCGGACGGGTGAGAGCTCCGGGTTGACCGCCGCGAACTTATTGGGAACAGAGCGGACGAGCCATTCGCCCGCCGATTCTTTAGTATAGAGCGGAGCGGGGGTCTGGTTCTCGTTTCCCGGACAGAAGGGGCACTTCGGATCGTGGGCTGGGCGTTCCTTTCTTTTCTCGGCAGTCTTGGCGAACTGGTCGGGGCGCTTCGAACGTTCCGGCGCTATGATGACCCACTCTTTCGTGATAAAGTTCTGTCTGAATTGCGGCATAGATTCTCCTTCTTATTCTTAAATTATTTCAAAAAACCCATTCCCAGAAGAACGAGAAGCTGTCCCACGATCGTGAGGGCGATGAGCGCCACGGGATAGGCGGCCGCGTATGAGACGGCGGGGGAGTCGTCTTCAAGCGTTTTGAGCAAAATGCCCAAAGACGGGCTGGAGGTCTTGGCTCCGCAGACAGCTCCGAGAGATTGGGAGACGGATATTCCGAAGACACGGTGGACGAGAAAATACGATGCAAAAAGGGACAAAATCGAGACGATCGCCCCCAATATGAAAATGGCGGGTATGTTATATTCCCCGACGATGGCCGGCAGATCGTGGCCCGCCTTGATGCCTACCCCTATCAAAAAGAAGACGAGCCCCAGATCGCGCAGGAAAAATTTTGTGGCGTTCGGCACCCTCACCGACCATTTCCCTATCTTTCCAAAATGGCTCAGGATGAGCGCGACGAAGAGCGGCCCCCCGGCTGCGCCGAGCTTCAACGTGATTGAGCCGATCTGCACGGGTAGCTCGCCTATGAGCGCGCCCAAAAACATGCCCATCGTGAGGATCAATATGTTTGTGTCGTCTAACCGCCTCTTTTCGGAGCCGGCTGTTTTTATGAACTTCTCCACGTTTTCCTGGGGGCCGACGACGCGGATGAAATCACCGATTTCAAGGACGGCGTCCCCTGTGGGCGCTATGGCAATGTCGCCGCGGTAGAGGCGGCTCACCGTGACGCCGTAGGTCTCCGGAAGCTTCAGGTCCCTCAAGTGTTTTCCGGCCACCTGCGAGCTGGATACAAAGATGTCCTTGATTTCAAACCCCGCCTGCCGCGGGAGCTCTGCTTCGATTTCCTCACCCACAAGGATCCTGAATTTTTCCAGCTCGGCAGGCGTGCCCACGGCGACGACTATATCATTCAGCTCGAAATGCGTTTCGGGAAGACAGGCGTGGATATCGTTTCCGTGCTTGTAGCGCGTCAGATTCACGCGGCAGAATTTGTGGATGTCCAGTTCTTCGATCGTCTTTCCAGTCAGATTCGAGTTGGTCAGGCGGTACTGGCGCGTAGCAAAGTGATATTTTTCCCGTTCCCCTGCCTCTTTTTCCCTCTCCTCCGTGATTTTTTTGCGATAGATGCGCGGCACAATTTGCACAAAGAGGATCTCGCTTAAAAGTCCGAATGGATAGGCGATGGCGTAGCTAACCGAAGCCAATCCGCTCGCGTGGGGCAGATAGTTTTCAATCGTGTTGATGGCGGATGCCAGGGCCGGCGTGGAGGTCATGGCGCCCGCAAAGGCTCCTGCGGCGATGCTTGTGCCAAGACCCAGCGGGCGGGCCAGAAGCAGCGCGGCTGCCGCGCCCGCGCACACCGTGAATATCGCCAAGGCCGTGAATTTGACACCACGCCTTCCGAATAGCCTGAAAAACTGCGGGCCGGCCTGAAGGCCTATCGCGTATACGAAAAAGATGATGCCCAGGTTCGTGATGACCGGCGACATCTGCGCGCCTAAAGCTCCCGCCCCCACGGCAACGAAAAGGCACGCGCTGTTGCCCAGCGATATCCCTTTTATCTTGATGTGGCCCAGACCGTAGCCAAGAAAGATCGTGACCAGGAGGACGAATATCTGGTTGTCCAGAAATGCCTGCAACATTTGCGGCCGAATTTATGCGGCGGCAGGGCTTATGTCAAAATGAATTATTCCCGATAAATCGTCCTTGATTCGCGCTCGAAAAACGGTGATATATGTCCGCCGTATGAGATTTCGCTCCTTCCTTATATTGTTTTTCCTGATCGTTTCGGCCCCCGGCGCTTTCGCGGAGGATCTTTCAATTGAAGATCAGATAAAAGAAACGCTCGCGGCGGGCAGACGAGTCGCCGGCGAGGAGCTCCGCACGCCTCAGCTTCTGGGCGATTTCTACGGCGCGCGCGAATACAAACCCGTCTGGGTCAAAGATAATAACGTCACGTCGCTGGGCAAGGATCTCATAAAGGCCATCGGGGCCTCCTCGAAAGAGGGCCTGCCGCCTGAACTTTACCGTCTCTCGAAGATAGAAGAGCTCATCGGGCAGGCTGAAAAACCTTTGCCTGTTGATATCGAGCTCCTCTTGAGCGACGCTTTTTTCTCGCTGGGCTTCCACTATGCCTACGGTGCGATCGATCCGGACAAGGGAAAGCTCAGGTGGTTCGAGCCGCCGGCATCGGACAAGCTCAAGATAGTTCTGGAAACGGTTATCAGCACTGGCAACGTGGAAGGCCCGCTCGCAGCACTTCTGCCGAAAACTCAATCGTACACAGAGCTTAAAAAGGCGCTTGCCCGGTATGTGGAGCTGGCCTCAAAGACAAAGTGGCCCAAGATCGCCGGCCTCACCAAGGGAACAAAGATAAATCTTGGCGATGAAGACGAGAGGATCGCCTCGATCAGGGAGCGTCTGGGTGTCGCGAAGAAGGTCTCGGCCAATGAGAGGCATAATCCCAATATATATGATGATGGGCTCCTTGATGCGGTTGTCCAGTTTCAGCGGGAAAACGGTCTTCTGGATGACGGCGTGATAGGCTACCGCACCGTGGATGCCATGAACGTGTCCATTGAGGATCGCGTCTGCCAGATAAGATTGAATCTGGATCGCCTTCGCGCGCTGGCGAACATCTGGGACGAGCCGTCAAGGATAGTCGTCAACATCCCGGCCTTCTGGCTCGAGACATATGAGGGCGGAAGTCTTGTCCTCGACATGAAAATAATCGACGGGATGGTGTCGCGCAAGACGCCGACGCTTTCGAGCGAGATCGTCCATCTCATTTTCAGCCCGAAATGGTACGTGCCGGACAAGATTCTTTTCGAGGATAAGCTCAAACACATAAGAAAAGATCCTTCGTGGCTCAAACGCCACGGCATGCGAGTCTATGAGAAGGGCGGGGGAGAGGTCGATCCGGAATCGATCGACTGGACGCAGTTCCAATCAAAACACATTCCGTACCGCGTTGTGCAGGCCTCAGGCGATCTGAACGCCCTGGGGCGCGTGAAGTTCATCTTCCCGAATCCTTATGACGTCTATCTGCACGACACGCCCGACAAGGGGCTTTTCAAAAATGCGCAAAGGTCCTTCAGCTCCGGCTGCATGCGCATAGAAAAGCCGGTCGAGCTTGCCCAGCTGCTTTTGAAAGACAAGCCCAACTGGGATGCCGACAAGATCAAAGACGCGATGAACAGGAATTACGAGCAGGTTGTCCCGTTAACAAAACCCATGCCTATACATGTTATATATGTAACGGCATGGGTTGATAAAAACGGAACGCTTGAATTTCGCGATGACGTCTACGGCTATGACAGCCGGTACAAAAAAATACTCTGCGACTGATTATTCAGTCGTCGTTTCCGTAGAGCTCTCTTCAGGATCCTTCGTGTAGATCGCCCTTGTATTTTCCGTATCCCAGACCTCAACAGATTCCACCGGCAGCCCGAATTCCGATGCGTGCGTGTATATAAGGCGCGCGATGTTTTCTTCGGTCGGGTTTTCATTCATGACGTATACGCGCTCGTTCAATGAATTGAGCGCCGGCAGGAGCGGGTCGGTGTTGCAAAGGATCAGGGAGTGGTCGAGATCCTTGTTGATCCAGGTTCCCACGGTTTCCTCGACCTTTGTTTTGGGATAGACCTGTCCGCGTTCGTTGAGCGACGTGTTCTGGAGTGTGAGGATTACCGTTGCGGAGTGCCCGTGGACCTGAGCGGGTTTGCCTGTCTCTCCCAAGAGACGATGGCCGTAACACAGATTGAATGTCTGTGTGATACAATGCATGCGATCCCCCTTTCACGTTTATGTCGAGCGCACAAAGCGCCTAAAATTCAATGGGACTCGCAAGGGACACATCTCACGATCAAGTGAGCAATTTATAGCACAAATAAAAAAACGTGGAAAGACGAAATTACTATTGTATATCTAAGGCATGCTCATCTTTGCGTTCTTATGTGCGGCGGGGTTTCTTGCCGGATTCATAGATTCGGTGGCGGGCGGCGGAGGTCTTATCACGCTGCCGGCCCTGATAGCGGTGAATCTGCCGCCGCATATGGCGCTGGGCACCAACAAGTTTCAGTCGATGGCTGGGACCGCCTTCGCGCTCGCCAACTTCACGAGAAAGGCGAAGGTCGTCTGGAAGATTGCGGCGGTGGGGATACCGTTCGCGCTTGCCGGGTCGGTCGCCGGTGCGAGGCTCGCGCTTGTGATACCATCCGCAGTGCTGGCGAAGGTGATCGTAGCCCTGATCCCGCCGCTAGCTTTCTTTGTCTTTTTTTCAGGCAGGCTCATAAAGGTCCACAGGGAGGCCTCGTCGTCCAAGTTCAACTTGTGGGTCACAACGCCTTTGGCATGCTTGACGGTCGGGGCCTACGACGGCTTTCTGGGGCCGGGCACGGGGACGTTTCTCATCCTGGCGCTCGTTCTGTTTTCACGCATCGGGCTTCTCAATGCCAGCGCCACGGCCAAGACGTTCAATCTCGCGTCGAACGTCGGGGCGTTCGTCACTTTTTTGGTCTCCGGTTACGTCTATTTTCCCTACGCGATAGCAATGGCGGGATTCAACATACTTGGCAACCTCATCGGAAGCCACTTTGCGATGAAACACGGGCGGGAGTTCATAAAAAAGATTCTTCTCGTCTCGCTCACGCTTCTTTTCGTCTACCTCATCTGGAAGTACTTCTAGTCAAGATTGTAATCGATCGTCGAAACGACGCGGACCTTTTTGTCGATCTGTTTCGATTCCGTGCCGATCGTGGCGCCGTCCTGATATTCCACCGGTGCGCCGTCGCGCGTCTCTATCGAAAATACCCCCTGGCTCGCGCGCCTGATCCCGCCCACGCTGCTCCCGGAATCTTTTGCGAACTGCTCCGCGGCCGCGCGCGCGTTTTTCGTGGCGGTGGCGATCATCTCCGGTTTGATCTCGTTGAGTTTTGTGAAGATGTAGTTGGCTCCGGTGTTATCCGCAAGCACGACGCCCTTCTTGACGAGATCGCCTATTTTTTCGGTGGCCGTTTTAACCTTTTCCACGTCGTTGCTCCTGACCGTAACCGAATAGCTTATAATGAAGCGGCTCTGCTCGGCGCGCTCGGAACGGTACTGTTGCGCCATGAGATCGGTGACATTGAGCTGGCTGTTCTGGATCTCGCCGTCCTCTATTCCCTGGGCCTTGAGAAAGGAGAGCATTTCTTTTTTATCGGTTTCGATCCCGCTCTGGACATCCGAGAGCATATCGCCCGTCTTTGCGATCTTCACGTTCCAGACCGCAAGGTCGGCCGTCACATCTTTTTCAGCCAGCCCCTTGACGGTGACATACCGGTCGCCGATGCGGCTCATGTAAAACCCGTGTCCGGCGAAATATCCGCCGGCCAGAATTCCCACTGCAAGAATCGCTGCGGCGATTAACATGAATGTGGATTCTTTTTTCTCTATTTCCATATTGCCCCCTGAATTATTCGCCCATGAAAATATTTTTCAAAAGCCAGAGATTTAAAAACGTCACCGTGATTCCTATGATGAGCATGAGCGTTTTGTCCAGCGCCGAATTTGCGTGAGTTCCCATGATCTTTTTCGAAGACGTGAGAAAAATCAAGCTAAAGATCGTGAAGGGGAGCTGGATAGAGAGCGCCACCTGGCTCCAGATCAGACCTTCAAAGGGATTCCTGATAAGAAAAATCGCGATGAGTGCGCCCACAATCGTGATGACGATCCCCGTCCGTGAATGCGGGTCCCTGATGTGGAACGGCTCCGAAAAAACGCCCGCGAATATTGAACCTCCTGCAAGGCCGGCCGTTACAGACGAAGATAGTCCCGCGCATATCAGCGCAAATGCGAAGACGTAGGCGGCGGCGTTTCCCAAAAGCGGCCTCAAAGTTTCCTGCGCCTGGGCAAGTTCCGTCACGATCGTTCCGCTTGAGAAAAAAACCGCGGCCGCGACGATTATCATCGAGCCGTTTATCGCCCAGCCCGCTATCATCGCAAGAAGCGTGTCTGTGAATTCGAACTTGAGCTGTTTTTTTATCACCTTTTCATCCTGAAGGTTCCACTGGCGGCTCTGGATGATCTCCGAATGCAAAAATATATTGTGCGGCATAACGACCGCCCCCAAGACGCTCATCACTATGGGAAGAGAGCCGGGCGGAATGGACGGGATAACGAAAGATTTTGCCGACACCGCCCATTGAACGTCGCACAGCGTGAGCTCAAAGAGGAAAGAAAGCCCGATCAGGGAGACGAAACCTATTATCCATCTTTCGAGCCTTCTGTAACTGTTCGATATCAGCATGAAGACGACAAACGCCGCCGTAAGCGAGGCGCCAATTTCAAGCGGGATGTGGAAGAGCATGTTAAGGCCTATCGCGGCGCCCAGTATCTCGGCGAGCGCTGTTGAAATCGACGCAAGCACCGCCGTTGTGAGAACGGTCCGGCTCACCCACTTTTTGAAATGTTTTGTGGAGGCCTCGGAGAGACAAAGCCCTGTGACTATTCCAAGATGGGCCGCGTTGTGCTGGAGGATGATGAGCATCACGGTGGAGAGCGTCACCATCCACAGGAGGCCGTAGCCGTAGCGCGAACCCGCGGCGACATTAGCGGCCCAGTTGCCCGGATCTATGAAACCGACGGTAACGAGAAACCCGGGGCCGATGTATTTTAAAATCTCGCGCCCGCCGAGCCTTGCAGCGTGTTTTTTAAATATCTCAAGTCCCCACATGACTCTCATATTCCCTTGGCAATAATGAAAAAATACCTTTATATTCTGCGAAAGCAAAGGGAGAAATATGTTCAGAAAAACGGTTTTTGTTTTTGGTATATGCTCGCTATTTTTTCTGAGCGCGTGTAACGGCGGTTCTTCCGGAAACGGCGGCAACGGCGGAGGGGGAGGGGACGGCGGCGGAACGATCGACGGCGTCACGGGAACCCCTTATGATATCGGCACGCCGACTCTTTCGGAGCTTTATGTTTCGCCCGCGGGGAGCGACACCAATTTGGGGACGAGCATTTCTTTCCCGTTGAAAACGCTTCAGGCCGCGTGGGCGAGGATACCGGCAGGCGCTCTTTCCGGAACGGGATATCGTATCAACATGATCGGCGGAACCTATCCGTGCGGCGAGGATGAATCCGCGTGCGTGAACTTTTTTGAGAACCGCATCGGGACAAAACAGTTTCCGGTCATCATCACCTCTGTGAATGCAATCGGCGCGGAGTCGCCGGGCGAGGCCGTCATTCGAGGCGGGCTCGATATCACCAATGTCGCCTACCTTTATCTCATCGGACTTCAGATGGTTGCGGGAAACACTCTTCCCACCAACAATTCGGGAAACAACGTGCTGCACATCGCAAGCGGCGACCACATCCTCATGAGGAACCTGACGCTCGCCGGCCCCGCGGGGCGGACCGATACTACGAACACCATTCAGGAAGTTATCAAGTTGAATCAGGCGCAGAATGTTTATCTTGAAAATTCGGACGTGAGCGGAACTTTCCAGACGGTGGTGGACTATTTTTCCGTTCAGGGCGGCCATTTTTTGAACAACAAGATCCACGGAAGCGGCGGGCGTTGCGCCTATCTCAAGGGGGGCTCGGCGTATTTCATGATCTCCGGCAACGAGTTCTGGGATTGCCACGAAGCTGGGTTCCAGGCCGGCGAGGGATCGAACTTCAATCTCATGCGCTCGCCGTGGCTCCACTATGAGGCCTACGATTTCAAGGTCATCAACAACATCATCCACGATATTTACGGTGCGGGGCTCTCCATTTCCGGCGGGTACGACATACTCATGGCGTACAACACGCTCTACCGCATCGGGCTCTCAGACGGCCGCGACTGGACGCTTGCGCAGTCGGTGCTGGGAAGCCGCGGCTGCCCCATTGTCGACGAGTTTCCGTCGGAGGCCGCAGCGTCGGCACAGTGCCAGCATTATATCGATCTCGGCGGGTGGGGATCGGCCGCCGTCGGCGACGGAGGAGAGTGGATACCTGACAAGAATGTCTTCATATACAATAATATTTTTTATAATCCAGCAGGGGTTTCCACGACTGTCAGCCATTTTGCGGTCAACGGTCCTGCCTCATTGCCCGCGGATGCAAAAAACATTTCCAGTCCCGCGCATACCGATGTGAATCTTGCCATTCGCGGAAATATTATCTGGAACGGGTCGGGTCTTCAGCTTCTGGACACGACCAACGGCACGGTGCCTGGATGCGAAGATTCAAATCCGACATGCAACCGTGCGCAGCTTGCGGCGGACAACTTCATCAACGCATTTGAGCCGCAGCTCACAAATCCCTCCGGAGGCGATTACAAGCCGGTCGCTGGAGGAAATGTCGCCACCGCTGCCGCCATTGCGATTCCGGATTTCACGTGGGACAGCTTCTCGCCCGCCGTGCCGGCCGGAAATTTGAGCAACGCGGTGACACAGAACCGGGCGGGCGCCGCCCGTAGCGGTGCCGATCACCCGGGTGCGTATTAGCCGATAATTTAAAGTTATTCTTTATTTATCAACCAGTTAGGGTGAAAAACGCCCTAAAAAAAAGACCCTATACCTTTTCAAAAAAACATGTTAAGCGCTCCTAACATCTTAAAACTTAAGGAGGATTTATGAAATTGAAGTCATTTTTCATGGCCGCAACCCTTATCATTATAATAGCTGTACCGCTGTACCTCTTGGCTGAGGAAGCGGGGGAAAAGGTAATCGCCATAGGGGACGTGAATGTCGCAAGCGATATCGCGGGGCAGAACGCCTATGATGTAAAAGAGACGATTCAAGTGGGTCTGAAAAAGGAACTGGAAAAGCGGAGCAAGGGAAAATACACCGTGAACATAGTTTCGCCGGCAGTTGTGTCCGAGGGGTCGAAGCCCGAGGCGGCGGAGCTCCCGGAAATGCCCGAAGGCCGCGCGCCCACTCAAAAGGAGATGGCAAAATACATGGCCGCCATCCAGCAGTATCAAAAGGAGATGTCGGGCCAGGTGAAAAAGCACAAGCCAGTTGCCGGCGACGCGTATTTTGATTTCAGACTCGCCAGCGGCCAGCGTGAGACGGACACAGGCGGCGTTGCAAGTACTATCGGAAGCTACACCGGACTGAATACATCGGCCGGTGACGTCGGCACGAAGACGACGAAAGTTTATCTCATCGCCACGATGCGCGATCCCAGAACTGGCGAGCTGATGGATAAATACACTGCGAAGGCATCGTCGGTTAAAGTCAGAAACATCGCTGGATATTCGGATTACAGCTACGGAAGCGACGAGATGACGCGTGAGGGCCTATACAAATCAGCCATCAAAGAGTGCGCAAAGTGGATCGACACTAAAGTGCAATAAATTTTGAGATGAAGCAGCGAATCCTAATTTTTGCGATGTTGGCATTGGTGTGCCACGCAGCACACGCAGGTGAAAAACTGACGTGGGAGGAGTGCGTCGCAATCGCGGCAAAAAACAATCCCGACGTCCGTTCCGCGCGCGAGCAGGTATCGTCCTCGGAGGTTCTGGCAAAGGCCGCGTACAGCGGCTTCATGCCAAAGGTGGTCGCCAGCGCGAATGTCACCAGGGGGAACAGCTATTCCTTCCCGCAGTTGGGCAGTGTACCGCTTGCAACTCCGGCAGGCGACAACACGGTTTCTTCTGGTTCCGTGTCGGTGAATCAGAATATTTTTGCGGGTTTCAAGGACGCTTCCCTCGTGGAGCAGACCGCCGCGAACAGAGATCTCTCACGCGCGAGCCTCGATTCCACAAGGGTTCAGGTGAGCTACGATCTGAAGTCCTCTTTTGCAAATCTTCTCTATTCCCAAAAATATGTGACGCTGGCGGAGAGCATCATGAAGAGGCGTGAAGAAAACGCCGGTTTAGTCGAGCTCCGTTTCGAGAGCGGCACGGAAAACAAGGGCTCGGTCATGCTCTCGAACGCGTTTGTGGGGCAGGCGCGCTATGACAAGACCGTTGCAAAAAACGATACGAACGTATCGCGTCAGCAACTGGCGCGTGTCCTTGGCCTCAGTGACTCGAAGGAGTTTGAAATCGCGGGCGGAGTTCCGCTCATGGAACCGGGGACGGAACCCGATCTGAAAAATATCGTCGTGGAAACACCCGCGCATCGCCAAAGTGTTGCCCAGGAGCAGGCGAGTGAGGCGGGCGTTTCGCTCGCGCGCGCGAATTTCTTTCCCACCTTCGATTTGACGGGAACGATTTCCGCGCAGGGAAACAACAGTTTTCCCGATACGAGCAAGAGATCCTTGATGCTCAATCTCTCGCTTCCGGTTTTCAGCGGCGGCAGCGACTATTACAATTACAAGAGCGCCGGCGCGCTCTATGCGTCATCTTCCTATAACAGGATGAGCGTGGACCAGAAGCTTTTGCCCACACTCAAAGAGGCGTTCAGGGTCTACACTCAGGCGGTGGAGAAGGTTAAGGTCGACCGTGCGTTTGTCGAAGCGGCGGAGGTGCGCGCTGAAATTGCCAGGGCCAAATACAATAACGGTTTGCTCTCGTTCGAGGATTGGGACATAATAGAAAACGATCTGATCACGAAACAGAAAACATATCTTTTGAGCGAGAGGGACAGGGTTCTGGCAGAGGCCGCGTGGGAGAAGGCGGCGGGCAGGGGGGTTATAGAGTGAGTTTTGAATGGAGCGTTTTAAAAAAGAGGTCCGTTCTTATCGGGCTCGTCGTGCTCATCGCGATCATTGTTGCGGTTGCGGTAGCCGTCAATAAATCATCCAACAACCGCGCCGCATATAAAGAGGTCGCAGTCACACGCGGCGACATTGATGTAGTGATCTTGTCCACCGGGGTCGTGCAGCCGGAGAACAGGCTGGAAATCAAACCCCCGATTGCCGGGAGGGTGGAGGCCGTTTTTGTCGACGAAGGGGAGCAGGTCAAGAAGGGACAAAAACTGGTGGAGATGAGTTCCTCCGAGAGGGCGGCGGTCCTTGATGCCGCAGCTGCAAGGGGTGCCGAGGAGCTGAAAAGGTGGCAGACATTTTACCGCGCGGCGCCGATTTTGGCGCCCATCGACGGAACGATAATTTTGAGGAGCGTCGAGCCCGGCCAGAGCTTCACGACCAGCGAAGCGATTCTTGTCATGTCGGACCGCTTGACCGTCAAAGCGCAAGTCGACGAAACAGACATCGCCGAGATAAAACTCAAGCAGGAAGCGGATGTGATCCTCGACGCATATGCCGATCAGGACATACCGGCTCACGTGGACCAGATCGCCTACGACTCTACGACGATAAACAACGTCACGACCTACATAGTGGACGTCCTTCCCGACGAGACGCCGGATTACATGCGAAGCGGAATGACTGCAAACGTGCGATTTGCGGTGGCCTTCAATGAGGGCGTGCTCGTTCTCCCCAACGTTGCCGTCAGGATCAAAGAGGGCAAGCCGTTCGTGCTTTTGAAGGCGGCGTCGCAAATGAAATCCCCCGTCGAAAAAGAAGTTGAGACGGGCATCACAAACGGCAAAATGACGGAGATAGTTTCAGGGTTGAGTGAAGGCGATATCGTGCTTGTGGAGCAGGCGAAAAAAGCGAGCGCCGACAGCGCGAGCCCCATGTCTCCGTTCGGGCCTCCCCGAAAGCGCTGAAAATACGGCCTCAAAAAATGATCGAGATCAAAAACATAGAAAAGACCTACCAGATGGGCGAACTGCCCGTCCATGCGCTTCGCGGCGTCTCCCTGAAAGTGGATGACGGAGAATTTCTTGCGATCATGGGGCCGTCCGGTTCAGGCAAGTCGACGCTGATGCACATCCTTGGTCTTCTCGATACGCCGGACTCGGGTTCGTACCGCCTCTACGATCATGAAGTGGCGAATTTCAGCGAGGACGAGCTGGCGGTTTTGAGGCGCGACGTCGTGGGGTTTGTCTTCCAGCAGTTCAATCTTCTCTCAAGGATGACCGCACTAGAGAACGCGGCGCTTCCGCTCATCTACTCCAAGCGCCATGTCGATCTGAATGTGGCTTCGGAACTTCTTGTGCGAGTGGGCTTAGGCGAGAGGAAGATGCACAGACCGAACGAACTTTCGGGTGGTCAGCAGCAGCGCGTTGCGATCGCGCGCTCTCTCATAAACAAACCGCGAATCATCCTGGCCGATGAGCCTACCGGCAACCTTGATTCGGCGAGCGCGAAAGACATCATAAACGAACTCAAAAAGTTGAACGATGAAGGAATCACCATCGTGATCGTCACGCACGAAGAGGATATCGCGCAATATGCGAAACGTCGGATCAGAATGCTCGATGGAAAAATTCAATCCGACGAGAGGATCTCAAAGATAAAGGCCGCCGAAGGCCGGCCGGCGCCGGCGATCAAAGCCGCCTCTTCGAACGGATTCAAACCGTTTGAGATATGGCACCACTTTCGTCAGGGATTCAAAACGCTTGCAGCCAATAAGGCGCGCACCGGGCTCTCGATGCTGGGCATTCTCATCGGTGTTGCATCGGTCGTCGCGATGATGGCCTTGGGAAGCGGGGCGAAGCAGGCGATAGAAAAACAGCTCTCGTCTCTCGGCTCGAATCTTTTGAACCTGAGGCCCGGCGCGGTCCACATGGGCGGCGTGGTTCTGGAGACCGGCGCCGCGACAAGGCTTACGCTCGAAGATGCGGCCGCTCTCAAGGAGGAGATCCCGGCCGTCAAGGAGGCGGCACCAGCCGTGATGGGTCGCGGGCAGGTGACCTACGAGAACAAGAATTGGAACACACAGGTTCTCGGTGTGAGCCCTTCGTATGCCACGATGCGCGCGTCGGAGCCTGAGATCGGGCGTTTTTTCACGGAGGATGAAAACCGCATGAGAAGTCTTGTGGCCGTAATCGGCCCCACGGTTGTGCGCGAACTCTTCGGAGAAACGGATCCCGTGGGCGAGATGATAAAGATCAACAAGGTCAATTTTCGCGTGATAGGAATCTTGCCTCCGAAAGGAGCGGGAGGGTTCAGGGATCAGGACGACACGATTGCGATACCAGTGCTCACTGCGATGCACCGCCTCTTCGGCAAAGATTATGTGGACTACATCGATATAGAGGCCGCGGATGCCTCGGAGCTGGGCGAGGCGCAAGAACGTTCCATGGAGCTCATGCTCTCGCGTCACAAGGTTCCACCTTCACAGCAGCAGGACGCTTTTCAGATAAGAAACATGGCCGACATCAAAGAGGCTCTTTCGGAATCCTCAAACACGATGTCGTTTCTTCTGGCGGCGATCGCCGCGATTTCGCTTCTTGTCGGAGGCATCGGGATCATGAACATCATGCTCGTGTCTGTGACTGAAAGGACGCGCGAAATCGGCCTTAGAAAGGCGGTGGGCGCGAGGAGGTTCGACATCCTTTCGCAATTTCTGGCGGAGGCGATGGTTGTGTCGGTTGTCGGCGGCGTTGCTGGAATCGCGCTGGGCTTTATCGCGACGCTGATCATGTCGGC
>JBGSNL010000082.1:0-12739 GCA_041739675.1 bacterium
AACTGGGCCTTGGAAGCGCTATCAACGCTGGCTTTGTCTATGCGATGGAGAAGGGGTACGATCTCGTCGTCAACATGGACTGCGATTTTTCGCACGATCCGGGCGAGCTTCCTTTGGTCATCGGCGCTGCAGCAAATGCCGATCTGGTCATTGCCTCAAGGCACGTTCCGGGCGGCAAAATAAGAGGGTGGAACGGCAAGAGAAGAATGATCCACTGGCTGGCGCAGAAATACACCTCCGTCGTTCTTGGCAGTTATGTCACCGATCACACGAACAGTTACAAGGCCTATCGCGTGGAGATGCTCAAAAAGCTTCCTCTCGATAAATTGCTGGAAGCGGGATCGGGATATGTCTGGCACACTTTGCTGATCCACAAAATTCATCGCATGGGATTCAAAATTGCCGAAGTGCCTTCGGTGTTCACGGACAGACGCGCCGGCAAGTCGAAGATATCCGCCGGTGAGATGATCGGCGGCCTTGTTGCAATACTGAAAGTGCGGTGACGCTTTGCCTGACGTTATGTCATGGAGAAAATACATATATTTGATGGGCGCCTGCCTCCTGGGCTTGGCGCTTTTTTCTTTTTTCAGGCTCTGGTACATGGGCACGCCCAATCTGGACGGCCTTCCGCTGGATATGCGCTGGGAGATTTTAAAGCGCGCGGTCTTTTTTCCTCTCATGGGAGGCTTGGGTTATTCCTACTGGAAACTCCTTGAGGCCGATGTTGGCGAAGGGGAGCTGAACCGCCTTTTTATCTATTCGCTGATCCTTCAGGTGATCGCTGCTTTCACATTGCCTCTCACTTCGAATGATATCTTTTCCAATCTGGCGTACGGGGAGATGTCGCATTTGGGACTCAACTCCCACGTTTTGGGGGTCGCAGCACTTCCGCCGGACAGTCCCTTCAGACAGATGGTGACAGCAAGGTGGATGGACATGCCCATGGTGTACGGGCCTGTTATCGGCTGGCTCAATCATCTGGTCGTTCGGCCGGATTCTTTCTGGCAATCGATTATTCTCTATAAATTTCACGCCCTGATTTTGTCGGCGGCCATCACGGCTCTCTTTTATTTCTACTGCCGCACAAGTCTTTCGGGCGGAGAGCGATGCAACACATTCATTTTGACGGCATTGAATCCGGTTTTTATCTGGGAACTGGCTTCACAGGCTCATAACGATTCGGTGATGATCATAGGTCTCGCGGCTTTTGTTATCTTTATCGCGAAGGGCATGAATTGGGCGGCGCTTGTCTGCCTTCTCTTTGCGTTCGTGGCGAAACTTGCCGTCCTGCCTGTGTTGGGGCTTTTTCTCTGTTACACATTTTTCAATTCGAAGCGCCGTTTTGTTTTCTTCTGCCTCGTTCTGGGTGCCGGCATTGTACTTTCCGCGCATTTGTTCTCGGATAAGCTTTCGATGATTCTGGTTGCGCCGTCTTCGCGCGGGATAGATGCTGCAAGGCTCACCAATTCTCCGCTCTTCCTTATATATAAGTACCTGGCGCCGTACGGCGCCGTCGTCCAGACGGCGGCCTACAAAATTTATTGGATCTCCTCAATGTTGCTGATGGCTTTTTTGGGCCTTCGCTTTGCGTGGAGGAGCCGCACAATCGAAGATCTCTTTCTTCACTCCTTCTTGTTCATTTTGCTTTTCAACTTCATTGTAACCCCTTCGTATCAGCCCTGGTATCTCACGTGGCTTATCCCGTTCATCATGGTCCTGAAAGACCCAAGGCTCCGCTCCTTTTTTGTGATCTATTCGTTTGTTTCTCTTTTGATAGGGATCATTTCGAACAGCACGATCGACTCGGTCGTCAACATTTGCACACTGGGCGTTTTCTGGCAGATGTATTTAAGAAAACGGGCGCGGGAAAACTTCTAGCTCTTTGCCTTCGTTTTCTTGTTTTTGGCGTGGGCTTTCTGGGCCTCGCATAGCCTCAGATACATCTTGGCATATTCGTTGGCCGGCTCCTTCGAGATTACCGTTTTCCATTCCTTTTTTGCGTCCGCTATTTTCCCCATCGAATAGAGTGTGACCCCAAGCTGCACGCGCGCCGGCGCATAAGCGGAATTCTTGCCGACGACCTCTTTGAGCTCTTTCAGCGAATGGGTGAGCTGGCCGTTCTCTCGGTAAGCCTGTCCGAGTCTCGTTTTGATGTCGAGATACCCGGGGTTCAGCTCAAGGGCCTTTCTGTACTCGTCTATGGAGTGCGGATAAAGTCCGATGGAGCGATAAATATCGCCGATGTCCGCATGCAGGTTCGACAGCTTGCCGCGGAGCACCGGCTCGATCTGCTTGTGCGGTTCCTTGTGATGCGTCTTGAGCTGGCTGTAGAGTTTTTTTGCTTCCGGATACTGGCCCAGGTCGTTTAAAAGAACGGCGAGATTCAAAAGCGCTTCTGTGTAACGCGGATTGATTTTCAGCGCCCTGCGGAAGAGCTCGATTGCGGAGGTGAACTTCCCTTCGATGTGATGAATGACCCCAAGCATGTTCATGACGTCGGCGTAGCGATCGTTTAAAGAGAGCACCCGTTTGAAATAGAGTTCCGCTTTTTGATATTGCTTGTTGTCAAAACACTGTTTGCCGACCGCCACTAGTTGCTTGATAGTATCCATTTGTCCCTCCCTAACCCCGACCTTGACCTGCTTTTACTTCGTCGCCGCACGCATCTTGTCTTCGGCCTTCTTTGCCCACTTGCTCGTCGGATACTCGACCGACAGCTTTGAAAAAGCTTCCTTCGCGTCATATAGATGGCCGAGCTTCAAATTCGCCAGCGTCATCATATATAAGGCGCGGTCGGCAAGCCCGCTCTTTGGGAACACCTGAGCGACCGTTGCGAAGCGCCCGAGACAGGCGATGTACTCGCCCGTCTTGTAATAGAAGCGTCCGACGTAGTAATTGCGCCGAGCCACGCGGTTCAGCGCTTCGTCAAGAGTCTTCATGGCAAGGTCGAAATACGGGCTGTTGGGATAACGCCTCACCATTAATGCCAGCTCGTCTATGCCTTTTTCAAGATACTCCTGGTCACGGTCTATCGCCTTGGGACTCTCCTTGTAATATGAGAGGCCCGCCCTGAAGTGTGCGTAATCGTTCCGGGGGCTGCTGGGATAGAGTTTTGTGAATGCGAGGTACGATTCCGCCGCGAGAAGGTAGTCTTTCTTGTTGAAATATGTGTCGCCGATCGCCAACTCCGCCTCTTGGGCAATTTCCGTGTTCGGGAACCTCGCTTTGAACATCTCAAGGCACTGGATCGCCTGCTCGAAATCCTTTTCGTCGATGAGCTTAGAGCACTTCTTGATTTCGATGTCGGGTTTATCGCGGCCGATGGTGACGTTGTCTTTTCCGCATGCGCACACGAGAGCGGCCAAAATGACCAGAAGGGTTATTTGTTTCATCATAAGGCTAAAAATACTAGCAGTTTGCCCGACCCTTGACAAGCATCGATGCTAAATAATACCATCCGCCCCCGGATTAAAAAGGGGTAAAATATGGCCGAAGAAAAAGGCACAATCGATTTCACTACCTTCGTTCTCTCGCTTGTCTCCTCAGCGCAGGTTCATCTGGGATTGATACCCAATCCCGTGACACAGAAGTCAGAGAGTAATCTCGAGGCCGCGCGGCAGACAATCGATATCATCGCGGTCCTTAAAGATAAGACGAAAGGCAACCTTACAAACGACGAGGGGCGCCTGTTGGAATACGTTTTATACGATCTGAGGATGAAATTTGTCGAGTTGAGCAAAAAGTGAGGAGGAACCTATGTTAAGAAAACGTTTTTCGCTGTGGACCCTGGTAGCCGTTTCATTCATCAGCGCAGCCGCCGTCGTTGCGCTCATCGCCAAGTTCGGCGATGTGAAATCAGGGAAGGCATCGGATCAGATATATCATAGCGCGCCTGACGAGGGGCAGCTGCGGCCAGCCTCGTGGTTTGAGACAAAACCTTCATCGTTTGCGGATCTTGCCGAAAAGGTCCAGCCGGCGGTTGTCAACATCAACACGAGCAAAGTGATAAAGAGGCAGGACGCGATGCCCTTTCCGCAGTTCGGCCCGCGCGATCAGTTCGACGAATTTTTTGAAAAGTTTTTTGAAGGAATGCCGAAAGAGCAGACACAGAGAGCTCTAGGTTCCGGCTTCATTATAAATAAGGAAGGCGATATACTCACCAACTACCACGTGGTCTCGAAGGCCGACGATATTGAAGTAAAGCTTTCCGACGGGAGGAAGTTCAAGGCTAAGGTTGTGGGCAAAGACGAGAAAACCGATATCGCGCTTTTGAAGATAAGCAAGGCGGGCGATCTGCCGTATGTGACGCTGGGCGATTCCAATGCGATGCGTCCCGGCGATTGGGTGATGGCGATAGGGAACCCGTTCGGTCTTGAACACACCGTCACAGTGGGCGTTGTCTCCGCGCTCGGGCGCGTTTTGGGCGGAGGCACTTATGCAAAATACATCCAGACCGACGCATCGATCAATCCGGGCAACAGCGGCGGGCCGCTTTTCAATCTCAAAGGTGAGGTTGTCGGCATCAACACGATGATCTATGCGGCGGGCCAGGGAATCGGATTTGCGATTCCCATAAGCCTTGCAAAAGATGAGCTGCCGCAGCTTTCGACAAAGGGTTCGGTGACGCGCGGATGGCTGGGGGTTGCGATCCAGAATATCACGCCGGAGCTTGCGAAGTCGTTCAATCTCACTGAGGAGAAGGGTGCCCTGATAGCAGAAGTTTATCCCGATTCGCCGGCGGCAAAGGCGGGAATCGTTCGCGGGGACGTTGTTTACGAACTGAACGGTAAAAAGATCGACGATCCTGCGAGTCTGGCAATGGCCGTGGGCGCGGTTCAGCCGGGAACCGAGGCTGAGGTGAAAATTTTGCGCGGCGGCAAGGAGATGACTTTGAAGGTCAAGCTGGGCAAGCAGGAAGGCGAAAAAACAGAGCAGGCTGCCGGCGAAACGAAAGAGGGTGTTCCTTCAAAGGTCGATGTCGTGGGATTGGTCGTGCGCCCGCTCAGCCCGGAGGATGCGGCGAAACTCGATATTCCTGCCGGATACAGGGGCGTCATAGTTTCTCGTGTGGAACCGGGCTCCTCCGCGGAGGGGGCCGATATTCATTCCGGAGACATAATACTTGAAGTGAACAACGCGAAGGTCGCGTCGATTGACGAATACTTCGGCGCCACGAAGAGCGTGAAAAAGGGCGATATCATCCGCCTGCTCGTAAAGCGTGGCCGCGCGAGCATATACGTGGCCTTCCGGGCCTAAAGACGTTTTTTGAGGGCTTCCGTCGACAGGTTGAAAACATCCTCGTGCAGGCTTTTGCCGTGGCTGTCTATCGTCACCACGACCGGGAAGTCTTTCACTTCGAATTCCCAAATAGCTTCAGGTGATCCGAATTCTTCCATCATATATACGTTGGGGACGGCTGTGATCTTCTCCGCGAGCACCTGTGCCGCTCCGCCGACGGCGTGAAAATAGCAGCAGCCGAAGGCCTTACAGGCCTCAAGTGTCTTCTTGCCCATACCCCCCTTGCCGATGACGCCCTTGAGTTTCAGGTCCTGGATCAGCTTCCACTGATAGGGTTCCTCGCGAAAAGAGGTTGTGGGCCCAGCTGCCTTCACTACCCATTTTCCGTCTTCTTTTATTACGACCGGGCCGCAGTGATAGACGATCTGATTTTCAAGAGAGACCGGGAGCTTGCCGCCGTCGAAGACGTACTTGTGGACCGCGTCACGCGCTGTGAAAAGTTTTCCGGTGATCTCCACCATGTCGCCGACGTGGAACTCGCGAACCTTTGATTCCGTATATGGAGTTTCAAGTTTCAGTGTCATATCAATATAGCCACTTCGATATTTTTCCTTCTTTATCCATCATGATTCCCTGCCTTCGATACGCCCAGCACATATAGGTTATCGAGACGAAATACGACGCGGGAAGTCTGTTCAACACTCCGATCTTGCAGCCCAGAAGCGTTGTGATTCCCCCGAATCCCATCGGCCCGATTCCCAGCTCATTCGCGATGCGGACGACGTCCGATTCAAGTTTTGCAAGTTTGGGGTCGGGATTCGTATCGTCCAGCGTACGCAAAAGTTGTTCTTTGGAGTTGTCGAAACCCGTTGTGCGGTCGCCGCCGACGCACACCCCCAGAATTCCCGGCGCACAGCCGCGGCCCTGTGCCTGAATCACGCAATCGAGGATCACGCGCTTCACGCCTTCAAGGTTGCGGTCCGCCTCAAGAGCGCGGTTGGGGAGCGAATACTGGGTTCCCACGTTCTCGCAGCCGCCTCCCTTGAGGATAAGGCGGACGTCGATCTCGTTTTTTTCGTAGACGTCGTGCTGTTCGAAATGAAAAGCAGGAAAGCCCGGGCCAAGATTGTTTCCCGTATTCTTGCCCGTGATCGGATCGACTGAATTCTGCCTCAAATATCCCTTCGCCGTCGCTTCGGCCACCGCATCACGCGCTTGCTCCGAGAACGCGTGTTGGTCGAACCCAATTGGCACGCGCACAAAAAAATGAATGGTGCCCGTATCCTGACACAGCGGCTGGCTCTTCTCTTTGGCGAGGACGATGTTTTCGGCCAGAATGTCCATTGCATAGCGCGCCTGGGAGCCCTTGGCCTCAAGTTGGCGCTGAGCCTCGACGGCACGGACGATATCCGCGGGGAGCTCGGCTGAAGTGCGCCTGATAAGTTCCAGAAGTGAAGCCGCGATCTGTTTCATGGCGACGAGTTTTAGGTAAAATTCCCTTTCTGGTCAATGATATAAATATTTTTTGCCTCACCGCTTGATAAACACAATAATATGCACCATATTCTCCTATATAGAAGGAGAGACCTATGCGTTTCGACAAATTGACGCTGAAGGCGCAGGAGGCGGTGCAGGATGCGCAAAATATAGCGGGCAAATTAAACCAGCAGGAGATTTCTCCCGAGCATTTGCTTTCGGCGCTCATCCGCCAGGAAGGGGGCGTGGCGCCTGCCATCCTGAAAAAGATCGGCGCCAACCTTCCGAAGCTTCAGAGCGATTTTGAGTCTGCGGTCCGCACGATGCCGCAGGTTACCGGCAGCGGAGTGGGCCAAGCCTACATTTCACCGGCGCTCAACCGCATATTCGACGCCGCGTTCAAAGAGGCGGAATCTTTGAAAGATGAGTTTGTTTCGACGGAGCATCTTTTGATCGCTATCGCCGATTCGAAACAATCGAAGGCGGGCGAGATGCTTCGGGGTGAAGGTGCTAGCAAGGCCGTCATTCTGAAAATCCTCAAAGATATTCGCGGGACGCAGCGTGTGACCGATCAGGATCCCGAAGGGAAATATCAGGCCCTCAAAAAATACGCGCGCGATCTGACGGAACTTGCGCGAAAGGGAAAACTGGATCCTGTGATCGGGCGCGACGATGAGATCCGCCGCGTGATCCACGTGCTTTCGCGCCGGACGAAGAATAATCCCGTCCTGATAGGCGATCCGGGCGTGGGAAAGACCGCGATCGTCGAGGGCCTTGCGCAGCGTATCGTGAAGGGGGATGTGCCGGATTCGCTTAAAGACAAACAACTCATATCTCTCGATCTTGCGGCGCTTGTCGCCGGCGCAAAATACCGCGGCGAATTTGAGGACCGCCTCAAGGCCGTGTTGAAAGAGATCGGCGAATCATCGGGCCAGGTAATTCTCTTTATAGATGAACTGCACACACTGGTTGGTGCCGGCGGCGCGGAAGGCGCAATCGACGCATCCAATATGCTGAAGCCCGCACTCGCGCGCGGCGAGCTGCGCTGCATCGGCGCGACTACGCTCAATGAATATCGCAAGCACATTGAAAAGGACGCGGCCCTCGAGCGCAGGTTCCAGCAAGTCTATGTGGGGCAGCCCTCCGTCGAGGACACAATTTCCATCCTGCGCGGTTTGAAGGAGCGTTACGAGATTCATCACGGAGTGCGAATACAAGACTCTGCGATCATAGCCGCGGCAACACTTTCCAACCGCTACATCACCGACAGGTTCCTTCCCGACAAGGCGATCGATCTGATAGACGAGGCCGCATCGAAGCTCAGGATCGAGATCGATTCGATGCCGGTCGAGATAGACGAGATCGAGCGCGACATAATGCAGCATCAGATCGAGCGCGAGGCGTTGAAGAAGGAGAGCGATAAGGCATCCAAGGAGCGGCTCGCAAAGCTTGAAAAGGAGATCGCCGATCTTCAGGAACAATCCCGCGCGCTGAAGGCTCATTGGCTGAAGGAGAAAGAGTCGATAAAGGCGATTAACGAAACCAAGGAAAGAATCGAACAGGCGAAGACGGATCAGGAGAAGGCGGAGCGCGAAGGAAATCTCAACGTCGCGGCTGAGCTGAAATATGGAACTCTTCTTGAGCTTCAAAAGAAGCTGGAGACGGAGCAGAAAAAACTTGCCGACGTCCAGAAAGACAAAAAGATGCTGACGGAAGACGTGACCGCAGATGACGTTGCGGAGGTCGTGTCCAAGTGGACCGGCATCCCTGTGTCGAAACTCGTCGAGGGAGAGGTCGACAAGTTGATCCATATGGAGGACCGCCTCGGTCGGCGCGTCGTGGGGCAGGACGAGGCGCTGGAGAAGGTGTCGAACGCAGTCAGGCGCGCGCGCGCCGGCCTGCACGACCCCAACCGTCCGATCGGCTCGTTTATTTTCATGGGCCCAACCGGTTGCGGGAAAACTGAGACGGCGCGTGCCCTGGCCGAATTCCTGTTCGACGACGAAAAAGCAATGGTGCGCATCGACATGAGCGAGTTCATGGAAAAGCACAGCGTCTCGCGCCTCATAGGTGCGCCCCCGGGATATGTGGGCTATGAGGAGGGCGGCTATCTCACGGAAGCCATACGCCGAAGGCCCTACGCCGTCATTTTATTCGACGAAATCGAGAAGGCGCATCCCGACGTCTTCAATATCTTATTGCAGATACTAGACGACGGACGCCTGACGGACGGTCAGGGCAGAACCGTCAACTTCACGAACACCGTTATAATAATGACTTCGAATATCGGAAGCCAGTATCTGGCCGATGTCGCTGAGAATGAAGAACAGATGACAGAGCGCGTCCTTGCTGCGATGAAGCAGCACTTCAAGCCGGAATTCGTCAACCGCATCGACGATATTGTGATCTTCCATTCGCTCAAGCCCGATCAGATCGCGCAGATTGTGGATATACAACTTCAGCGCTTGCAGAAGCTGCTTGCAGAGAGGAAGCTCACTCTTTCGCTTACAGATGGCGCCAAGAAATTCCTTGCCAAGCACGGCTGGGATCCGCAATACGGTGCCCGCCCCTTGAAGCGCGCGATTCAGAAATATATTCAGGACCCGCTATCCTCTGCGCTTCTGGAAGCGAAGTATCCGGAAGGGACGGCACTCGTGGGCGATGTGAAGGGAGATGAGATAATTTTCAAGAAGGCTTAGATGCAGCCGATTTTCTCGCAAGGACGAACGCCAGAATTGTCAGCATGAAGATTATGGCGTATGCAGAGAAATAATCTTTCACGACTCCCCCCGAAACTATGCAGCCGCATCCGCTTGCACCCGCGCCATATTGAATGGTGCCCGTGCCGGTTGCTTTCGATACGAGGGTATTAACAGGATTTGTAAGGACTACACTGAATATCTTGTCACCCTCTGCGGAGGGATTTACGTTCAAGGATACGTCGATCGTCTTCGTTTGTTCGAGGCTTTCAAACGTCAGGGTGCCGCTTGTTGCCGTGTAATCCCCGGGCGCCGTGGCCGTGCCGTCCGCAGTTGCGTAGTCGACGCTGATGGCAAGCGCTGAGGGAGCCGAAAGCGAAACCGTGAATGTCGCCCGCGTCTCACCGGCTGAGTCCGCTACGTTCACTACAACATCGTCTATTGTTATCGCCATGACGGTTAGTGCGACATCGTTTCCGTCTCCGCCGTCGTAATCGATGACCATGGGTACACCCGCCGGCCCCACGGAAGTGCCGGGCGCAAGCCCGTTGAACTCGCCTGTCACAATGTCGGTCCCGTCATTGTCGATGATGATGATGCTGTCGCCGGCTTCAGGTGTGTAGCCGAAGATTACGTTCAGAGCAGGGTTGTTAAGCGCCACTGCTCCGGTCACAAGAAGCTGGTCGTAATCGGTCGCGGCGGTCTTCCCATTTATTTCAATGTCCAGTGCCGATCCAGAGCCAAGCGACAGGTTGCCGTTAACGCTCATGAGGCCGGCGCTCGTGCCCGGACTGATCGTTCCGCCGGTCCCGGTGAGCGCCCCTGTGGAGCCGCTTCCGCTCAAGGTCCCGCCGCCAACCGTGACGGCGCTCTCCGAAAGATCGCCGCTGTTCAAAATAAGAGCCCCTTCGTTAAGAGTCGTTGTCCCGTCATAGGAGTTATCGGAGGAGAGAGTAAGTGTGCCACCGCCTGTCTTTGTTACGTTGCTGGCCGCTCCGGTAATCGTTCCCGATATTTCAGTATTGCCGGCACCGGCGATTGTAAGCGTCTTGCCGTTGAGATCCAAATTTCCCGCAAGGACCAGATTTGTCCCGGCCGTCGTGGATGTGAAGGCGAGGGAGCTTCCCAAAAAAAGGTCGTTGTTAATCGTGTTGTCCCCGGCCGTGTTTGCGGCCGTGAGCTCTTCATTGATACCGAAGCTGTTACCGTTCAGAACATAACCTCCGCCCGCGCCGTTGAACGTTAGAGTGGCAAAGGCGCTTCCAGCGGCGATATTATTGCTATTCGTGAGACGATTGGCGCCGGCGGGAAAGATGATATCCGAGTCAAGAGGAGGAGGGAACGGCACGACCCAGTTGGCAGCCGTGTTCCAGTTGTTATTTGCACCATTTCCGTTCCACGTCGATGTTATCCCCACTCCGGCGAGAGCTTCAGCCGATATCGAGAGAACTAAAAATGCACTCATCGCGGCGAATATTTTTTTCATATAACGATCAAGTATACACTCGGTAATCGATGTTAGGGAAAATATTATCTTTCCACTCTATCTCCGCCAAAAAGTTCATATCGAGCGAAAAGTTTTTGATGTCCCAATATAATTTATTGAACCGGAAGGTGTGATCTTTTGTGCGCTTGACCGCGTACTCGACCATCGTGCCTGAATTCATGATGAAGGCCCAGTCGGAGGATTGGGCAAGCAGTAGCTCCCGCGCCATTTGATTGAGAGCGCGGCGAAGATTGTCGTCCGGCGTCGGGTATGTACGCGCTATCTCGGTCATGCGGAAGGCCATCTCATGCAGATGGCGATAGACCCAGTCGTTGGTCCCGTTGCACCAGACCTCTGCGTAGCCTTTGTTTCCCCAGCTCGATTCGGACGGCTCCACCATCTGGTTCTTGGGATGGCGGCACAGATATTCCCACGGGGTCAGAAGTTTCACCGCATTCTGATCGCATGCGATTTTTCGCACGACGTAATTCAACCAGTCCACTCCCTCGAACCACCAGTGGCCGTAGAGCTCCGCATCGTAGGGGGCGACTATGATAGGCGGCTTGCCCATGACTCCGTTTAAAAATTCCACCTGCTTTTGCCTGTTGAACATGAAATTGCCGGCATGACTTGCCGCCACTTCCTGCGCGTGCCACGGATCGTAGAGCTCTTTGTGATCCGTATGGCCCGTGATACGGTGATATTTGAAACCTGTCATCACGCGTGTGCCGTCAGGGTTTATGTAGGGACGCACATAGTTCATATCCAGATCGAAGCCTATGTCGCGGTAGAAATCACGGTAGACCGGATCGCCCGGATATCCTTCCTTTGCGGACCAGACCTGCTTTGACGATTCGTAATCTCGCCCGAACGCAGCGCAACCCGACGGCGCGTAGGTCGGCGCATAAACTCCGTACTTCGGGCGCGAATCGCCGTAGAGAACCGCGTGGCTGTCGACAAAAAAGAAACGGATTCCGTTGTTCCACAAGATATCATGGAGTCCCGGAAAGTATCCGCACTCCGGAAGCCAGATGCCCTTAGGCCTTCTGCCCAGATGCTCGTCGTGAAGATTGCACGCCACTTCTATCTGTGCGCGCACCGCTTCATGGCAGGGGCGAAGAAGCGGCAAAAACCCGTGAGTCGCTCCGCACGTTATGATCTCAAGCTTTCCGAGCTCCATGAAATGCCTGAAGCCGCGGACGAGGTTTCTTCCCCAGCGCTCGTCAAATGTCCATCGCGCCCTGTTCAACCGGCGATGATACATCTCGGCCGTGCGGTGCATCAGGGGGTGCTCGTGCCTTGTGCGGTCAAGCTCCTTCCACGCAAGCTCCAGGTGTTTATATAGATGGCGCGCATAACGATCCTGAAGCAAGGGGTCTGTCATCATGGAGATGAGAGGGGGAGTGAGCGACATTGTGAGGCGGAAGTCGATGCCGTCGTGGTCAAGGCCCTCGAACACTTCGAGAAGCGGGATATAGGTCTCCGTCATCGCCTCAAAAAACCAGCGCTCCTCCAAAAACTCTTCATGCTCGGGATGCCTCACGTATGGCAAATGCGCGTGAAGGACGAATGATAGATATCCTTTTTCCAATGTTTATCCTTTTTGCTGGGTATCAGGGTCTTCCCGACGACCATGACGAGGGAGATGAAGAGACCTCGATGGGCAGACGGAAGGCGGCCACTTCCTGAAAGATTGCCTCCAAGCTCGATCCGGCGATCGAGGCAAACTGTCCCTTCATCAAAAGATCGAAGAAGTAGGGGCCCAGAATCTTTTTCAGAAGTTCGAGATCGGCTTCCGTATATTCCTCGACGTCACTTATTATCTTCTGTCCGTCAGGGC
>JBGSNL010000084.1:0-39587 GCA_041739675.1 bacterium
GCCGCAAAAAAGACTGAAGCGCCGAAACCGGTCTCTCCTGCTCTGCCTGCAGCTCCTAAAGAACCTGAATCCCCGCCGGCCGGGCCAAGAACTGTGATGCCGCCACCGGCACCATCGCCGACGCCGCCTCCTGCGGCTCCGGCACCGGTTGCGCCGGTGGAGCCGGCAGTTAATATGTAACTAGTTGATTTAATAAGAGAATATTCTAAGCAACATTGCCCCTGTCTCCAACCGATAATAATAATGAGAGTCGTGTATGACTACTAGCCACATTTCAGGAAAACGGTTATCTCGTGAGTTCAATAAGTACCTGGAGTACAAGAAGAACTCCGAGCGCACGGGTGCGTCCTTCACCGAGCAGATGGGGCGTGTTGCCGAGGACACGGAACTCAAGCCTCTACAGCATTCTCACCATGTTTCGCGGGGTGCGAGAAGATTCGCGCCGCCGCAGTTTTCAAAACCGAAGACCATAACAACAGAACAGGCCCATCGCCTCGCAAGATATGCACCGATAATACAGGACGCTGCGGCCAAGCATAATGTGCCCGTCGAGCTCATCTGCGGTGTCATTTTACAGGAGTCCGGCGGAAACGCCCGTGCCACCTCGCCTGCTGGTGCGAAAGGTCTGATGCAGCTCATGCCGGCAACAGCACGTCGTTTCGGCGTGAAGAACATCTACGATCCTGCGCAGAACATCGACGGTGGAACCGCCTACTTGCGCTTTCTGATGGACAGATTCAAAGGCAAGATCGAGCTTGTCCTGGCCGGATACAATGCAGGCGAGGGAAATGTCGAAAAATATGGAAATAAGATTCCCCCCTTTGCAGAAACCAAGGCCTACGTCCCCAATGTTTTGGGTTATACGCAATCAATGATCAATATCCTTCTCGCGGCAAAGTCTGAAGAGCTGCCAGCCAACGCCAGACGCGTCTAAAGCATCCTCAAGAACTACATTAACAATTTAGCTTAATACGCTATTAATACGGCTCTAAATATCGAGCCATTCGTGGCGCCATTTTGTCCATTGACGTTGACATTAACGTTAAGGTAAGCATATAATAATTTAAGAGGTGAAAGTGCCATGACAGAGCGTAACTATTATATAGGCGAGGTTGCAAAGACTCTTCAAATATCACAGAGAACTATCAGATATTATGAAGAGCGGGGTTTTATAACGCCCGGCAGGACCGGCGGTAAGTTCAGGCTGTATGCCGAGTCGGAGGTCAACCGCCTCAAATCCATCTTGTACCTCAAAGAGCTCGGAATGACCCTGGAAGAGATCGGGGCCCTTTTGAAGCTTGGGCATGAAGGTTCCGTCCACGAAATATCGCCGCAGTTGTGCGATACACTGATCGCCAGGAAAAAGGAGTTCGAGACGAAGCTTGAAAAATATCGCGAAGGGATTAATGAGGTAGAGGGAGTCTTGAAGCTGATCGAGCGCTGTCTCGGATGCCACAAAAGGACCGATCAGGAAGTCTGCCATCACTGCATCGACGAACACAGCAAAGAGCTTCCTCCCCTTGTGAGGATTTTGTTATAGGAGTTTTTATGTGGAACTATTCGGAAAAGGTCATAGATTATTTTCTCCATCCGCGGAACGTAGGCGAGATCGATAATCCCGACGGCGAGGGGGAAGTCGGTTCCCTGGCATGCGGCGACATGCTCCGCCTCACTTTTAAGCTGGATGATAACGGCCGCATAGCCGACGCAAAGTTCAAGACCTTCGGTTGCGCATCCGCGATCGCTTCAAGCTCCGCCCTGACCGAAATGATAAAGGGAATGACACTCGAAGAGGCTGAAAAAATCACGAATCGCGATATCGCCAATTTCCTTGGCGGCCTTCCCGAGGAAAAGATGCATTGCTCAGTGATGGGACGCGAGGCCCTCGAAGCCGCGATCAAAAACTATCGCGGTCTGGCATCTCCTAAACGGGAGCTTGAGGGAAACGTAGTCTGCAAATGTTTCGGCGTGACTGAAACCGACATCAGACGCGTTGTGGAGGAGAACGGTCTCACAACCATTGAGCAGGTGACAGACTACACGAAGGCCGGCGGCGGCTGCGGCCAATGTCACGAGGAGATTCAGAAAATATTGGACGAAATCGCGGCAAACCGCGCGGCGGAAGCAGCCGGCGCCGAAATGCCGTGGCCTCCCGCTTCGCGCGAGCCTTCGCTTAAGCCGCCTCCTCTGACATCCGAGGTTCCTCACTTAAGCAATCTCGAAATAGTCCATAAGGTCGAAGAGCTCATAAACACGCGGATCCGGCCCGCCCTGCAGCATGACGGCGGCGACCTTGAGCTCGTCGATATCGACCACAACACGGTCTACGTCTCGCTCAAGGGCGCTTGCGCCACCTGCCCCTCCTCTACTGTTACCATGCGGCAGTTCATAGAGAAGGAACTCAGAAAAGAGATCTCGCCCTCAATGCATCTTGAGGAGGTAAGAAGGTGAAAACAATCTATGTCGATAATAACGCGACCACCCAGGTTGCTCCTGAAGTGATCGATGCGATGCTCCCCTTTTTAAGGGAGATGTGGGGAAACCCGTCAAGCATGCACACGTTCGGCGGACAAGTCGCAAAACATATCGATAAGGCCCGAGAACGGGTTGCAGCTCTTATAGGTGCGGAACGCGCCAGCGAGATAGTCTTCACAAGCTGCGGATCTGAAAGCGACAACACGGCGATACGCTCCGCTCTGCTTTCCGACACCAAAAAACGACACATCATTACGACAAAGGTCGAACACCCCGCCGTCTTGAATCTCTGCAAAGAGCTTGAAAAAGAGGGATATGAGGTCACTTATTTGTCCGTGGACGGCGAAGGACGCCTAGATATTGATGAGTTTAAAAACAGTTTCCGCGAAGGCACAGCGATCGTATCCATCATGTGGGCGAACAACGAGACCGGCGTCGTATTCCCGATCGAAGAGATTGCAGCCGAATGCGCCAGGCGAAACGTACCCCTTCATGTTGACGCGGTTCAGGCGGTCGGCAAAATACCGATCGATCTAAAAAACACACCCATCACATACCTTGCTCTCTCGGGCCATAAGCTGCACGCCCCAAAGGGCGTGGGCGCCCTTTATGTGAGGCGCGGAACCAAATTTCATCCGTGGCTGGTGGGCGGACATCAGGAGCACGGGCGGCGCGGCGGCACGGAGAACGTGGCATCAATCGTCGGGCTTGGCGTAGCCTGCGAGCTCGCACTGAAAAATATGGACGACGAAAAAACGCGCGTGGCTTCACTCCGCGACAGGCTGGAAAAAGGAATTTTGGAAACGGTTCCCAGGGGGTTCGTTAACGGGAACCGGAAAATGCGTCTGCCGAACACGACGAACATCAGCTTTGAATCGATCGAGGGCGAGGCGATACTTCTTTTGATGAACGAGTTCGGTATCTGCGCCTCTTCCGGCTCCGCCTGCACCTCCGGATCCCTGCTCCCCTCCCACGTTCTTGTAGCTATGGGGATACCGTTCACGCGGGCCCACGGATCGATCCGCTTCAGCTTGAGCAGATATAACACGGAGGAGGAAATAGCCTTTATCATCGAAAAAATGCCAGCTATTGTGGAAAGGCTGAGGCAGCTCTCCCCCATTTCTTAAGTCTATGTTAATCCTTGACATTGAGCGCCGGCTCTTATAATGAG
The DNA here is from genome assembly GCA_041739675.1 of bacterium. Taxonomy (GTDB): domain Bacteria; phylum UBA10199; class UBA10199; order 2-02-FULL-44-16; family DYJF01; genus DYJF01. Next base: position 3,647 of record JBGSNL010000084.1, read on the forward strand.
AGGCGGCTTTAAAAGGGAATAAAACCATGCAAAAGAGCTATTTAGCAAAACCAGCAGTGACCCAGAGAAACTGGGTGGTAGTGAACCTTGAAAACAAGGTTCTGGGGCGCGCAGCCTCAAAGATCGCCGATATGCTTCGCGGCAAGGACAGGGCCACTTTCACGCCCTTTGCCGATGCGGGCAATTTCGTGATCGCCATCAACGCATCAAAAATACGTTTGACCGGTAGGAAGCTTGATGAAAAACTCTACCATCACCATTCGGGTTACCCGGGCGGCTTGAAGACAAAGACCGCAAGAGAGGTCCTCGAAAAGCATCCCGATCGCCTGCTTCGCGATGCGGTCTGGGGAATGCTTCCGAAAAACATGCTCTCTAAACATCTGCTCAGGAAGCTAAAAATTTATCCGGGTTCCGAGCATCCCCATAAATCACAAAATCCCGTCGAGAAAAATATTTAGGAGTGATTGATGCAGACAATTGTTTCCGCAACTCGTGAAAAAAAACACCCGGCAATGTTCATCGCAACGGGCAAACGCAAGAATTCCATCGCAAGAGTGAGACTTCATGCAGGCGACGGCAAAATCGTCGTGAACGAAAAACCGGCTGAGTCATATTTTGGACGCCAGACGCTCCAGATGGTTATCAAACAGCCATTCGACGTAACCGGCACCGTGGGCAAATTCGATGCGGACATAAATGTCTGTGGCGGAGGTATTGCGGGGCAGGCAGGCGCCGTAAGACACGGAATCGCCCGCGCGTTGCTTGAAATGAACGCGGATTTAAGAAAACCGCTCAAGACGGCAGGCTTTCTGACCCGTGATGCACGTGAGAAGGAAAGAAGGAAGGTCGGTCGCCGCAAGGCTCGTCGCAGACCGCAGTACTCGAAGCGTTAATTTTTCCTCTGAATCTTTCAAAGGGGAGGCGAAAAGCCTCCCCTCTTTTTTTAATGCAAGAAAAAAGTTGGGGACGCTTCTCCTTCAAAAAAAAAAGCGTCCCCTTTTTGTTGACAGGTGAACGCTCGCTCTCTATACTCCGGCCAAATTTAAAAGAGCTAAAGACGATGCCCCCGAAAACAAAATTCATATTCATAACTGGTGGGGTTGTTTCAGGCCTTGGGAAAGGCATCGCTGCTGCGTCGATAGGCGCGCTTCTTGAAAGCCGCGGTCTCACAATCACACTCGTCAAATTAGATCCATACATCAATGTCGATCCGGGAACCATGAGCCCCTTCCAGCACGGTGAAGTTTTCGTCACCGATGACGGCGCCGAAACCGATCTGGATCTCGGCCACTACGAGCGCTTCACAAATGCGAAGATGGCGCGCCTCAACAACTTCACGACCGGAAAAATATATGATTCGGTCATCCAGAAAGAGCGCAGGGGCGATTATCTCGGGCGCACCGTTCAGGTGATCCCTCACATCACCGATGAAATTAAAGCCTCAATAATGAAGGTTGCCGCCGGGGTCGATATCGTTCTGGTCGAGATCGGCGGCACGGTTGGCGACATAGAAAGTCTGCCGTTTTTGGAGGCGATCCGCCAGTTCAGAATTGATATCGGCCGTGAAAATGCTCTTTACATCCATTTGACCTTGATCCCCTACCTTTCTGCGTCCGGCGAGATCAAGACCAAACCTACGCAGCACAGCGTCCAGAAGTTAAGGGAAATAGGAATCCAGCCAGACATCCTTATGTGCAGAACTGCAAAACCGTTATCGCGAGAAATCAAATCAAAGATATCGCTCTTCTGCAACGTCGCTCCGGACTGCGTTATCTCTGCGGCGGATGTTACGTCGATTTATGATGTGCCCCTCATGTTCCACGCGCAGGGCCTTGATGAGAAGATAGCCGAGCTTTTGAACATCTGGACAAAAGCCCCCGATTTGAAACCGTGGATGGAGCTCGAGCAAAAAGTTAAGAATCCGCAGGGCGAGGTCACGATAGCAATTGTCGGAAAATACGTTCACCTTACGGATTCATACAAGAGCTTGAATGAAGCGTTGAAGCACGGCGGCATTGCAAACGACGTGACGGTCAATCTCAAATTTATTGATGCAGAAGAATTGGAAAAAGACGAGAAAACCATATTGCTCGATGATGTCGATGGAATTCTGGTTCCTGGCGGATTCGGCGAACGCGGAACGGAGGGAAAGATCCGCGCGATACAATACGCTCGCGAGAAAAAAGTTCCCTTCTACGGCATATGCCTCGGCATGCAGTTGGCGGTGGTCGAATTTGCGCGGCACGTCTGCGGCCTGGAGAAAGCCAACAGCCTGGAGTTCGATGCGAACACCTCCGATCCGGTCATAAGTTTGATGGAGGAGCAGAAGGCGGTTTACAACAAGGGCGCTACGATGAGGCTCGGCGCCTATCCATGTGTCCTGGAAAAGGATTCAAAAAGTTTCGAAGCGTATGGCGAAAAAGAGATCTCGGAACGCCATCGCCACCGTTATGAGTTCAATAATCAGTACATAGAACTCTTCACGCAGCACGGCTTGAAGATTGTAGGCACGTCGCCGAAAACCGGACTTGTCGAGATGGTCGAACTTACAAACCATCCGTGGTTCGTCGGCTGTCAGTTCCACCCCGAATTCAAGTCGCGCCCGATGGATCCTCATCCCCTTTTCTCGCATTTCATACGCGCATCCGCAGCGCAGGCAAAGAGACGAAATTGGGAGAGCCAGAAAGTCGTCCACACCACCGATGCCGAGGCAAAAAAGGTGCCAGACAAGGCCGCCACCTCTTAAAAAATCTTTCGCCGTGTCAAGATTGACTTTAAAAAAAACGAGCCGTATCATTAGAGCCAGATATGGCGATTGAAATCAAACAGAGAGCCCGTTTAGAGCAGAGCCTGGTTGTAACCCCCCAGCTACAGCAAGCCATTAAACTTCTCCAGCTATCCCGTCTGGAACTGAACACCTTGATCCAAAAAGAACTCCTCGAAAACCCCGTTCTGGAGGATATAGAGGAGGTCGAAGAAGAACAGAAAGAGGAAGAGGAAAAACAGACAGAGGCTGAAAAGCACGAATTGGCAAAAGAGGAGGACCGCGGCCACGAGCACACCGTGGACGAAATCGGCGGTCCGGACGGCGCCATGAAGGAACCCACCAATTTTGATTGGGAAAGCTATATAGGCGCATACAATGCCCCCGAATATGACGGGGATCGCGAAACAGTTGAAGAAAGCCAGACTTTTGAGAACGTGCTGCGCCAGGGAGAATCCCTTCAGGACCATCTCATGTGGCAGCTTCATCTCATCGGCGGAACTTCCGAAGAATTGAATATAGGCACCGAGATCATAGGCAACATCAATGATGACGGCTATCTCACGGCGAGTCTGGAGGAGATCGCCGGGAAGTGTTCCGCTGATCCTGCAAAAGTCGAAGAGATGCTCAAGAAAATCCAGGATTTCGACCCGACCGGCGTGGGGGCGCGTGATCTCAAAGAATGCCTGATCCTTCAGGCAAAACAGCTCGGCACAGATATCGGCCCTCTTACGACACTTATAAATGATCACCTTGAAGATCTTGAGGCCCATCGCTTTGAGGCAATCGCAAAAAAGATGGATATTACTCTCGAACACGTGAACGAGCTTGCAAAGACGATTGCCGAGATGGATCCCAAACCGGGCAGACCTTTTTCTACTGAATCTCCTCAGTACATCACGCCGGACGTCTACGTACAAAAAGTGGGTGAGGAATATGAAGTCGTCCTCAATGAAGACGGCCTGCCGAGACTTAAGATCAGCAACTTCTACCGCAGATCGCTTATGAAGGGCTCCGATGCCACAGGCCAGACCAAAGCCTATATACAAGACAGGCTGCGCGCGGCGGTGTGGCTCATCAGATCTATTCATCAGCGCCAGAGGACGCTCTACAGGGTCGCCTCAAGCATCGTGAAATTTCAAAGAGACTTTTTCGACAAAGGCATTTCGTCACTCAAGCCTCTCGTTTTGAAGGACGTTGCCGAAGACATCGGAATGCACGAATCTACCGTAAGCCGCGTTACCACGAACAAATTCATGCACTCTCCCAGGGGAATTTTCGAGCTCAAGTTCTTCTTCAATACCGGCATACATCAGCTTGAGGGGGGAGGAATTGCGTCGGAGGCCGTAAAGTCCAAAATCCAGAAACTCATTGAGGAAGAGGACGCGAGCGAGCCCCTCTCCGATCAGAAAATCGCTGAGATTTTAAAAGGTCATAATGTCGACATCGCCAGACGCACCGTCGCCAAATATCGCGAGATGCTGAAGATCCCGCCTTCATCCAAGCGCCGGCGTATCTCATAAAACGGAGGACATAATGGAAGCCACTTTTACGTTCAGGCAGACTGAAGCAACCGAAGCACTAAGAAGCCACGCCATGGACAAGCTGTCAAAGCTCGACAAGTACCTCCCAAAACCGGTCAACGCTCACGTCATCTTCAAGGTAGAGGGTTTCAGGCATCAGGTCGAGATCGCTTTTCAGTTCAACGGCATCCGCTATATAGGAAAAGGTGAAAGCAACGACATGTACACATCGGTTGACGACGCCGTGACAAGGATCGAACACCAGCTGAGAAAAAACAAGGAACGCGCCAAAGAGCATAAAGGCGAATAGTGCCGATTCTTGTTGCTTTTTTATCCACCGTGGATTAAGTTCAATCCCACCTAACTTATTGATTTTAAATCTTAATTTATGCGTTTATCTGATCTGGTCCGGCCCGACATGGTCTGGGCCAATTTAGAATCCGGTGATAAGCAGGCGGTGATCTCAGAGCTTGCAGGCAGGATCTCCGCTATGCTTCCTCCCCTGAAGGCGAACGAGATCGCATCCGTTCTCCTTAGCAGGGAAAGCCTTGGCAGCACCGGCATACAGGACGGAATTGCCATCCCCCACGCCAAGGTCAAAGGTATCGAAAAAGTGATTGTTGCGTGCGGCCGTTCCCGGAGGGGAATAAATTTTGACGCTCCGGATCAGAAACCGACCCACCTATTCTTTGTGCTTCTTGCGCCGGAACAGTCGGCCGCCATGCATTTGAAAATCCTGGCGAGATTGTCGCGGCTCTTAAAGGACGAATCGTTTCGCGAAAAACTAATGCTCGCGAAAGAATCGAAGGATATTTACCGGATGATAATTGAAGAGGACGCGAGGATATAATGCTTTCAATCCCGGTTATAAATCTCGTCAAGGACACCAAACACCATTTGCAGCTTGAGATCATCGCGGGCAAAAAGGGGCTGGGAAAGAGAATCACGATTCCGCGCATTCAAAAACCAGGCCTCGCTCTTACCGGCGACACGTCAAATCTGCATCCGGGAAGAATTCAGGTTCTTGGCAAATCCGAGATGCGTTATTTGAATTCCCTTCCCGACAAGAAACTCAAGCAGGTCCTGGAAAAAATGAGCGAGGTCGACATAACCTGCTTTGTGGTCACGAGAAATGCCACGCCCCCTTCCCTTCTCGTTTCTCTTTGCAAGAAAAAGATGACCCCTCTTTTCCGCACGAAGCTTCTGACATCCACGTTTGTGAATCGTGCATCGCAATTTTTAGATGAGAGCCTCGCCGCTTCGACATGCATTCACGGCGTTCTTCTTGATGTCTTCGGGGTTGGCATTCTATTGGTCGGCAAGAGCGGCATAGGAAAGAGCGAATGCGCGCTGGACCTGATTCTGCGGGGTCACCGTCTGGTTGCCGACGATATCGTGAATGTCAAAAAGCAGCCACCGTCCGCTCTATTCGGCACGGGTTCGGAGATTATAAAGTACCACATGGAAATCAGGGGGCTCGGCATAATCAATATCCGGGATCTCTTTGGTATATCCGCGGTCCGCGATAGGAAACTGATAGAGATTGTAGTCGAGCTCACGGAGTGGGATCCCAATGTCGAGTACGACAGGCTGGGCGTTGATGAGATGCGCTACAATCTCCTTGAAGTCAATCTGCCGCAGATACAGATACCTGTGCGTCCCGGCAGAAACTTGTCCGCCATAATTGAGGTCGCGGCGAGAAACCATCTTTTGAAACTTGGCGGCCACCATTCGGCACGCGAGTTCCAGGAAAAATTGGGCAAAGAAATTCTTGCGGCCGAGGGTCTGAAGAAGACCATGCTCGGCCTTCTGGAGTAGCATCATGGTCGGTGTCGTCGTCGTCGCGCACATGGGAATAGGCAAAGAGATGGTCTCGGCGGTCAAAAAAATTATCCCCGAGGCACAAAATTTTTCTTATCTCTGTGTCGAACAGGATGAGCCTCCGAACGAAATCCGCGACAAGATTAACAGTGCAATCGAAAAAGTCGATTCCCCGGACGGCATTTTGATCCTCACCGATATGTTCGGCGGCACCCCTTCTAATGTCTGTCTGTCCTTTCTCTCAAGGCCGAAGACGGAGGTTATCTGCGGTTTCAATCTGCCGATGCTGATCAAACTTGCCGGCTTTCACCGTGAAGCCAATTTTGAGGAAATCGCAACTTTTATACAACAATACGGCCAGCGAAACATAGTTATTGCCAGCCATGTTTTGAGCGGTCGAATACAGCATGAGTAAAGAAATGAGGCGATTCGTAATAAAGAACGAGCTTGGCCTTCACGCGCGGGCCGCCTCAGCGTTCGTCAAAATTGCAAACAGATACCGTGCCGATATTTTTGTCTCCAAGGAATCCGTGAAGGTCAACGGCAAGAGCATCATGGGAGTCTTGATGCTTGCAGCCGCTAAGGGAATGACAATAGACATCGAGGCAGACGGAGATGATGCAACGGAGGCTCTAGATGCCCTCGGCAAACTCATAGAAGAGAAATTCGGGGAAGAATGAAGACCAGAAGGTTCCAATCCCACGCTACGTCGCCGGGCATTGCTATTGGCCAGGCGCACCGCCTTGCCCACCACGGCATCGCTTTCATCAAGACATGGATACGCGATCAGGACGTTGAAGCGGAAATTTCGCGTTTCAAAGAGGCGGTATCCAAATCCAAGGAACAGATATCGCGCATCCAGACAAAAATGTGCCGCTATGAGGGCCACGAGCAAATAAACATACTGGAGTCGCAGCGCCTCTTTCTACAAGATGACATGCTCGTAAATACGACTGTTTCCTCCATCCGGGAACTCCGGATAAATGCGGAGTGGGCGCTGGATAAGACCTTAGGCGGCCTTCGTCTTGCCTTCATCAATGTCCAGGAGGATTATTTTCGCGAAAGAAAACAGGACATTGATTATGCCGGCAGAAGGCTCCTCAACAACCTTGTCGGTCACTCGGAGATATCTCTATCGGAGCTTCCGGAAGGCGATCTGATCATAGTGACGCACGACCTCTCCCCTGCCGAGGTAGCGAGCCTTCCAAAAGAACGTGTTAAGGGATTGATAATGGAGGCGGGCGGAATGACATCGCACAGCGCGATCATCTCCCGTGCTCTGGAAATTCCCGCGATGTTCGGAGTCAAGGAAATCGCTGACCAGATACAGGAAGGCGAAATGCTGATACTGGACGGAATCAAGGGAGTGCTTATAGCCTCCCCCACTCCGCGCGAGCTTGACCAGTACCGCGATGTCCAGCAGAAATATTCGGCCTTGGAGCAGATACTCTTGCAGGACATTCATCTGCCAACGGTGACCAAAGACGGGTTCCGTATCCGCCTTGACGCCAACATGGAAATCATAGAGGAGATCCCATCCATCATACAGCACGGCGCCGAAGGGATCGGGCTCTATAGGACCGAATATCTTTTCATAAACCGCATGGACGAACCTTCCGAAGAAGAACAATATGAGAACTATGTTGCGATCCTCAAAAAACTCCATCCGAAGATGGTGACGATCAGGACAATAGATCTCGGCGGCGACAAGCTTGCATTCGGCCAGCGCTACGAGGCGCAGGTCAATCCGGCACTGGGGCTTCGCGCTATCCGCTTGTGTCTTCGCGAGTTACCACTCTTCCGCACGCAACTGCGCGCTCTCTTCAGAGCAAGCGTAGAAGGTAATCTGCGCATATTGCTGCCGATGATTTCAGGCGTCGATGAAGTTCTCGAGGTGAAAAAGATCATCCGCACAATCAAACGCGAGCTGGCGCAAAAAAAGATACCATATCAGGACAAGGTGCCGCTGGGCGTAATGATCGAAGTCCCAGCGGCCGTGGTGACGGCCTCTCTTCTCGCCAGAGAGGTCGATTTCTTCTCAATCGGAACTAACGACCTTATTCAATACGGTCTGGCAATCGACCGTGTCAACGAGCTAGTATCGGACCTTTACAACCCCTTCCATCCGGCTGTTATCAGGATGATTCGCCAGACAGTGGAAGCGGCCAAGGCGGCCCGCATTCCGGTAGCCATCTGCGGCGAGATGGCCGGCGACCCGCTTGCAATCGTGCTTTTTGTAGGAATGGAGCTTGACTCTTTATCCATGAATCCTATATCCATCCCCCGCGTAAAAAAGATACTGCGCGCGCTCACCAGGGAGAAGTCAGCACGACTAATGAACGATGTGTTCCAGATGACGACAACCGAAGAGATTGAGCGATTCTTGAAAAAAGAGGTCGGGCATCTAATGCCCATGTCGAACAAACATCTATCGATACTCAAGTGAAAGGAGAAACATGAACTACGATATCAAAGACAAAGGGCTGGCAGATCAGGGGCGTTTGAAAATCGAATGGGCCGGCCAGCAAATGCCCGTTTTGAAAATAATACGGACGCGCTTTGAAAAGGAGCAACCGCTCAAAGGGATGAAGCTTGCCGCGTGCCTCCACGTCACTACAGAGACGGCCCACCTTATTCAGACGCTCAAGGCCGGCGGAGCGGAGGTATGCCTGTGCGCATCCAACCCGCTCAGCACTCAGGACGACGTGGCGGCCTCTCTTGTTGTGAACGATAAAATCCCTGTGTTTGCGGTCAAGGGCGAAGACGACAAGCGTTACTATCAGCACATCAACGCCTGTATCGACACAAAACCCTCCATAACAATGGATGACGGAGCCGACGTCGTTTCCACGCTTCATGACAAGAGACAGGACGCGCTCCCCGGCGTCATCGGCGGCACTGAAGAAACAACAACCGGAGTCGTCCGTCTGAAGAGCATGGCAAGAGACAATGTCCTCAAATTCCCCATCATTGCCGTCAACGATGCCAAAACGAAGCACTTCTTTGACAACCGCTACGGCACCGGACAGAGCACGTTAGACGGGATCATACGCGCCACCAACCGCCTGCTTGCAGGCTCCACATTTGTGGTTGCCGGCTATGGCTGGTGCGGACGCGGCCTGGCAATGCGCGCTCAGGGGGCCGGCGCGAAGGTCGTCGTCACTGAAATCGATCCGCTCAAGGCGATTGAAGCCGCGATGGACGGATTTGATGTGATGCCGATGAGCGAAGCGGCAAAGTCCGGGGACATCTTCTGCACGGTCACGGGCAACAAGAACGTCCTCAGAAGAGAGCACTTCGAGGTCATGAAAGACGGCGCGATCATCTCCAACTCGGGCCACTTCAATGTTGAAATCGCGATCGGCGATCTTGAAAAAATGGCAAAATCGAGGCGCGAGATGCGTCCGTTTGTAGGCGAATACGCCCTTGCCGACGGCCGGAGGCTCTATCTTCTGGCCGAGGGCCGGCTTGTAAACCTTGCAGCAGCCGAGGGCCATCCCTCATGCGTCATGGACATGAGCTTTGCAAACCAGGCGTTGTCAGCGGAATACATCGTGAAAAACCATAAAGATCTAAAAAAGACCGTATACGCCGTGCCGCAGGAGATCGACGAGAATATTGCAAAGATGAAACTTAAAGCCATGGATATAAAAATCGATGAGCTTACGGACGAACAGCGCCGTTATCTCGCGTCGTGGCAAGAGGGAACGTGAAGAGTCTCGTTAAGGGAAATTCTGAAAAGAGGCCGCGTTACGTCCTCGTCATGGACGACAACCCGGCGCACGCGGAGCTCTTAACGGAGCTTTTAGACCGCCATTTTGCGCCGGTGATTATCCATACGGTGGACACCATAAAGGCAGGAATAGAATTTCTCGCCCAGACACAGTATGACCTGATCCTTACAGACAGCATGGTCGGCGGCGACCAATTGGCGTCTCAGATCAAGGATCTGAGAAAGCGCTTCAAATTCATTCCTGTTATCGTAATTACCGGCCAGGGAGACGAATCCCTGGCCGCCCAGCTGATAAGAAAAGGGGCCACCGAATATCTCGTCAAGACTCGCGAGACGTTGGATTTGCTCCCCCATATTCTCGAAAGATATCTGAAAAAGTGAGGACATCTCCCCCCGAATTCAAATTGTCGGCCCTCAATTTCTCCCTGCGCATTGTAAGCTGGCATCATGCAATAAAATTCTAATGAATTGAAATCCATTACCTTTTACCTTGCGCCTTGTGCCCTGCGCCTGCCTTTTAATTTGGCAAGAGTATTGCAAATACACACGGTGGGATTCCTCCAAGTATGAGGATCACCGAAAGGCAAACTATGGATAGCGATAGAATTTCAAATCAGATAAATGCCCTGCCACCGGAAACGCCTCAAGAGGTTACCCAGTCTTCAGAGCATTCACAAAAGATCGTGAATCGGGACGAATTGCTTGAATGGCGGAAATCCCTTGAGACTAAATGCCAGCTTTTGAACCTCCTTGATAAGGGCGGATATGTCAAAGATATCAAGAATATACGGACGGATGTTGAACGTGCCCTGGCTGATTTGAACGAAATAATCAAGGCGCTTCCCGACGAGGAATTTGCTTTAAATACCGAGAACTTATGACGACGACACCAAAAATTTGCGCAATAGAACCGACGATACACGAGGGCGAGGATTGCCAGCCGAAGGCCCAAACTGTAAGTACCGATAATCGGGAGAAATCCAGCTTCGTAAAAGTGAAGAAAGACCCCTGGAAGGCGATGACTGGTACATCAGATGTCAGCGAACTGGTGGACGCCTTAAACGAGGTCGAGCAGCCGAGCGTTTCCTACAGGGGACCCATAGATTTCATCTCGCAGTCGATGATGATAAACGACCCTATGGTCACAGCAGCCGCGACTCCTCAGTTGGAGGTGCCCGATGTCCCGGATCTTCATGGTGATTTACTCAAGAATCTTCCACGGTTAGCAGATAACCTTAAACCTATAATTGAGAGATATGAAGCCCTCATTGCGACTTGCGACGAGATGATTGCGAGCGCTCGTGCCTCCCTCGATTATCCCATGACTATGCTGGAGGTGAAGGCTCTTCAAAACCAGATCGAAGCTCTGATTTACAGGAAGGCGGAAGCCACAAAATCTCTTGAGGAGGCGCAGGTTCTGTACGATTATCAGGTCATTCGCGAGGAGGTTAGCGAGTCTTAATTGGCTGGTGACAGGTCTCCCCATATTTGGACCGATACCCTCAAAGTTCCACCTTATCATTATATAGTGATACCATAAGACGTCAGATAGCCCCATCTTACTAGTTGAAATCATTGAATAATTAGCTTTGTTCGTTAGTTGGCTTAAAAAACCACGGTTGGCAAAGACCTTGCATAATACCTAGTCGGGGAATTGAGAAAAGGACTCTATGCAGATAAACGGTATAAAAACTTTTAAAATCGATGAAGTCGAAACAACCGGCGGTACCGGCACTTCGACGACCGATACGGCAGCCGTCGAGGCCGATCTCAATGATATCTTTGGAGATCCGGCGACTGACACTACGTCATCCTCCTCCGGCAGCGCGTGGATAATCACGGATCCGACCTCTTCAGACTTCGGCATGGACGGAGGCGTCATCGACAAGCTGACGGATTATCCCCCTGATGTTGAATATGTGCTGGCACAGAACGAATCAGCGATCCGCTACCTTGACGTCATAAGGGAGCGATATGAGACGACAAAAGAGGGTCTAATAACGCTTCGTGACGGCTACACAGCCGCCCTCTCCTCTGTGACCCCTGCCGAAGCTGCGATTCTTCAAAGGAAGATCGAGCTCGTCAATACGGCCATTGCCAAGTGCGATGCGCAGATCGAAAAATGCGATTCGATGATGGACGAGAGCAACCGTGTTTACGTGCAGGAAGGCCAGGTTTGCAAAGATTTGAACGGCGACGGCTGGATCATGAGGCCGGGCGGGAAAAGCTCGATCAAGGTCGTCTATAACGACGGCAAAGCCTATTACATGGACGCCAACGGGAACCTGATCGACAATCCTTTCACGGATCCGGAGTACGAGGCGAAGGTCATAGAGGGCGATTCGATGACTAGCGTCGCAGCGACGGATGCAATGGGCATAGGCACGGACGGCACTGCAGCTGCCGATTTGTACTTCAAATTGAACGAACTTCAGACCTCCTATTCCGGTGAATACCAAACAGCGGTCGATATCGGCGTTCCGGAATACATCTGGGTGGCGCGAGACGGTGATTCCTGGGAAGGAAAGATCGACGAGGAAGCCGACGAGCTGAAATACGAAGTCGACACTTCACTCTGGGAAGGTGGCGTTCAGAAAGCGCCGGAAAATAAAAGCGAATACGTCCAAGTCAAAGTGACCGATGTTGTAGTTGAGTCGGAGCCGGCAATCATGACGACAGACGGTGACCAGCTCTACCACACGGTCGTCAAATTCCTCGATGAAGAAGGCACGACGATCGTCTCCTTCCGCATCGAAGGATATTTTGGTTCGGGCCCCGCTTCCGCAATGACGGCGGACGGCGCATATGTCGCGGCATCATCGGTCGGAATCAGCTTCCACAACGCCGACCGCGCGAGCCCGATCATCTTTGACGCCTCCAAATATGAATCGACCTGTCGCCATATACTTGACAGCTTTGCCGACACTTTAGGAATCACGGACAGCGAAGAACTTTCATATCAGGAAAATAAGGCCGCGTTTGAAGGCGACTCATTCACGACACAGTACAACAGAATTACTGGCAGCGGAACCTCCAGCCATGGCACGTGGGCCGATGTCAATCACGATTACGACTATGCCGGCTACAATGACCGCTACACGCCGGAGCTTCCCGATGAGACCGATTCCCTTAGCAAATTCACGACCGGCGTCTTTGTCACGGGCCTCAGGGGTTCATTCACGGGCAGCAAGCACAACGATATCTTCGATATCCCCGACGTCAATTACACGAACGACTATATCGAAGCGCACACACCCGACGATGCGGAACCGATTCGTTCCGGCGATCCCACCTATTGCACGGTAATCGACGGCAACAGCGGAAACGACGTGGTCAGGGCCGGCAAAGGCGACCTTTACGCAAAGAGAGTGAGTTTTGCGTGGGTCGATGCCTGCGGCGACGATAATGTGACCGTCAGCGTTCCGAAAGCCGTATACAGGGATCCCGATGGTGATGGAGAGACTGTAGGCGCAGAGGATACGATCAATGCGGATCCCAAAAACTTCGTGCGCATCCACGGCGCCGCTTCATCGACCGTGTACGACGAGGGCGAGGACCGGCCATCCGAGAACTTCAAGGGATATGAAGACGGCTACGAACACGACGACTATTATGATCTCTCCGGCGAGATCCGCGTTTCCTATCCTGCAAACATCGACGTCGTCGGACATGAGGAGTTAGATGACGGAAACCAGGCGGGCGATGCTGCGTCCGATTGGCTAGGAATAGAAGACGAGAAAAAAACGCCTTTGGAAGACGCGATCAAGGGCATCGGTGAAGAACAGGATAACCCCTTTGACGCGCCGGGGGCATGGAGCACCGAGTACGGTTATGCCGCTGAACAGGACGAATTGATGGACGACTTTTTCAGCGAGATGTTCGGTGATGCGAGTCAGTTTGAGATGGAAATCGAAGCAGCCGGTTTGGAGACAGCTTAATATTTGCAAGAAAGAGGTCTTATTATGACGAGGATCGACACAACATTCAAAGCTGACGTACTTGACAGCTCGACCGGCACGGATGCCGCTTACTATGCGGATCTGAAGACGCGTCTCGAAGACGCGCTCCGTGAGTTGGAAGAGGTCAAGGCGAACTACGGCTCGACGTTAAACGATGAGACCTATGCTCATCTCTTGCAGATGGAAGCGATGCTCAAGGCAGAGGTTGCCGGTGTCGACGGTCTGCCCGCCCTTTCAGGCGGCAGCACGGGCGGCACGACCGATCCGTGGTCGTCCCCGACGGGCCTTCCGGCAGGTTTCTCCGTTCCGGAAGGAAGCACGCTTGATACGACCCAGAATGCAGACGACGCGGCTATCTGCGACGACCCCAGCTCGTATCAGGGAACGATCAACTACGAATTATCGGGATCGACGGACTCCCTCAACTTTTCGCTTCAGGACGATTCGATCACAGAAGTCGAGCTCATATCCAAGGGAAGAGATCTCGTGCTGGTAGTGCACAGGGGCGATACTACGGAATCATGGGTCATCAAGGATGGCACGGTCAGATCGGAGCCGATACTGATCGACGCGACACTCATGGGCCACTCAGTCACGATCGACGCATCGCGCAGCTTGCGCGTCAGCGATGGAAATCACGGCCAGCCGTACGGACTCGTCACAGGTTTCCAGATTTGGGGCAGCAATTTTGACGACACGATCTACGGCTCGCAGGGAGTGGACGGAATCGTGGGCCTCCGCGGCAACGACGTGATCGACGGTGGCGCGGGCAACGATGTGATCTTCGGCGACGACAAATATGACATTACGCCTGCGACCGAAATTGACGGCGTTGCGCTCGACAGCACAAACTCAAGAGACGATATCCGCGGCGGAGCAGGCAACGACCAGATCTACGGCGGTGCAGGCATAGATACGAGCTATGAGTCCGACGCAACGGACATTACAAGACCCAAGGACATGGGCGGCACGGTTCAGGACGACATGGCGCAGGCCCCTGACCCGGACGACTGGTTCTCCAACCCCGATGGCAACTGGGAGGTTGAAGAAGACGATGACGGGACGATCGTTATCAGACACACGGGAACCGAAGGCGGTAGGATGGATATCGACATGGACTCCATGGAGGGCTACACGATGGCCATGGCCGACGTCGATCCCGACGATCCCAACTCGCTCATCATCACTTTTGTGGGACAGGACGCGGACGGAAACCCGCAGACCTTCAATGTCAGGATCGAAGGCTTCTTCGAATCGAGCGAGGGTGTGCCGCCAGAGGAAGCAGTTATCACCCTCAACATCTTCGGCAGCGAGGAAGGCGACATCATCGACTTCCACAAAATCATGGGCGATGCGTATGCCTTGAAGAGCCAGAACATCAACATCTACGGCATGGGCGGAAACGACATCATCCTGGGCGCCGAGGCAAGACTTATGAAGGACGGCGTGGATGTCACCAACTGGGATGAGAGCACCGTCGGCGATCGCGGCCTCACTCGCGCCGTCGAACAGGACGTCTTCGCCTATGACGATGACGATGGATACGAGCCCAGTGTCGAAGACGGAATGATCGTGATAAGAGACGCGGCCACCGAAGATCCCGATGTCGTCAACCGTACGGTGAACCTGATAGCGCCCGACGGCTACGATCACGGCTACGTGACTGTGGGCGAGGATGGCTGCACCTACGTGGTCCTCGTGAAGAACGACGGAAGCGGCGACACGGTTGTCTTCAAATTCGAAGACACGAACCTTGAGGCCTCCGACATCTTCTTCTGGGACCAGAAACTGGACAGAGATGATTCCTCTTCGACAGCCACCGAGATCCAGCTCATTCCGATAATGTTCGAAAATGATGTGGACGTGAACGAAGACGGCAACCCCGACTGGAACATGCTCTCCGGCGGTGAAGGCGAAGACGTGGTCTTTGGAAACGAGAACTCGAACTTCGACGATCCGGACGGAGAAGACTTCATAGTGGAAGGCGACTTCGAAGAAGAAGGCAGCGAATCCTAATAGCTGACGCAAACGAGATACAAACCATGGGCCGGGGCCGTCACCCCGGCCCTCTTTCTTTCCCGAGCTTTTAAAATCTTCAACATATCAGAGGGGTCAAGCCTCCCCCTCCCTATAGAAACAAGGGTGCCGACGATGTTACGAACCATGTGGTAGACAAATCCGTTGCCGGTGATTTCAATTGAAAAGACGGGTCTCCCGTCCAACGTGGCGGAGCTCAGCTCAATTCTTTCAATCCTCCTCACCGCATCTTTCGCCGACGATCCCGCCGCCTGAAAACTTTTGAAGTCGTGTTTTCCAATCAGGTATTTCGATGCCTTCTTCATTGCATTGAGATTGAGCTTTTCACGAATATGCCAGCAGCGATTCGACAGAAGCGCCGACGGCGCATCACTATTCAAAACGAGATAACGATAGAGTTTTGATACGGCGTCTTTCTGCGCGTTAAAACCGGCCGTGGCCCCTTCCGCAGCGACAACGGCAATATCAGCATTCAGCACGGAATTGATCCCGCGCATGAAACCCACCGGCGGGATCATCGTGCGCGTTCTGAAGTGGGCCACCTGCCCCATAGCGTGGACGCCGGCATCGGTCCTTGATGCCCCGATGACGTGGTTTTCCTCAGACGTCATTTTCCGCACCGCTTTTGAGATCTCTCCCTGAATTGAAATGCCGGCCGGCTGAATCTGCCATCCGCAGTAGTTCGTACCGTCATATTCGATTGTGAGTTTGATAGTACGCATCAGAATTCAAAAAGGAACCCTATTGAAAAAACGGGTCCGGACAGATTGAGGCCCTTGCCCCCGAAATTGTTTATATACTGATACTGCGCTTCAAAGGTCAAAAACATGTCGTTTATTCCCAAATCATCGTCCAGGCTCCTCATCGCATCTTCATCTATCACTTTCAGGTTGAGCTGGGCACCGATGACACCGTGCATGCCGAATTTCAAACCTTTGGTGGTCTTGCCCTGCAGGTTCTCGCGAAAAAATACGTAGTCGACACCCGCCTTGAGATAGGGAAGAAAATAATCCCAGTTCCAGTAATCGACTCGCCACACGAAATTCGTCTCGAACGGCATCATGAAGAAATTGAAGCTGTCCTGCGATTCCTCTCCAGTAATAAGCCCCGCGGCCTGACCGTCTTTCACGAAAAAACCTACCCCGGCCTCGGCGCCATAGCGGCCATGGGCAAGAAGACCTCCCTGAATGCGGGTTATAAGATTGCAGCAGTCGCCGAAAAAATGGCCCACGTTCCCGTTCTTGGGCATCCAAAAGCCGGTCTTAACCTCCAGACTCCACCATTGCGATGAAGGTTCTTTTGCAAAGGCCTCAGACGAGATGAGCGTTGCCGCAACCAGAATCAAGATGGATGCTTTCTTTTTCCCAATACGGAAAACAACCAGCAAGGCCAGCGAAAGCGAAATCAGGATCGCGGGGTACGGGCTTGCCTTAACGCGCATGAGCGAACAGCCTGTCTCCCCTGCAAACTCGCAGGGGCCGCCGGTTTCCTGCGGAATGGCAAACGCAGGGGATCCATCGGGAAACGTGCTTGAGCGTGTGAGCGAGACATTTCCGCCGGCGTCAACCGCCTCCATCGCTATGTAATAAGTGAGGCTATTTGTGAGCCCCGACACCTTCGCTTCCTGCGTGTCTCCCGATGCGGCCTGCGCAGGAGAAGCCGCGATTTCAGTTTTCGTGAGAACGGCGGCCGGATCTGTATCGACATAGATGTTATAGTTGTTCATGTCCGCAACGTCCAAACGGTCGAACGTCACATAGATACTGGCGTTGCCAAAACCGGTTGAGCGAATCTGAGGGGCCGGCGGTGGGGTATCGACATTGACGGTTGCCGCCATCCTTCCCGTGTTGCCCTCCGCATCGGTGACGAAGACAAAGACCTCATTCGCCCCCTCGATGAAGGCGCTCGTGTTGTCATCGTAATTAACGGTCACAGTGACATCGGTATCAATGGTTGCGATCGGAAAAGACGTCACACCCGTGCTGTCGACAAGCAGAGTTCCGTTGCCGCTCACGTCCCCGCCCGATCTCAATTCCGCGGTACCCATTTCGTCGGCCTGAAAGGCGATTGTAAAACTCTCGTGGAGCCCCATTGAACTCCCGCCGCCCGAATAGGTGAGCGATGAGATCGTGACCCACGGATTCGCACTGATGATCCCTACCGTCTGTGTTGCATTTGCCGTATAGACGTAGCCGTCCGCGGCGCTCGATGCCGTGACATTTTTAGGCACGACCGACATCGGTATCGGTTCATGAGCCACGGCCGGGTCCGTGCCCATGTCAAGGACGACATCGTCTGCCATGTTGATAACCGAAACCCCTTTCGAGCCGGCGACGTAGGCATATGTGGCGGTGGGGTTTGTCACCTCGGTGATAGCAATCCCCGTCGGCGCCGGATTCTCGGTGAAGTCAATCTCCGTCACGATTGCATGCGTATTTGCGTCGAGCTTAACGACGGTGTTCTCCGTCTGGTTGGTCACATATACAAACAACCCGTTCGGCGTGACGGCCGCTGCGGTCAAATTGGCGGCGTTCGCCGGATCAATCGTGATAGCCGTCGCGCCCAGCCCCGCGGCCTCCATGAAAAAGACAACGCCTTTGTCGGTCAGAAAATATATTTCGTTCGTGAGCGAATCGTGCGCCGCGGCGGTCACATTGAAAGCGGTCACCGAGGGTATGGTGAGCGGTATGATAGACCCTACCGCCAGAACGGCGAGATCGAGAACGTTCACCGTGTTGTCATTTTTGTTTATGATGTAGGCGTTCTGGGCGTTGTTGTCGATCGCTATCGCCCCCATCTCCGTGCTCTCCGCAATTGTTACGGTCCCGGGGTCGACAGTGATGTTTGACAGATCGTAGTTGAGGCAGTCGCCGTCGTCCTGAGGCGCATAGACGCGGTTTCGCGCACTGGAATAGGCTATCGCCGTAAGCCTGCCGTCGGTATCCGCATCAATGTCCAGCGGCGGCGGCTGCTCAGCGGCGAGGGCGAAATAGCCCAAGTCAACGATGGCAAGCGTCTCCCCGTATGACGCGATCATCGTATCATCGTCTGTAAGAAGAAATCCCGTCACCGTGTCGTTGAAACCAAAATTGAATGGGGGGCTGGTGCCCGTCACACCCAGCCTTTCCTGATCAGGAAAGGCGCGAACTGACGATGGAGCAAGAAAGATAGGTACGAGAAAGGATAATAAAATTAGAAATCTGCGCATTTAGCGTAGATTACGAGGATTTGAGGAATTGGTCAAGCACCTCGGCTATCTGGACCGCGTTGAGCGCCGCGCCCTTTCTTAGATTGTCCGCAACGATGAAGAGATCGAGGCCGTGCGGCACCGTTTTGTCCTCACGTATGCGTCCGACCAGCACCTCGTCCTTGCCTGCAGCCGATATCGCCATCGGGTAGACGTTCTTCGACGGATCGTCGGCAACGACGACGCCCGGCGCGTTTTTCAAAATATCCCTCGCCTCTTTTGCAGTGACGGTAGACTTGAATTCGATATTCACGGCTTCGGAGTGGCTGTAGAAGACGGGCACGCGCACCGCCGTGGCGGTTACAAGCACGGTTTCGTCTCCCAGAATCTTTTTGGTTTCAAAGACGACCTTCGCCTCTTCCTTTGTGGATCCGTCATCCAGGAACGAATCTATGTGGGGGATACAGTTGAAGGCGATCCTGTGCGGGAAAATTTCCGTCTTGATCTCGCCGGCTGAAAAGAGCGCCACGGTCTGCTTTGAAAGCTCCTCCATCGCCTCGATTCCGGCGCCAGAGGTCGACTGATAAGTGGAAACGACGACCCGTTTGATGCCGAAACGCTTGTGGAGAGGAGCGAGCACCACGACAAGCTGGATCGTGGAGCAGTTGGGGTTCGCAATGATACCGCGGTTCTTGTAATCGGCTACCCGCTCCGGGTTGACTTCCGGAACCACGAGAGGGATATCTTTTTCCATCCTGAAGGCGCTGGAATTATCGATGACGACGGCGCCGGCCTTCGCAGCTATGGGCGCGTATTCCCGGCTCACGGCGTTGCCGGCCGAAAAAAGCGCGATGTCGACGCCTTTAAAGGATTCCTTTTTGAGGACCTGAATCGGCTCGTCCTTACCGCGAAAATCGACGAATTTTCCTATGGAATCTTCGGAAGCCAGAGGCACGAGCCTCGAGACGGGGAAATTCCGCTCGTCTAAAATCTTCACCATCTCGCCGCCCACCGCTCCCGTGGCGCCTACGACAGCAACCGTATATTTTTTGGCACTCATGGCTTCTTTTTGAACAGCGCCTCCAGCCTGGAGCGCGCGTTCTCCTCCTTTTTCACTTTCACCGCATCTTTTCCGAGTTCAAAATAGTCGCAAAAATTTCCTTTCTCTTTATCAGAGACCCACTCCGCCTGGGGCTCGCGGCACTGGTGATAGGCCTTATCATCATAAAATCTGCATTGCAGGCAGCTGTGGAGATCGCGATTGCACTTGGGACAGACGTCGCTCCTGCCCACGGCGTCCGTGAGTTCGAGAATCTGACCGCAGAGAGAGCACTTTTTTTCCATTTCAGTGGATATTGTGATTCTCGATTTCCATGACCGGCTTTCCTTCGAGCTCCGGCTCGCCGTTTATCCCAAATCTTCCGGCGCGTTTCTCTTTCCTTCGCTCACGCATCCTGGCGATGAACGAGCCCTTCTTTCGCATTCTGACAATATGTTCGACGATACCGAAGCCGACATAGCCGACGGCCAGGATGAACATGGTGGCCTCGGGGGAAAGCGCCACGATGAATATGCCGATCACGAGCAACACCAGCGCAAAAAACGAATTGCGGTGCTTGAAATCGAACTCCTTGAAGCTCAAATAGCCGATATTCGAGACCATGAGCAGGGCCAGAACCACAGTCATGGCGCATACGAGATAGCTTCCCTCCGGAGGGATCGCAAAATAGTTGTGGTAGAAGATGACGTAGGTGGCAAGAACATAGGCCGCGATGGGAATGGGCAACCCCTGAAACCTTTTTCCTTCAATTGTAGTGTGCTGCAGATTGAAGCGGGCGAGCCTCATCGCCCCGCAGGCGAAATATAGAAACGCCGCTAGCCAACCGACTTTTTTCAGTGTGAAGAGCGTCCACGTGTAGACCATGATGCCCGGCGCCAGACCGAACGACGCCAGATCGACGAGAGAGTCGTACTCTATTCCGAACTCGCTCTGCGCGTGAGCGAGCCTGGCAAGGCGCCCGTCCAAAAGATCGAAAATTCCCGACAGAAGAATCGCCCATGCGGCCAAAATGTAATCGCCTGACAGCGATTTTACGATGGAGAAGAACCCGCAGAAGAGGCTGGCTGTAGTGCAGAGATTGGGGAGAAGATAAATACCCTTTCCCAGGCCCATGCGTTTTCTGAAAACTTTCGTCGTCATCGCCATCTCCCTATCACCGAAACGCCGGCCGTGACACGGTCGCCCCTCTTCACCTTGATATCGGCGGCGCCCGCAGGCAGAAAAAGATCCACGCGCGAACCGAAGCGGATCATACCCAAACGGGAACCCTTTCCGACTTCACAGCCCTCTTTCATATAACACACGATACGGCGCGCGACCAGCCCCGCTATCTGTACAATCTTCAACTCTCTTCCGGACCCGTCGGTCATCATCACGGCATTTTGCTCGTTGTGTTCCGATGCCTTGTCCAAGCTTGCCACGAAGAAACTGCCCGGCCGGTACGCGATCCGCTCCACCTTGCCGCCCACCGGTACGCGGTTGACGTGGCAATTGAGCACCGACATGAACGTGGATATTTTCGTCTGCCCCCCCACGTCCTCCACGGCCAGAATTCTGCCGTCGGCAGGGGCAACAATGACATCGGGATCTAAGGGCGATTCGCGTTTCGGATTTCTGAAAAAGTAGCAGACAAAAAGTGTGGCCGCAGCCAGAAGAGAAGCCATCCCGAACCATTCGAAGAAGAATGTTATCAGGGTGAGGGCCGCTGCCAGGACGATAAAAGGGTAGCCTTCAGGCGTTATCACCCTCTCCTTTGGCATGGGAGCAAAGGCTGAATTTTTCTTTTCCATGGTTTGAATTTACGAGGCCTTTTCCGGGTCCCGATATTTTCTCAGGATAAATTCTATTTGATCCCGGCCCCTTAGCTTATATTTCTTAAGCTCTTTCTTTTCCATCTCTTCGGCCGGCGACAAGGCGGTCTTGTGATTGAACTCCTCTAACTTGTGCTCGAGGACCAGATGCTCATCGTAGAGTTTCTTCAGGCTGGCATCGGATGCGATGTGCTTTTGGATTAGCTCCAAATCACGCTGCTCCATTGCTTTACCCTCCTTTCCCGTTTGGCCAATCTGTACCAATAAAAGGGGCTCATTTTCAAGAATAATCGCTATTTCAGAGGCCCTGCGGCCTTTTCCGCCGCTTCGACGACCAGCCCCTGCCTTACAAGCTCAAGACACCTGTCAAAGTCAGGTTTGACCTCCCTGTCGTGCTCCATGAAGGGAATCTCCCTGCGGACGAGGTTGTAGACCGCCTTTGTGCCTTTTCCCGGCAAGCAGCTTTTGGGGCGTTTTATGTCGATTGCCTGGCAGGCGGATAAAAGCTCTATTGAAAGGACGGTCTCGACGTTAGCCACGACCGTCGCGGCCTTCCGGACGGCGAAAAAGCCCATGCTGACATGATCCTCCTGGCCCGCAAAGGTGGGTATCGTATCGACGCTTGCCGGGTGGGAGAGCGTCTTGTTCTCCGATACGATGGAGGCCATCGTCACGTGAAGGGGTGCCAGCCCCGAGTTGAGGCCGGGCCCGAGCACCAGATATTTCACGGGAAGTTCGCCCTCGAGCGGGCTCAAAAGTATCGCGACACGCCGCTCGGATATCGATGCCAGCTCCGAAAGCGCGATGGCCAGTACGTCCATCGCGATCGCCAGCGGTTCGCCGTGGAAATTCCCGCCGGAGATGATCTCGTTGTCCTCGTGAAAAATGAGCGGATTATCGGTGCAGGAGTTAAGCTCCCTCTCCACGACCGCGATTGCGTAAACACAGGCGTCTCTTACCGCACCGTGCACCTGCGGGATGCAACGAAACGAATACGGGTCCTGCACGCGTTTGCATTTCGCGTGGCTCTCTATGATCTGGGATCCCTCAATCAACTTTCTCACGTTTGCCGCGGAGGCGATTTGCCCCGGATGTGGCCTGATCGCGTGAATGCGCGCATCGAACGGACGCTTCGACGCACGGTCCCCTTCCACCGAAAGAGCTCCCGTTATGTCTGCAAGCTTGACGAGCGACTTTGCCTTGATGGCGCAAAAGGCCGCTATCGCCGCCATAGCCTGCGTGCCGTTGATAAGCGCTATCCCCTCTTTGGGCGCCAACCTGACCGGTTTCAAACCCGCGAGTTTAAGCGCGCGCGACGCCTTCATTATCTCGCCTTTGTATCTGGCCATCCCCCTGCCGATCATGACGAGAGCGATGTGCGCCAAAGGCGCCAGATCCCCGCTTGCGCCGACAGAGCCCTTTTCAGGGATGAGAGGCGTGACGCCGCGGTTTATCATTTCGATCAGAAGGTTCAACGTCTCGGGTTTGATGCCGGAATAGCCCGCCGCCAGCACGTTTGCGCGCAACAGCATGACGAGCCGCGAGATATTGTCGGGGAGATATTCACCACTGCCCACCGCATGCGAGATTATGAGATTTTCCTGAAGAAGCTCCAGATCCTTGTCGGAGATTCGTTTGTGGGCAAGCATGCCGAATCCGGTGTTGATTCCGTAAAACGGCTCGTGCAGTTTCAGTTTTTTCTCGACGAAGGTGCGCGCCTGTTTCAACCGCCTTGTGGTTTCAGGAGTGACATGCACCTTCCCCTGACCGTTCAAGAACTCCTCGACAATGGAAAGCGTTACGGATTTTCCGTCAAGCGTGATGTTCATATTTTCTTGCCCTTTCCTTTGAATCCGATCTCGGCGTCGGAATGGCGCAGGTAATTCGGGACGAGTTTCACTATATCGTCGCCTCCGCGCTTCAAGCGTGATGCAACTATCCGCGCAAGATGGGACGCGTGCGGAAACTTGAGCTCTTGGGCCATTATCGTCGCTTTCCCCTTCAGCTCTTTTTTGAAGATTTTTTCATAGAGGATGACGCCGTCGCCGGTGAGGAGAAGACCGCCCTTCATGGATTTGAGTTTTTTGCAAAGGATCTTAGGATCGAAGGCGCCCTCTTTCACGACGCATTTGGATTTCCCCTTCGAGAAACGGTAGGCGGCGGCATAGACCTCGCCGCGCCTCGCGTCGATTGTGGGAACGACCGTCAACTCCGAAATGGCTCCGTTATGGGCCAGCGTAAGAAGAGATGACGCGCCGGCGATCGGCTTTTTTAGGCCCAGAGCAAGGCCCTTTGCCGTGGCAAGCCCTATGCGAAGCCCGGTGAAAGATCCCGGACCCGTCGCAACCGCAATGGCATCGATTGTCGATTTATCCCACGTGGAAATTTCAAGCAGGTGATCGATCGTTTTGAGGAGCCTCTCCGAATGCGTGACCGCAACGCCCAGCTGCTCTTCGGCGACGAGCAAGTCGCCGTCGCAAAGAGCGACGGAGCCGAACATCGTCGAAGTGTCTATCGCGAGAATACGCATAACGCCTAAAATAATTTTTTTATCAAGGACTTCAGGCCGAAGACGCTTTCAAGATCGTTCCACGTGACGAGAAGCATAAATCCTATCAGCAGGAAAAATCCCGCTTGAGTTGCGTACTGGCGCACCTTCACGCTTAGAGGTTTTCTCCTCACCGCTTCGATCCCGAAAAACAAAAGATGCCCGCCGTCCAGAACAGGAATCGGCAGTATATTGATGATGGAAAGCTGCAGGCTTAAAAAAGCCAGAAAATAGAGGAAATTTGAAATGCCTGACGCTGCCGCCGCGGCTGAAGCTTTTGCGATGATGACGGGACCTCCCAGAACTTTGTAGGAGATGCCGCCCGTGAACAACCGCCCGAGAACGGTGAACGTCAGGCCAACGAGTTTGACGTTCTCCTTCGTGCCCTCGACTATAGAATCAAAAAGCCCCAGACGCACGATTTCCATCGGCAGGCCGCTTTGCCTGTCTTTCACGATGCCGATGAGCCATCGTTTTGCCTCTTCATTATATAGCGGCTTCACGGTGAGGGAGAGCTTCTCTTCCCCCCGCATCACTTCCAGCCTGGTTTCCTCGCCACCGCTCTTGCTGACCAGTTCAGAAAGACCCAGCCAATCTCCCACTGGCCTGCCGTTAACTGAGATGACGCGGTCCCCCTTCTTGATGCCGGCGGTTTCGGCGGGCCCGCCCGGGGCCACATTGTCAATCACCGCTTCGTTTCCCAAAAAGAGCATCGGTTCGATTCCGACGTAGCCGCCCCTGATTTCGGGCATCTCCGTGACGGCGACGTCCTGATCGAACGTCTTCGAACCGCGCTCGATGGTGAGATTCAGGTGTCCGTTCGGGGAGAGGATAAATTTATTCAGGACATCTTCCCAATCCTTAACTTGCTTTCCGTCGATAGCCAGGATGAGATCGTTTTTCCTGAGGCCGGCCATTTCCGCCGGCGATTCGGACCGCACACCTGGAACAACTGGCTTTTCACGGAGAAAGACCGGCTCGGAACGTCCGATGAAAAAAACAAGCGGCATGACAGCCAGGCTGAAGACAAGATTCATTAGCGGGCCCGCAGCCACGATCTTGACCCTCTGCCAGACGCTCTTTTTCGCGAACGATCTTTGATCGTCGGCCCCTTTTTCGTCGTCGGGGTCCTCTCCTAACATCTTCACATAGCCGCCGAGCGGAAGCGCCGAGATGCGGTAGTCGGTCTCCCCTTTTCTCACGCCTATTATGCGGGGGCCGAAGCCAAGAGAGAACTCCTCGACTTTGACACCCTGCCTTTTGGCTAGGATGAAGTGACCGAGTTCGTGGACGAAAATCAGAACGCCCAGAGCGATGAGGAAGTATAGAAATGTCATTTTTCGATTATTTTGGAGGTGACGCTTCGAGCTTCGCGGTCTATCTCCAGTATCTCTTCAAGTGTGTCGCAACGTTTCGGTTTGTGAGCCTGCAACGCCTTTTCGACTATTCGTGAAATTGAAATAAACGGAACTTTTCCGCCAAGAAATGCGGCGACCGCGACTTCATTGGCCGCATTAAGGACCACCGGACTCGAACCACCCGCCTTCAAAGCGTCGTATGCCAGATCGAGGCACGGGAATTTCTCGCGGTCGGGCGCCTCGAAAGTGAGCTGGCCTATTTTTTTCAGATCGAGTCTTTCGACGTTCGTCTCGACGCGTTCCGGATATGAAATAGCGTATGCGATCGGTGCGCGCATGTCGGGCTGCCCCAGTTCCGCAACCACGCAGCCGTCTTTGTATTCCACCATCGAATGGACGATGCTCTGCGGATGAATCACGATATCGATTCTCTCAGCAGTCATGTCGAAGAGCCAGCGCGCTTCGATAACTTCAAGACCCTTGTTCATCATCGTCGCCGAATCGATCGTGATCTTTGCCCCCATCGACCAGCGCGGATGATGAAGCGCATCCTCAATGGTTACACGCTCCAGCTCTTTCTTCGATAGTTTCAAAAAAGGACCGCCGGACGCGGTGAGGATGATCCGCAAAACGTCTTCAGGCCTGTGCCCGATAAGCGACTGATATATGGCGCTGTGTTCGCTGTCGACTGGAAGTATGGCGACACGGTGCTCTTTTGCGAGCCGCGTCACAAGCTCGCCCGCGATCACCATGGTTTCCTTATTGGCGAGCGCGATCGTCTTTTTCGTCTTTATGGCTTCAATCGTTGGTGAGAGGCCCGCCGCGCCGACTATCGCCGACACAACTGTATCCGCTTCGGACATCGACGCGACTTTGCACGCGCCGTCTATGCCCCACACTATTTCAGGTGTTTTCTCCTTGAGAAGCGTGCCCAACTTTTTTGCAGATGCTTCATCCCTGACAGAGACGAGTTTCGGTAAAAACTTTTCGATCTGGCGGGCAAGGAGCTCCACGTCGTGGCCCTCGGCCAGACCCACAACTTCAAAGCGGTCGGGATGGAGCGCGATGACGTCAAGCGCGCTCTTCCCTATCGAACCGGTGCTTCCTAATATGCTGATACGTTTCATCGTGTCACCCTGAGCGGAGCGAAGGGTCCCATGGGATTCTTCGCTTCGCTCAGAATGACAACACGTACTTCACGTAGACATATGCGAACGGGCCGGCAAATGTGAGGGCATCGAGCCTGTCCAGGAGCCCGCCGTGGCCCGGTATGATCGTGCCCGAATCTTTCACCCCGATGCTTCGTTTGATCATCGATTCGATGAGATCGCCCATCGGAGATATTATCCATATAATGAATGCAAGAATAAGCGCGTGGTACCATGGAACGAAATTCATGATGAGCGCGCGGACGAGAAACGTGCCGATGAGACTTCCGACAAGCGCGCCCGCGAAACCTTCGACCGTCTTGTTGGGGGAGACAAGTGGAGCAAGTTTATGCCTGCCGAATGCCTTGCCAGCGAGAAAAGCGAAGGTATCGCATAAGCATGTGGGAACAATAACGAGCATCACCCACTGGCGCCCGAATTCCACGTGTCTGAGCCAGCTCCACAAGGAGAGCGCGACCGCAAGATAGACGACGCCCAGAATGGCAAGCCCAAGGCGCGTCGCCACGCCTTCCATCGCAGGCGCGCGCCACATAAAAAAACAGCAGAGCGCGAAGAGCGCCAAGACAACGACGGGTATCATCAAAGAACTTTCGGCGGCGAAAAAAACCATGAAAAGACCCACGACTGTTCCCACGCCGATGAGCGCCCATCTTTCGGCGCTATCTGAAAGGAGCATGCGCGAATATTCAAAAAGCGAGCCCGCCACCGCCGCGACGACGATGACATCGAACAAATTCGCGGGCAGCCACCATATCGCCGCCACCGCCGCAAGACCCAAAACAATTGCCATGATCACGCGTATCATATCTCTTTTACCTGCTCGCTCGTGAGACCGAAACGCCTCTCGCGCTTCTGGTATTCCTCGATCGCCTTAACAAATTCATTGCGAGCGAAATCGGGCCAGAGTTTGTCGGTGAAATAGAGTTCTGTGTATGCAAGCTGCCAGAGAAGAAAGTTGCTGATCCTATATTCGCCGCTCGTGCGTATCAAAAAATCGGGGTCGGGAATGCCCGCGGTATCCAGCGCTTGCGACAAGAGCTCGGGCGTCACGTTTTCCACTTTGTCCGCTATCATCTTATTCGCGGCACGGCATATCTCCTGGCGCGAGCCGTAGGAGAGCGCCACAATCAGCGTCATCTTCTTGCCATCTCCGGTGGCCTCTTTTGTCTTTGCGATCTCTCCCTGCAGCTCGGTGCTAAGAGATTTCACATCACCTATAGTGGTGAAGCGGACCCCCTCGCCTATCATCTTCTCTCTTTTCGAGGCAAGATAGTGCTGAAGAAGCTGCATGAGCGCCGTGATTTCCTCACTGGGCCTGGACCAGTTTTCGAAAGAGAATGCGTAAAGAGTGAGATATTTTATGCCGATGTCGGTCGCCGCTTCGACCAGCATTTCGATCGTCTTCGCCCCCTGTATGTGGCCCTCGGCGCGGGGCAAACCCCGCTCCTTGGCCCAGCGGCCGTTGCCGTCCATAATAATCGCGACATGTTCAGGAATACGGTTGGAATCCATTACACTTCCATTATATCCTTTTCTTTGTGCGATGCGGTCTCGTCAATTTGCTTGATGAAATCGTCGGTGAGCTTCTGGATCTGATCGCTGCCCTTCTTGAGCTCGTCCTCGGTGATCTTGGAATCACCCTTCATCTTCTTTAAGAGTTCCACCGAATCGCGGCGGGTGTTTCTGATCGATATCTTGCACTCCTCGCCGTGTTTTTTCACGACCTTCACGAGCTCCATCCTGCGCTCTTCGTTGAGCGGCGGGATAGGAAGTCTTATCACTCTGCCGTCGTTCACCGGGTTCAAGCCCAGATCGGATTTCTGGATCGCCTTCTCGATTGCCTGCAGCGCCGTCTGATCCCACGGCTGTATGACAACCGTTCTTGCATCGGGCGTTCCGAGATTTGCGATCTGGTTCAGGGGCGTGGGCGTTCCGTAGTATTCGGCCCTGATCCCGTCCAGGATGGAAATTGAAGCGCGGCCCGTTCTCAACGTTGACAGCTCGTGGCGGAACGCCTCGAGCGTCTTTTGCATCCGAACCTTCGTCTCGTCATACACTTTTGTGTCCATAGACCACCGTCCCTATTTCCTCACCCATCGCGGCCTTTTTGAGATTACCCTTCTCAAAAATGTTAAAAACCACGATCGGTATGTTGTTGTCGCGGCACATGGAGATAGAGGTAGAATCCATTACCTTGAGCTGGCGATTCAAGACTTCGTCGAATGTGAGCTTGTCGAAACGCTTTGCGCCGGGATTTTTTACCGGATCGCTGTCGTAGACGCCGTCGACCTTCGTACCCTTGAAGATGACCTCAGCGCCTATCTCAACGGCGCGAAGCGATGCCGCCGTGTCCGTAGAAAAATACGGGTGGCCGGTCCCGCCGGTCAGTATGAGAACGTTTCCTTCTTTCCAGTAGTTTGCTGCGACCTGCGGCACGAAAAGCTCGGCGACCGTCGCTATCTCGACAGCGGTGAGATGGCGCTGCGCAATATTTTTCCGCTCGAACGCCTCCTGCAGCGCAAGACCGTTGATCACGGTGGCCAGCATGCCCATCGTGTCGGCGCGGACGCGGTTCATGCCGCCCGCTTCGGCGGAGGCACCCCTAAAAATATTCCCGCCGCCGATGACGATGGCCACGGAAATTCCCAGATCGCAAATCGTTTTGATCTCCGATGCGATCCATTCCGCGGCCGTAACGCCGATTCCGTGTCTTGCCCCCTCCGGCAGAAGAGTTTCGCCGGACAACTTGAGTAATACTCTTTTATACTTCGGTTTACTCATTTTGCTTTTTTTCGATTCCCTCGCCCACCTGGAATCTCACAAACTTGTCGACCTTGATTCCGGGATCGATTTTTGAAAGCGCCTTTCCGACAGTGAGTTTTCCTTCCGGATCGCGCACGAAGATCTGGTCTTCAAGGCAGACTTCCGAATAATATTTCGAAAGCTTGCCCGTTACGATCTTTTCCATGATCTCGGGCGGCTTGTTCTCTTTTGCCATCTGGGCCATGAGAATCTCTTTTTCCTTGGTCAGCACCGTCTGCGGCACTTCTTCTTTTCTCACGAAATGCGGGCTCATCGCCGCGATATGCATGGCAACCTCGCGCGCCTGCGCGTCTGTCAGTTTCGACGCAGGATCATTGAAGCTCACCATTACGCCGATCTTGCTGCCGGCGTGGATGTACTGCGCGATTTTCGTCGTCTTGCCGTCGGCTTCCCACCTCACAAAGCGCCTGACGCCAAGCTTCTCCCTTATCTTTGCAACGAGGTTCGTCTCCAGTTCGCGGATCGCCGTGCCCTGATGATTAATGCCTAAAAGCGCGTCCAGGTCCTTCGGATTCTTTTCGCGCACGATCTCGGTCAATGTCTTAACGTAATCTTGAAAATCCGGGGTCTTCACGACGAAGTCGGTCTCACAATTCACCTCGACCAAAACGCCCACTTTACCGTCGCCGGCAAAGTAGCTGCCTATAGTTCCGTCCGCTGCTGTGCGCCCCTGCTTCTTCGCGGCGGTGGCGATTCCCCATTTTCTCAAAAGCTCGTTTGCCTTTTCCATGTCGCCCGCTGCCTCGCCAAGCGCCTTTTTGCAGTCCATCATTCCGGCGCCGGTTTTTTCACGAAGATTTTTAACTTGTTCAGGTGTGATCATTTATTCATTCTCCTTTTTCTCTTCCTTCTTCTCCACTTTCACTTTTGCGAACTCGGCCACTTCGGAATCCGCGGCTTTCTCGACCTCGCCCTTTTTGCCGCCGACATAGGCCCTGCCCTTGGCGCCGATCTTTCTCTCGCGCACCGCGGGTCTTGCCTCTCCCTTTTCCTTCTCGACCTTCGACTGCTGCTCGCGCAACGCCGCCTCGCGCCTCTGCGCGCCCTCCTCGCAGGCGTCCGCCACTATTTTTGTGAAATATTCGATTGAACGGATCGCGTCGTCGTTGCCGACGATGAGATAATCTATTCCGTCAGGATCGGCGTTCGTGTCCGCAAGCGCGATCACGGGAACCTTCAATTTATTCGCCTCTAATCTTGCGATCTTTTCTTCAATGGGATCGACCAGGAACACGGCGCCCGGCAGACGGTTCATCGTCCTGATACCGCCGAGAGATTTTTCGTACTTTACGATCTGACGCTCGATCTGGAGCTGCTCTTTCTTCGGAAGTTTTTCGAGCTCGCCCTTGTCGCGACGCGAGCACAAAGATTCCATCCGGTCGATCGACTGCTTGATAGTCTTGAAGTTGGTGAGCATTCCGCCCAGCCAGCGGTTGCTGACGTAGTGCTGCTTTGCGCGCTGCGCCTCGGCAACGATGACGTCGGCCGCCTGCTTTTTTGTTCCCACGAAAAGAACCGAGTTGCCGAGAGCCACCGTATCGACGATGAACTTGAAGGCCCTCTCGGCTTGCCCCGCGGTCTGTCCCAAATCTATGATATGGATCCCGTCGCGCTCCGTGTAAATGTAGGGACGCATCTTGGGGTTCCATTTTTTTGTCTGATGTCCGAAATGAACGCCCGCCTCCAACATCTGTTTCACATCCACAGCAACCGGCATAAATTCTCCTCCTTTATACAGTAATGCAGGGAAACCCTTTGTATTCACAAGGGAATCCCCGCGAAAAATGTTGGACTCCCTTATCATGGCCTGATATATTAATGCAACCTGAAAGATTGTCATTCTGAGCGAAGCGAAGAATCCCAAGAAACTTCCGGGATCCTTCGCTTCGCTCAGGATGACACACTAAAAAATGGCAAAAAAACCTTTCCTTATCATAGTGTTGCTCACCATGCTGGTTCCAGCGGCTTTTGCCGCCGATTACGATCTCTACCTCAAATCGGGGCAAAGGTCGCCTCAGTGGGACGGGATGATCAAGGCGGGTTTCCAGTCATACGACAGCGGGGACGTCCTGACCGGTCTTGTCTTCCTGCAAAAAGCCTACAATCTGGGTTGCCGTGACGGCCTGCTCCTCTTCAAGATGGGGCTGTATTACGAGACAAAAAAAGATTACAAACAGGCCGAGAAATATTTCAACGAAGCGGCCGAAAAACTTGCGCAGCAGTATCCCGATTACCCGGAAACAAAAAAGATGCATGAGCATCTTGCGCGTCTCTATTATCAGACCGACCAGTTCGACAAGGCGTTGCCCGAGATAGAGGAGGCGCTCAAAACCGCCCCCGACAGCTTCATGCTTCTTTTCATGTCGGCACAGATATACAGGGTCCAGAAAAATTACACGCAGGCGATCGCAAATTTTGAAAAGGCGCTCACTGCCCCCTCTCCCTACCCCTCCCCCTCGAGGGGGGAGGGTAAGGGTGGGGGTGACCCAAAAAAAATCGTCATGACCGAGCTCATGGCCCTCTATTATGAGATGAAAGATTATGGAAATTGTTTGAAATACGCGGAGATGATTCTCCAGGTTTTTCCAAAAGACCGCGCCGCCCTCTCCTACCGCCAGCAGATCCAGCAGATGCAGTACAAGCAGCGCGAGCAGGAAGCTATAAAGAAAATAATACAGTAAAAAAAACCCCGGGACGCTTGCGCGAACCCGGGGCCTCTGGGGGAGTCAATTCGTCAGCTAGCTAACCCTTTTTCCTTTTCTCAAGCAGCGGGTCACCGCCCTGTTCACTATCAGGAGCAATCCGAAGAGGTACATCATTGAAGTCGGTGCACTGGCTCCTGCTGAGATCGCGCAACCTTCGTGGCCGCTCGTCGCGTCGCCGATGTTGGCGGAGGCGTTGAAGAAACCGCCCTGCGTCATTTCATCGTAGTCGGAGTAGCCGTCGAAGTCTGTGTCGGGCAGCTTCGGATCGGTCTCCAGCTTGCGTCCTTCCGCATCGCGGTCGACCGTTCCGTTGCAGTTCAAGTCTTCGCCGATCCCGCCGATCTGGCCGTCAGGTAGTCCGTCGCCGTCGGTGTCGGACGAGAGTCCGTTGGTTTCAGAGCCGGCATTGTAATCGCCGTTGCGGTTCGCGTCTTCCAGACCGTCGGTGATGCAATCGCCGTCGGTATCGGAATTCGTAGCATCGGTCCCGTAGCGAACTTCATACCCGTCGTTCAAACCGTCGCCGTCCGTGTCGGGATTGCTGGCATCCGATTCATGGAGGACCGGTTCATATATACCGTTCTGGTTAGAGTCTTCCTGGCCGTCCAGCAAGCCGTCGCCGTCGGTGTCGGGATTACGAGGATCTGTGCCGAGGTCAGCTTCCTGCCTGTCGGGCAGACCGTCGATGTCCCAATCCGGACCGCCGGTCGTTGTGCTGCAGTGTGCAGCGTCGGAGTATTTCGCGTTGAGCGGGCAGGCATCTTTTCTGACATGGGGCACGCGGGGATCGCCGTCGTCAACGCTGTCGCCGTCCGAGTCTTTCATGCAGGGATGCGAATCGCTGGTGCTGATCGAGCCCGTGTATTCCTCATTGTCATCCAGACCGTCGTAGTCGCTGTCCTTCGACCTCGGATCGGAGTAGACATCTATTCCGCCACCGCTAAAGGCATTGAGGTCCGTGAGCATCTCGATGAAGGGCAGACCCATGATCGGGCGGCCACTGAGTTCAACGCCGTCTTCCAGTGTGTCGCCGTCGGTATCTTTCTTCGTGGGATCCGTATCGCGCGTGAGCGCCTCGGGACAAAGATCGTTGCCCTGAAGCACGGGATCCGCCGGATCTATGTCGATCCTGCTGTTGTGGTCGCGATCCTCAAGGTTATCATTGAGATCGTCCCCATCGGTATCCATATATGCCGCGTTCGTGGGCATCGGCCATCCGAACACCTCGTCCGTATCCAGTATTGTGTCGCCGTCGGAATCCTTTGCGAGCGGATTCAATTCGGTCGTAGCTATTCCGGCAACACCGGGCACCTGATGGTCATACTGGCCGTTCATATCTTTATCTTCCATGCAATCGCGGATCTCGTCGCCGTCGCGGTCAAGGAAGCAGGAGAGAATTCTGATTCTTTCTCTCGTATAGATCTGCGTAGGATCGCAACCTGAGTATCTCGCCTGTCCCTCGACAAACTTGTGGTCCGGACCGGCTGTTGCCGGGCAGACGTCGCTCATCTCTCCGCCCTTCCAGCCGTCGATGAAGGTGTCGCCGTCCGAGTCGCGCTTGTTGAAGAAGAGACCTGTCTCTGTGTCGGCAGCCGTGCAGGAGCCGGTGATCGAGGGATGCTCGACGCAATCCGGGATTCCGTCATCGTCTATATCGCCGAAGCAGAGGATATTGATCTTCTGATAGTCGATCTTGCTGTCGGTCTTGACCTGCAAGACGTCAGGGATCGAGTCGCCTGCGATTGAACCGTCTTCCGGTGTGTCAGTCGTCGGGCCGGTATCGCGGAACGCGCGAGGCGATCCGCCTTCGAATACTATATACTTCGGGTTCACGCTGAAGAGCACCTGGTTGGAACCCTCAGCGCAGGGAAGCGTTCTGCAGAGGTTGGATTCATCGGTGACTGTCGGACAGGCATCGTTGATTCCATTGAAGTCGGCCGCAGTTGCGCACTTTCCTTCCCCTTCGTTGGGGACGTTGTTGCCGTCGCACCAGCCGTCGCCGTCGGAATCGACGACGTCGAGCTTGGTTTCGATGTTTCCAACTTCGCGTCTTCCGTTGAAGTTTGCGGGTGAAGCAAGCATCTGGTTTCTGCAGAGCAGGATTTCCATCTTATTGGCGATGTCGGCAGAAGGCTCCACGGCCGCCGGGAATTCACCGCTGTCGCCCAAAAGCTCGGGCGCGCCGTGTACGGTCACGCCGTCGCTCTCGTAGTTAACGATGTACCATGCGAACCATGAACCGACTCTGTCCATGTTCCTGAGTTCGCAAGGAGCATAGGCGTGTCTTACGCCGGCTTCGTCGCGGTATGGAATCGGGTTCGCGCCGAACACGCTTTCAAAGTGGTAGAGTACGCCCGTGGTCGGCAGTGTGCCGCCGGCGTTCTGGACGTAGTAGAAGTTCCTGTCTTCCTGATAGTCCTGGCGTCCGTCGTTGTCGCGATCGGGGTCGACTGCGTTACCCAAGTTGTCGCCGTCCACGTCGTACGGGTCGGTTACCGCTGGGTCGGTCGTACACACTGTCGGCAACGCGTAGGTAGGCGCAGCGACATCGGCAAGAGAGATACAGTTTCCTTCCTTCTTGTCGCTGATGCCGTCGCCGTCCGTATCGGCCATGTACCAGCAGGATTCCATGACGTCGCAATCGCAATCGCGGTCCAAATCTTCGTCGTTATCTTTCAAACCGTCGCCGTCACTGTCATAAGTCGACGGCGCAAGCTGATGTGTTGAAGCAGTTCTGTGGCGCCTTCTCTGACACTCCGCAACGCTCTTGTATCCTACGAATGTCGCGCGCGTGACTGTGCCCGTATCGGTGTCAGGCAGGCCGTCGCCGTCCGTGTCCGTATCCGAAGTGAGCGCGCTCTCTCCCGTGCGGTCCGCCCAATCGCGATAGCAATCCGCCTGACGGGGATCGTCTGCGATGCTGATCACCTTGCTGGGTTTTCCGATGTAACCGCCGCTGATCTCAGGGAGCATGATGATCTGGCCTGCAGCCCCGTCGCCGCTGATCGGCATGGATATCTGGAAAAATCCGTTTTCGTCAGATGTGTTGCCGAGGCCGAACCCTTCCGAGTTCAAGGTGCCGACGTATCCGTAGAATCCGCCGTGCATCTCGGAGCCGTCAAGGGCCACACCGCCGGTCTTGTAAACTTGGACATGCTGCGCAACGTTGGAAATCGTGGCCGTGCAATCCGTTATGGATTTGCCGTCCGAGAGATCCACAACCGCGCCGCGTATCAGGATGTAAGGAACCGCCTCTTCCACACGGGCAATTTCGTGAATCTGGATCGCCACTTTATTTTCCGAAAGAATGTAGTCGCCCGGTCCGGTACCCACCGCCTCTATCATAAAGCGTTGTGTCTCACCCTCTATGGTGGCAAAACCGTTCGCCTGCGTGGCGCCGATCGTACCGTCGGTCGGTTTCAGTGTGTTTTCGCCCGCGGGAT